>CAYVDB010000037.1:0-1556 GCA_964450705.1 uncultured Candidatus Saccharibacteria bacterium | reverse complement strand
CTTACACAAAAGATGACGTCACTACTTTATACAACATAAATGCAGACAGCGGAAAGATTAAGCAAGTAATCGGAAATATCATAGATAATTCAATTAAATACACTCGGGAAGGGAGTATCTCTGTAACTCTTCAAAAAGAAGCAAATAATGCGCATATACAAGTCAAAGATACCGGCGTAGGTATTGACCCTGTTGAAATTCCTAAACTTTTCTCAATGTTTTCAAGAGCAAAAGACGCAAGTAAGACAAATACAACAGGCACAGGACTCGGTCTTTATGTTGCTAAACAAATGGTTGAAGCTCAGCAGGGCAAAATATGGATTGAGTCAAAAGGCAAGGGATTTGGTTCAACTTTTCATATAACTATTCCACTAAAATAGCCCTTACAGAGCCCTAATTTCTAAAGAAAAGCTCTTTCTGATATGATGCTCTTATGGAAAGAAAGCAATCAAATATTCTTGTATCCGGGGTAAAACCAACAGGCAGACCTCATCTGGGAAACTATTTTGGGGCTATGAAGCAGTTCGTAGATCTTCAAGATTCCTATGATTCTAGGATATTTGTGGCAGACCTCCACGCTTTGACCGGAAT
The DNA here is from genome assembly GCA_964450705.1 of uncultured Candidatus Saccharibacteria bacterium. Lineage (GTDB taxonomy): Bacteria > Patescibacteriota > Minisyncoccia > Phycocordibacterales > Zambryskibacteraceae > CAYVDB01. The sequence goes on along the minus strand of CAYVDB010000037.1, from coordinate 965 downwards.
CCAAAATAGAAAAGAACTCCATCAGAACACCCTTGATTTGGTCGTGGATTATCTTGCAATAGGTCTTGACCCAAAAAAGACATTGATTTTCAAACAATCGGATATTCCAGAGGTAACTGAAATCGCATGGATTTTTGAAACAATCACTACTATGCCGTATCTAATGCGCGCTCATGCATTTAAAGATGCGGAAGCAAAAAACAAAGAAATAAATGTTGGGGTGTTCAACTACCCACTCCTGATGGCGGCAGATATTCTTGTTCATGACGCCGATGTTGTCCCTGTTGGTTCTGATCAAAAACAACACCTTGAAATTGCGCGTGACGTAGCAGAAAAATTTAACCGTATCTTTGGAGAAACTTTCAAACTTCCTAAACCATTAATTCTCGAGAAGGTTGCAACTGTATTAGGAACAGATGGTCAGAAAATGAGTAAAAGTTACAAAAATACAATACCCCTCTTTGCAAGTGACGAGGAGATAAAAGAAGCGGTTTTAAAGATACCTACAGATTCGAAAGGCATTGATGACCCGAAAGATACAGAAAATGACACTGTCTTTATGCTTCATACGCTATTTACGGAAGGACCTGAATTTGAAGATATAAGAGAGCGATATGAGTCTGGAGGAATTGGATATAAAGAGTCTAAAGATATTCTCATAAAAAATATATCAAAAACGATCGAACCTCTGAGAGAAAAGCGAAAAGAATTAGAGCAGAAACCAGACTATATACGCCAGGTTCTAGAAGATGGTGGTAAGCGCGCAAAAGAACTAATTAGAGAGAAAATTGAGGACGTTAGAAAACAAGTAGGAGTAACGAGAGAATTATGAAAAAAACAATTCACATAGATGAAGCTAAGAATTTTCAAGGAAATTCAGAAACGCTTCAAGGTTTTGTACATGCTCTCAGAATACAGAGCAAAATTGCTTTTCTAGTGCTTAGAGACATAACAGGAACCCTTCA
>CAYVDB010000036.1:0-1628 GCA_964450705.1 uncultured Candidatus Saccharibacteria bacterium | reverse complement strand
GACATATTTTGCATACGAAAGCTTCTCTTTTACGGCATTTTGAGTAATACGAAACACATTTCTCTCGTCCGCAGTGATGTTTTTCAATATATGCATAAAGATAGGCGCCACGTCATCATCAATGGTTACAAAAAATCTTTGAGAGAGCACGCTATCTTGCTTATTCACCGAAAGAGCCTTAAGAACCTCTTCTTTCCATAAAGAAGAAAAGCTTTTCTGTGCAATTTCAAATTTTGCCCTAGTACTTTCATCTAATTGCCCCGAGGCAAATAGAGATACAAAAGAAAGAGCTACCTCATAAGGTACGTCAAAAGCTTTTGCAATTGAACGTAAAAATGCATTTCTGCCTAGAGAAAAAGAGGCCGAGTGAATAATGCTACTATTCTCAACTAAAATTATATCAGTTGCTTCTCCTGTAATATCAAAGAAAACAAATTTGTTCTCTTCTGGAAGAGAGAGTTTCAAGGCTCTGAATACCGCGAGAGGAAAAGCGTGAGCAAAAATATGCTCTATATGGAATGCAGTTTTCACCTTTTCTTCAAATATTTTTAAAAGTCTGTGAGATATGACACTTATAAATAGAGAGAGGCTTGCGTTATTTATCTTTTTTAAAAAAGGCTTATCCGTTTCATATCCATTGAGTTCGATTGAAAGAAGTTCACGCTCAATTACCGCCATGTCGCCAATAAAAGAGTTCTCATTTTTTGAAGAAAGCTCTTGGCGGAAGTTTTTTTCTTCACCTTCTATCAGAGTCTCTAGAGAATGCTGATCTAAAACGAATGCTTTATCTTTTTCTATTTGAAGAGAAGTGCTTTTTGAAATATACCAGGGGGCTGAAAAGAAGAAATGCGCAATATCTACATGGTTGTTTACTTTGTTCTTCAAACTAACTTCCTTAAGCGATTCACTCATTATTCGTAGTGCTTCGTCAAAAAAAATCACCAGCTGTTTTTCAAGCGTTTCAGGCTTGAATTCTTCTTGAATAGAAATCGGGATACGGCTTACGCTTAATACAGTCGGCTTAGAAGATCCGAAATCTACAAGCGCCATGCCAACGCTTGCGCTACCAATATCACACACGAGAGAAATTTTCTTTAAAGATTGTTTGTTCCAGAACATACTAATCTAAAGTATACCGGAAAAATTAAGAAAGGGTTGCCTTGATTCGTCGTATCCCTTGAGAAACCGCTTCTTCTTTTTGTATCGTAAATACACCAAGCTCGCTGGTTTTACTAACATGCGGTCCTCCGCAAAATTCTTTAGAAATCACAATACCTTCTGAATTTTGTATTGAATATACTGAAACAACATCAGGATATTTCGTCCCAAACTCCATCTCTGCTCCTATTTTCTCTGCTTCTTCTCGTTTCATCTCTAATCTTACAACTATGAAATCTTCTTTAATCCAATCATTTACAAGATTAGAAACTTGTACGAGTTCTTCTGAAGTAAGCTTGCGTTCAAAGGTAAAATCTATACGCAATCGCTCATCAGTAATATTACTTCCTCGCTGTTTAACTTCTTTGCCAAGTACATTTTGAAGAGCTGCAAGCAAGAGATGGTGTGCGGTGTGGAGTCTTATTGTTGTTTCACTATGATTTGCTGGCGCGCCTTTAAGCATCCCCGCA
>CAYVDB010000035.1:0-1763 GCA_964450705.1 uncultured Candidatus Saccharibacteria bacterium | reverse complement strand
AACCAGGGGATGGGGGGGCAGGTGGACTTCTTCGGGGTCGTCGTCGAGGTTCTGCAGGTCGACGGCTCGCGGCCGGCGATCGTTTTCCGCGCGGTGGCCGCGCCGACGGGATGGCGCCGCAGTTCGTCGTCGCAGCCCAAGGAAGTTTCGGACAAGGGGGCGCGCTACCAGCAGTTCTTCCAGCGACTCATCGACGAGCTTCGAGTGAAGCACCGCTACACGAACGCAAGGGCCGGCCAGCCGCAGAACTGGTACTCCTTCAGCACGGGCACGCGCGGCCTGCAGTATTCGTTCAACTTCGCTTCCGGAGGTCGACTGCGCGCTGAAATCTACATTGATGCGGGCGACGCGGAGACCAACGCCGCGATCCTCGAGCGGCTTCGGAGTGACAAGGCTGCGATCGAAGCGCAGTTCGGCGAGCCTTTGTCTTGGGAGGATCTCGACAATCGGCGTGCCTGTCGGATCGCTTGCTACGCACCGGGCTCGATCGAGGATCCGCAGGACAAGCTCGACGAGCACCTCGCTTGGGCAGTTCGGATGCTGCTGAAGTTCAAGGCAGTATTCGGCGCCAGGCTTCCGAGCGTCGCCGCTACAACCGTGGCCTGAGCAACCGCGGATTACTGACCGGATGGAAACCGGCGCCTCGTGAGTCACGCTCCTTTCATCGCCGTCACCGACCCAGCGTGGTTCGAGTACCTGTCGATGCGCTCGCCCGACAGCCGCGTCGACGAGGTCAACTTCTGGTCGCCGAGCTCGAACCGGCCGATCAAGCACTTCACCCCCGGAGAACCCGTGTTCTTCCGCTTGAAGGTGCCGCACAACGCGATCGCGGGCTACGGCTTCTTCGCGCACTACAGCCTGCTGAGCCTCCAGGTCGCCTGGGCCACGTTCGGCGACAAGAACGGCGACCCCGACCCGCTCCGCTTCCTCGAGCGCATCGGCGCCTACCGCGAGCAGTCGCTGGCGGAGCTGCGGACGGACGCCGCGCCGCTCGGCTGCACGATCCTGCGCGAGGCCGTGTTCTGGCCGCGGGCCCGTTGGATCCCGTGGGGCGAAGCGCAGGGCTGGAGTCCCAACATCGTCCGCGGCAAGACCGAGGACGACGCGGTTCGCGCCTCGCTCCTGCTCGCCGAGATCCAGCACGACCACCTCGCCGAGCCCGAGGACCTTGCCGACCGCTTCGAGCTGGTCGAGGCCGACGAGCGCGAGGTGATCGCCGCCCAGGCCAGGCCGCGCGTCGGCCAGGGCGCGTTCCGCACGCGCCTGCTCGACGCCTACGGTCGCCGCTGCGCGATCACCGGCGAGAAGACCGAGCCGGTGCTGCAGGGGGCCCACATCCAGTCCTACCTCGGTCCGCGCAGCAACCACGTCCAGAACGGGATCCTGCTCTCGCAGGAGTTCCACACGCTCTACGACCAGGGCTTCATCGCGATCACGCCCGATCTGAAGGTGCGTGTGTCGGAGCAGATCCGCGAGCGCTGGTCGAACGGGAAGCGCTACTACGCGCACGACGGACAGCCGATCCGGCTCCCGGAGAGCGCCGGGCTGCGGCCGAGCGTGGAGGCGCTGAAGTGGCACCTGAAGCGGCGATTCGTGGCGTGAGGATCCTGTTGTGGAGCTGAATCTCGCAGACCTGCGGGGCGGGATCCACCGCTTCCGGCTTCGTTGGCCGCTCGAGCGGGACTTCCATGGCGCGTTCTACGCCCGGCTGGCGGCCGCACTGGAATCGGGCCGCGAATGGCTGACCGATCCCGAAGTGCGCG
>CAYVDB010000034.1:0-1793 GCA_964450705.1 uncultured Candidatus Saccharibacteria bacterium | reverse complement strand
GAACAAATCAATACATGTAAATATCTATTGTAAAAATCGGCAATACCCAACAAGCTAGAGTTTTTTGGATTTTCTATATCACATTTTGTGAGATACCAATTAAATGCAAATTTTCTTAGCTTAGGATAATAGTGTAAACTAAACTTGTTCTTTCTTAATTCTTCCCCATATTTTTTTAAATCTTTGTCATAAATGCCACTTATTATTTGCAAAATCTCATCATTTCCTGCAGAATCCTTGGTTAGTCTAATAACAATTGGTTTTCTATGAAAAAAGCTAAAGTCGATGTTTCGGAGAACATCCTCGTAGTTTTTAATAATCACATATTCATTTCCAATCATAACATCTGAATTGCTTTTGTAAAGACCCATTTTTATGCCATTAACGAGGTCTATAATACTATCTTCGAGAGTTTGTAGAAAGGTGCCCTGAATAATAGTATCGGCAAACTGTACGCCTATACCTGTCGGGTGAAATGGATCTGCAGCACGAATAGTATAGTCAATTATTTGGTGAGTAGCCAAAAGTTGCTCCGAGGACTCGGAGATCAACTTATTTGCCATAGAAGTTACATTTCTTTGCAAAACCATAGCCCTACCAAGAGTATCGATTATTTTATTTGATTTAATAATGTTAGCTTTTGAAGTATCTAAGTTCTTAGAAATCTGCCTTAAAGCAGAATCGGCGATGGAAAGGTTAGAATCAAGTTTAATAGTCATATTTCTTGCACTATCTATTATCATCTTTAAACTATCAATATTTTCATTAAAACGATTTTGATCTGTGTCCGATCTTTCCTTTTCATTCCAGATCGAACAAATAATAATTATAAGCAGGATTGTCAAAGAAATTGCAAATTTTTTTGTAAGTCTCCGACCTCTTATAAAGTCTTTCTCCATTCCCAGCAGCGTAAGGAATGCACTCGCGATAATTACTATGACTGTTAGTATCATTTTTCTAAGTTAGGCAAAAAAAAGTGAGAGGTTCGTGGAGGTAGGAATCCCTACCGGAGTTTTTTACCACAGCAAACAGTAGAACATAGAGGGTCTTCACAATTCCCTCCGCGTCCTCCTGTTCTCTGCGGTGAAAATAAAATCTCAATACCTATCGAAACTTATTCAAACAAAAACCCCTCCGGGGAACCGAAGGGGTAACAACTAAAAACAACAATCGTTGCGTGAATTACTATGGCTTCGATTGGTACGGCCCTTCTCCCGGGTAAACGGGAGATAAGTCGTTAATCCGGTTTCTTACCATCTAAGAATGTATTGATGGTAGAAATACGGGTATTATCGTCTTCTTTTTTTACTTCGTAACTGCTGTAGAAATTCTCTACGCTGGAGATGGTGTTGTAGAGCTCTAAATTGCGGCGGATATAAGCCGGCACGGTTTCAAACTCGTTGTTAGGGTCGTTGGCGTTTACATTGAACGACAGATTACGTAGTTTCTGTATTCGCTCAGCCCCCCGACGTTATTGTTCTTCTACCTCGTCCAGCAACGCTGGTTCCTCTGGAGAAGTATTTGACAAAACAAGGTTAGGAGCTTGATGGGCCCGAGGCTCATCCGCCGCTGGAATCTCATCTTTAAACACCAGTTGCAGATCGCCTTCGGAAGGTTCTTCTTCCTGGATTTTTTTGCTAACGGTATTCAAGATTGGTTCCTTCACAGGTGAGTGTTCAGGGATGGATTCTTCTTGTGCAGGCTCGGCATAGATATTAGATGGCTTGGCCAAGTATCCTCCAGGCGCTGCAGACGCCGGAAGACGTCGAGCGCGGGCTGCGCCGGGACGCCCT
>CAYVDB010000033.1:0-2026 GCA_964450705.1 uncultured Candidatus Saccharibacteria bacterium | reverse complement strand
ATATTCTTACCCTATCTATCGGTCCTGTTTCTTGCTTTAGTTTTCTCTATAATCTTTGGCCCTCTTTATGATAGAATCCTGAAACTTTTTTCTGGCAGAAGTACACTCGCGGCTCTTGTCTCAGTCCTTCTTGTGCTTATAGTTATTGTCGGACCGATTGCTTTCTTCGGAACACTTTTGTTCCAAGAGGCGTCAGATCTTTATACGGGCATTGTTGATACTAAAGATGGCGGAAATTCTTTAACAAATTTTCTTGGTAAATTTGAAGCATTCATCTCTCAATTTTTCCCTGGTTTTTCTATTTCAAATTCTGAAATAAGCATTGAGGAATACACTCGACAAGGTTTGTCATGGCTCATCGACCACCTCTCAGTGTTTTTTGGGGGTTTCCTTAAAGTAGGGTTTGGACTGTTCCTTATGCTTTTGGCACTGTTCTATTTCTTTAAAGATGGAAAAAAGTTTATATCTTCTCTTATTGATTTAAGCCCACTTTCTGATGCTTCTGATAGAAAATTAGTAGAAAGAGTAGTTATTGCTGTTAATTCTGTAGTAAGAGGGCATATCGTCATTGGGGTCCTTCAGGGCTTTATGACGGGTATAGGTCTATTTATATTTGGAGTGCCAAGCCCAGTTATTTGGGGCTTTGTGGCCGCTATCGCTTCTTTGGTGCCAACTATAGGCACTTCTCTTGTGCTTATACCAGGTATTGTTTTTCTGCTTCTAACTGGGTCGTTGGGTTCTGCTTTGGGTCTTATTTTATGGGGGGTTATTGCGGTAGGGCTTATTGATAATCTTTTGGGGCCACAGCTTATTGAAAGGGGGATAAAAATTCATCCGTTCTTGATTCTTCTTTCTGCTCTCGGGGGTCTTTCTTTGTTTGGGCCAGTTGGTTTTCTTGCAGGCCCAGTTGTTCTTTCTCTATTACTTGCCTTACTTGATATGTATCCTGGAATGGTTCAAAGAGAGATTAGCGAATAATTATAGTAAGGTTTTGTATTGTTTATAGTCATTATTTTCTGTTTAGCCTATCTTCTTTCTATATAGAAAAAGTAGATAAGCTATTCTATAACCATATAAACCTTGCTAAATGTTTTTGCTAATTTTTTATAAATTTCCGTGAAACAAAATATCAAATATTTTTCTAATAGTAGATGATATCAAGGGTAGGAGATTGTATTAGAAATTGAAGTTGCTATTTGAGCAGGCTCTCGTTATAGTGGTCTTTTATGAAGCCTATTTCTATCATCACTCACGACGGAGCTTTTCACGCTGATGATGTTTTTGCTGTAGCCACAGTTATACTTTCCTTACCCTCTGATATTCCGTATGAAATAAAGCGTACACGGGACAAGGCGGTAATAGCTGAGGCAGATTATGTTGTTGATGTTGGGGGAGTGTACGACCCTAAAAATAACAGGTTTGACCACCATCAAGAAGAAGGAGCTGGAGTTAGGGAAAACAAGATACCTTATGCTTCTTTTGGATTAGTATGGAAGAAGTTCGGAGTTGCTCTTACTTCAAGTGAGGTTGTTGCAAGGGCTCTTGAAGAAAAGATTGTTATGCCAATTGACGCTCTTGATAATGGTTTTGAATTGAATCAATCATCAGTTTCTGGTATCCGTCCGTACACCATTTCCGATTATCTTTATTCTTATTGGACCGATGAAGATACAAACCCTGTTGTTTTAGATCGAATTTTTGCACGAGTGGTAAGTATGGCTCGAGATCTCTTGCGTCGCGAGATGGATAAGAGTGTCCGTATCGCCAAAGACGAAGAAAAAGTTATAGGAGCTTATTTAGAGAGTAAGGACAAACGTATCATAATTCTTGATGCTCACTTGGCGTGGGGTAGGGTCCTAGTTGAAAAGCCGGAACCTCTTATTGTTGTATACCCAGCGCTTGATGGCATTCGTTGGCATGCAAAAACTGTGGCTTTAAAAAAAGATTCATTTTCTCGCAGAGTTCTTTTTCCAGAGACCTGGGCAGGAAAGACAGATAAGGAGTTGCAAAAACTTACAGGGGTTAG
>CAYVDB010000032.1:0-3585 GCA_964450705.1 uncultured Candidatus Saccharibacteria bacterium | reverse complement strand
CTTCAACAGAAATAAAAGAAGTTACTCTCTCTTTTGGTTGAGAAAGTGTCAATTGAAGCATTGAGTGTAAGTCTGTTGTGCCAACTGAAACCGTGGGCGTAAACGGTGGGCGAATTGTCTCTCCGCTCAAATTAGTATTTTTACCTATACTTTCAGCAACAAGCTGTCGTTGCCATTTTCCTAACGTCTCAAGTCCAGAAAAAAAGAAAAAGAGATCGTATATGTGAAAATCTTTTTTGTAAAAAGAAAATAGAGCTGTCGCGGTCTCTACAGCTATATTTTTATCAGGATAAAGCAATTGTTTTAAAGTATCTTTTCCGCCTGAAATAAAATCAGAAATAAGAAAACCAAAACAAGCGAGCGGTATAAGTGTGGTTGGAGAAAAAGCTCCAAAACGATCCGAGAGAGCTTCTGGAATAGGAAATGTGCTAATTCCTTTTGAAAGAGCCTCTTTAAAAAGTGGTGAATCTGCTTTTGAAACTACTATCACTCTATCCTTTACTTCCCCAAACTGAGACTCAAGATGCGAAAGAAGAAACTCAGTATTTGCAAGAGTCTCTATAGTCTTTCCAGATTTGCTGACAATAACAACTACAAAATCTTCTTTTTGAGTAAGAGGCTTGAGTGAAAGCAAAACTGATTCGGTTACCGACTGATCAAGAGTATCAAGAAATACCATCCTTCGTCCTTGATCAAAAGCAATATCACCATAACCAACAATAGCGTCATAAACTGCCTTCGTACCCAGATTTGCTCCGCCAATACCAACCACAAAGACGTATCGTGGTAAACCACTACCTATTTTATCTTGTACCAAAGTATTAATCTTTTCGTGTAGAGAGGTATCTTCTAAAAAGCTCAAGAAAGTATCAGCTGAAGAATAGGTAAAATCACTAGACGCTTTTTCTAAAGAAATTAGTCGATCTCTCAAAATAGTTTTCGCCTGCAAAAGCGTAGATGGATCGTTAGAAATGGTTTGGCGAAGCGATAACTTCATATCCTTATACTACCGTGGAGAGACCCGCTTTGACAAAATAAGAATAGAAGCCTAATCTCGTTTATAGCATTCTTTCACAGGAGCGTACGATGCCAGTAGAGCAAAGCATTCTCGAGAAGTATAAGGGATGGCACGTGAGAATCGTGGATCCAAACGACGAAGGATACGAAACTCAAGGCTCTGTTAAGGATGTATCAGTCAATACCCCAAGGCATGGTTTCCCAAGGATTGTCCTCGACCTCGAGTGGGCAAGAAGTAAGCGGCTTGAGGATTTGGACTGGGGACCGCCAGCAGAGAACGAACGCTTTGTCATACCTACCGATCAAGATCACGTACAGAAACTAGCAAGAGAAGGCCTTTGCGTCTTTACTGACAACGAGGTTGTCGTCAGATTCATTGACCCAGGAAGTGGAGAGGTCATCTCGAAATCCTATTTATCTCTACAATCACACACCTAACCGTGTGCGTTTTTTTATCCACAAAATACAGACCCCAAGCTCAAAACCCCTAAAGGTATAATTATCTCTGTAGAAATCTAGAACAAAAATATATGGCAAAAAAATTAACAATGGTGTTTGGGGTTGTATTCATACTTATTGGTGCACTTGGTTTCATACCAAATCCAATCGTTGGAGATAGTGCTCTCTTCCATACCAACCTAGTGCACAACATCGTTCACATTGTTTCTGGTCTCATCTTTATTTTTGCGGCAAAGAAATCTGAAGAAAGCTCACGTATGATACTAAAAGTATTTGGCGTTGTGTATCTTCTTGTAGCAATCCTTGGTTTTCTTGCTGTTGGCGCAGAGAATCACGCTGATCTATTTGGTCTTATTTCAGTAAATGCTGCGGACAATTGGCTACATATTGTTCTGGCTCTAGTATTTCTTGTTGTCGGGCTAAAGAAGCAGAAATTACTTGAAACGCCGGGAATACCACAAGGAATATAATCATTCCCCGATTTACAAAAACCCTCGGCACTAGCTCAAGGGTTTTTGTTTATATAGATAAAAAAATATTACGCGAGAGTCTTTATCTTTTCTAGATCCTCTTCAAAGCCAGGAGTTGTCTCATAAGAACCAAGATCTTCCGGTACAATCCATACGTATTCTGAATGTTCCCAAGAAAGAGACAGGCTTGGATTTGTGATTTCTACAAAAAATAAATGCCTGATCCACTCTCGATTTAATTCCTTATCAACAAAAAGATAGGTCTCTCCCTGTTTAACCTGCTTTATGTCAGATTGCTTAAGGCCAAGTTCTTCTTCTATTTCAAACCTAACTTTTTCTTCCATACTTTTCTCATCATCAACAAAACCAGCAAGACAAGACCAAAGGCCTTGGTATGTAAGATGTTTATCGCTCCTCTTCACAAGAAGCCACCTATCTCGATATTTCACAAAAATAGCAATAACCGGAGCTGACCGCGCGTGGGTATAATCTGTTGCCATAAGATTAAATTATATCAAAGACAAGGAAGAAAGGCTCTTTTTTAGGAATTTGCTGATTAAAAACCTAATGATGTGGACCTGAGGAGATTCGAACTCCTGACCTTCCGCTTGCAAAGCGGTTGCTCTACCAACTGAGCTACAGGCCCAAATATAAACACTTACAAGAGATAAGGATATAGAAAATTAGGAGTGAAATCAAGATCCTCTTCTAAAGAGACTCATATACAAGTTTAGATATATCGGCAATGAAACCCTGCTGATCTTTGATACTCTTACCTATTGTCATTATACAGAGACCGTATGGACCACTCTTCTTATATACAATTCCACAATCATGAAACTCGATCTGATCAGTTGAAGAATCCCTGTACTCTCCAAACTTATGGGATACAACCACGTCAGATGGCAAGTATAGGACTAGGCCATCCTTGAAATTTGTCGCTGCCAATAACTTTAAAGCTTCAGACGAAGCAACTCTACCTAAATAAGTGCTGTTAAAAAGAGAACGAAAAAATAGAGAGAACTGCTTCGGGGATACCTTTGTTTCTCTATCGAAAGACTCAGTAATCCCAAAATCTTGATATATCTTGTTTTTCGTATCAGCTTGAGCAATTGAGCCCAATATAGTACTCGCATTGTTATCCGAATATTGAATCATAAATGAAAGAAGATTTGCGATGGTATAGGCCTTTCCATTTTCTATCGACTGTTTCGGCTTAATAGATTGAAGTTTATTAAAATCTTCCTTGAGATTAGCTGTTATCTTTCGATCAAGAAGCTCGGGATTTGTCTCTGCAGATCGAGCATAAGACATAAGAAGTGGAACCTTAGCGAGACTTCCGAGATGATATTCTTTATCTGCATTTACTCCAAACCATTTCCCGTTACTTGGATCCTTAAAGTAGATAGAAGCGTCTTCAATCTGTCCAGAACTTTTTCTAGTTTCAAGGTTTTCCTCAATCTTCGTTTTCAAAATCCCATACTCTTCTAAGCTTATTTCTTCAGCAACATCAAAACCGATAAGAGGGTTCACAAAAAAATCAAAACTCTGCCTGACTGGTGTTCCATCAGCAAGCCTTCTGTGAGGGTGATACGAATACCCAGCAAAAAAGCCGACGACAATACCTAAGGCAAGCAAC
>CAYVDB010000031.1:0-4121 GCA_964450705.1 uncultured Candidatus Saccharibacteria bacterium | reverse complement strand
TCGGCACCTCGATGTCGGCTCATCTTATCCTGGGGGTGAAGAAGCTCCCAAGGGTTTGGCTGTTCGCCAATTAAAAAGATACGCGAGCTGGGTTCAGACCGTTCATGTCATGATGTATTCGTGAAATGAGCAGTCTGAATCCTTGAGGTTCATTCAAGTATTGAATACTGTTAGATTAATTTTCCGCTATTAGATAGTAGCGGAATATCACGGCGGTCGCGCATAGTAATATGCGAATGATCAAGTTGACTTATATCGGTGAAACCCTTCGACAGGCTCAGGGCAAGTTCCAGAGCAGATGAACTTAGGGCAATACCGAGGGAACGGTTTGGCTTCGCTCGCAACGAGCGATTAGAATCGACCCGTAGAGACTAAATGTCAGCATCCCGAACACGATTTTCGTGGAGGGAGAAGTTATAGTCCATTCCTCACAGTAATGTGAGATAAGAAGCGTGAGACAGGTTGGTCTCCTATCTACTGCAGGCGTTGAATTTTGAGAAGGTTTGCTCCTAGTACGAGAGGACCGGAGTGAACGAACCTCTGGTGTGAGAGCTGTTCCTGCCAAGGGCACTGCTCTGTAGCTAAGTTCGGTATGGATAACCTCTGAAAGCATCTAAGAGGGAAGCCAGCTTCAAGATGAGAATTCGTTATGAGGCCCGTGGGAGATGACCACGTTGATAGGCACCAGGTGTAAGCACAGTAATGTGTTGAGCCGAGGTGTACTAATGCGCCCATTCTATTAGGAAATGTGAACATCGCGTGCTTTGTCCTGTTTCATGGAATGAATAAGTTCCATGTGTTTTTTGAAAATCAAAATCTGTAAGGTGAGTTTGTGTTTTGTATTAGTACTCACTCGGGGTGTAGTTTAGCCCGGTTGAACGCCTGCTTTGGGAGCAGGAAGTCGTGGGTTCAAATCCCACCACCCCGATTGGGGTAGGTAGCTCAAACATTGCTGCGATTTCCTCGAGGAGGTCGTACGCCAATGATCTCGTTTCTAGAGCGAGAGTGGAGCACTGGTCTCATAAACCAGCGGTTAGAGGTTCAATTCCTCTCCTACCCCCCCCAGCCTTGTTTGTGGGCTTGTAGCTCAGTTGGTAGAGCACCGGATCAACATTCCGGAGGTCAGAGGTTCGAATCCTCTCTCGCCCATGCGTGGTGGGCAGTTCTGTTTGAAAGTTGATACGGCCCGCGTCCGTGTTTTCATTCTCTCAGACTGCTCACCACCCTTTGTTTCTTGCTCTTTTTGTTTGCGGAATCCTGTAGCTCAGTTGGTAGAGCACCCACCTCGTAAGTGGGAGGTCGGAGGTTCAAGCCCTACCAGGATTCTTGTGCAACTTTAGTTGCACTTACCTTACAGATTTTGATGAGAGTTTATTCAATATTTAGTTCTGGTGATTTGTCGCAGAGGCCACACCCGTTCTCATTCCGAACACGGAAGTTAAGCTCTGTTGAGGCGATGATACTTCAGTGGAGGGAAAGTAGCTAGTCGCCAGAACTAAGTGTTGAATATAAAAATCGTCTCCTTATTAAAGGGGCGATTTTTGTTTGACAAACCAGCTTCGTTTATGATATAATTATAAAAGATATTGGTCCACACCCACCCAGCCCTTTATAGGAGAAACTATATGTTCAAGTGGATTATGAGCTTTTTTGCTGAGAGGCGAAAAGCTCGTCGGGAAAGGCTTGAGGCTCAATTTGAGTCCTGGCAGAGAACCATCGACCAGTGTGTTCGTGAAATTGATGATGCGCACCGTCGCATACAAGAACCCTCTTACGAGGGAGGCGCGATGAGTTTGGCGAGGGTCATTGTTGAGAATCGTCAAACCATAGACCATCTTCGTGGTCTTCAGGAAGAGATTCGGCGTAAGCTTGGTTGATTGAGGCCCTGGGTACTAACAAATAACAGTAGTACCTAGGGCTTTTTGTTTGTTACAATTACTTGCATGATTGCGTGGGCAACCCGGAGAAAACTCCAGTACTTTGGTATTATAGTCGCATTTATCGTCGTCTTTTTTGTTATACCATTTTATATTTTTATCTATAAAGCTCCGACGTGTTTTGATCGGATGAAAAATGGGAGTGAGCTCGGAGTTGATTGCGGAGGTTCGTGTCGACTTCTATGTAGTATAGAAATAAAGGAGCCCATTTCTCGATGGGATCCGAGAGTTTTTAAAGTCTCTTCTGGTGTCTATAGCGCTATTGCGTATCTTGAAAACCCAAATATTACCGGAGAGTCATTGCTTGCGCCTTATGCTTTTAAACTTTATGACAGGCAAAATATATTAGTAGCTGAGCGAAGTGGTACGACCTTTATTCCTAAAGGTAAAACGTTTGCGATTTTCGAAGGAAATATTCCAACCGGAGAGCGTATTCCTACTCGAGCCACTTTTGATTTTACGAGTGACTTAGTTTGGGAGCGCAATACTTTGCCAGAGCCTGAGGTTATTGTGACAAACAAGGCGCTTTCTAGAGAAGATACGTCTCCTCGGGTAGATGCAACAATAAAGAATAACAGCCTTGATCGTATCGGCAATATTGAACTTGTCGCAATCATTTCTGACGCCTCCGGAAACGCAATAGGAGCATCTCGAACATTTGTCGAGACTCTCGAGAGAGGAGAATCAAAGCAGTTGGTATTTACCTGGCCAAATCCGTTTGAGACTAAAGCCGAAGTGTGTGAATCACCTGTAGATATCGCTCTCGTTCTCGATCGTTCTGGGAGTATGAATTTTTTAGGGGATAATCCTCCACAGCCTTTGACTGATGTAAAAAATGCAGCATCCTATTTTGTAAATCAGCTTAATGATAATGACCAGGTGGCGGTGGTTTCATTTGGAAATGAAGCAGCTCTTGATGAAAAACTTTCTTCCAATCTTGTGTCAGTTCGGGCATCTCTTGATGCGATTAGTATCAAAACTCCTGGTACTCAGAATACAAATATTGGCGATGGCTTAAGGGTTGCCCGAGAAGAGCTTATTTCTCCAAGGGCTCGAGAAGGAATATCTAAGTTCATTGTTCTTCTTACTGACGGAGTGGCAACTCGGCCAGAAAAAGCTGGCGATACAAGTTATCCAGAAACATTTGCTCTTCAAGCATCAAACCAGGCAAAGACTGACGGCATAAGTATATTCTCAATTGGTCTTGGTAAGGATTTGAATGTACAATTCCTCAAGGATATTGCATCAAGTTCGGAGGAGTCGTTTATTGCTCCAAATACAAGTGGTTTGCGTTCAATTTACGAACAAATTGCCACTAAAATCTGTAAACGTCGTCCCGCGGTTATTGAGATCTTATATCGCATATTCCCGCCACTCTACGTAATTTAGTCATCTCTCATGTTTGATTCTTTTTTCCAAAAAATCCAAGCGAGGGGTTGGTCAATTCTTCATGTTGATTGGCTTTTGTTTTCTGCTTCGCTTCTTTTGTCTTGCGCTGGATTAGTCACAATGAACTCTTTCGTAGGGGAGCGGTATTTTTTTGATCGACAAATAATATGGATCGCAATTTCGCTCTTTGTTTTTTTTGTTGCCAGTATGATTGATTGGAGATTTTTGCGGCGCACAAGTGTTATTGTGTTTCTCTTTTCTGTTTCGTGCGCCCTACTTCTTCTTTTGTTCGGGGTAGGAACTATTGCTAAGGGGGCACAGAGCTGGTTTGATTTTGGTGGATTTTCTTTCCAGCCGTCAGATCCAGTAAAGCTTGTTCTAATTCTTCTATTAGCCAAATATTTTACTCGTCGACACATTGAGATCGCCCGTATTAGACATTTAATGGTGTCTGGAGTATACGCCTTGATTCTTATTGGATTAGTGATAGTTCAACCGGATTTTGGTTCCGCTATTATCCTCTTCGCAATTTGGTTTGGAATGGTACTTGTCTCTGGAATCTCTAAAAAACACCTTTTTGCAGTTGTTCTTTTAGGCATTGCTACATTTGCTATTCTTTGGATGTTTGTTTTTCAGCCATATCAAAAACAAAGAATACTTACTTTTATTCATCCGCTTGCAGATATCCGCGGTACCGGGTATAACGCCTATCAGTCGACGATTGCTGTTGGAAGCGGTCAAATTTTAGGAAAAGGAGTAGGCTATGGCACTCAGTCTATACTTCAATTTTTGCCT
>CAYVDB010000030.1:0-5048 GCA_964450705.1 uncultured Candidatus Saccharibacteria bacterium | reverse complement strand
GTGGGATGGAGGTCCGGATCATGAGGGTCATGGAGATTTCTTATATAATGGGCCAGTAAATCCTCAAAATCAGCAACCAACCAAGCCTGACGGCGATATTTGGTGCGAGGACAACGACCCACGAGCTCCTGAGTTGAAGCTTACAAAGAGCGCTCAATATGATGGGAATCATCGAATCGTATACACCATAAATTGGGAAGTTCTTGGAAATGATGTTGAGAATTTGAAGATTACAGACACCCTTCCTCCATGGACTGATGTTGCAGTAAATACCATGTCCCCATCGACGACACCTCCACTTCTCCCTGGAGGAGGTAACTTTAAGCCGGCAAACCCAGATTTGAATCGAAGTTTGGTGTGGGATCTTGGGGCTCAAGATAAAGGAGCGAAAGGAACTATTACTTTTCGTGTTGAAATATGGAAAGAGCGAACATGTGAAATAGAAGCAAATAAGGTTGTTGCAGATGCTCTCTTTAATGAAGATACAGTTTCTAAAACAGCTTATTCAGAAGTCATAGAGGTTAATGCTTCTCACTGCGATGAAGAGCCCCCACGAGAAGAGCCTAAAAATTCATGCATGATTCCTAATACACTTCTTGATACTGAGGAGTTTGTATTAGGAGATGCGCCATCTGCTGAAAAAGATCTTGCACAAATATTTGCTGAAGCAACACCGCCACTTTCTATTAATCCTTTGACTGATCAGGTAAATATTCAAACATGGGATATTGACCCTAATGCTCAGGATGCAAAGTTTGGAGTTTTGCTTCTAGGTAAACAAGCTGGGAATAACCAAGTATTTGGATGGTACAAGAAGGGTGTTCCAGGAAGTTTTACTCCAGTTTTCAGGGTTGGCGATCCTCTCAATGGATCGTATGACGCATTACCAGAACTTTCTACAGCAAGCGTAGCTCTTCCGGTAACGATACCTGCTTCTAATGGTTCTGTTGGCTTTGCGGTTGTTACTGATAATGGGGCAACTGAAGAAATTTATTTCTCTGAAAAAGCACTTAATACAAACGATGGCGGCAAGGATCATGTCGCTGTTTACAACCCAAACACCAATAGATACGTCATAGCATTTGAGGACTTACCATCTTCATCATGGGATAGAGATTACAATGATCTTGTTGTAAAGGTTGTTGATGTGCGATGTACTCCAAAAGAATTGGTGTGTGAACCGGGGGTAGAGCTATTGGCAAATGGAAGTTTTGAAGAGCCTCTTGTAACTCATAATGCCGGTTGGGATGTCTTTGGTAATGGAGCTCCTGATCTTGATTGGGGAGTAGAATGGTTATTGCCTTCAAATACTCAATTTAATCAAGTGTTTATTCCTGATCTTGCTAATCTTGAGTTACATAAAGGAGGATCGGTGAATCCTCTTTGGTCTGCGAAAGACGGACTTCAGTATGCAGAACTTGATACTGATTGGGGTGGTCCAAATAGTTCTCTATCGGGAGAACCTGCATCAGTTCGGATTTACCAGGATATTCCAACAGTCCCTGGAAAAGATTATCTAGTGAAGTTTGCGTTCGCTCCGCGACCTGGCACGGGCACAAACGATAATATGCTCGATGTTTTGTGGGGAGGAACTTCTGCTACTGGAACAATTTCTCGCGATGGGTCTTCTGAGACTACAAATATCTGGAAGGACTATGTGGTTAAAGTTACCGCAACTTCTACCATGACTCGAATTGCTTTTGCTGATGCCGGTCTTGATAGTTCAAATTCTCTAGGTGTATTTCTTGATAATGCAAGTTTGCAATGCGCTCCAGCTTGTAATCCTACGTCGGGGTCTGTTGTGAGCGATAGTGAAACTCTTGTTACAAAAGTTGAAGTGGGTGATCCAGCTGATGATGATGTTTCAGACTATGGAGCAGTTCCGGTTTCGGTTGTTTCCGACATACAGGCTCTTGATGGCCCTGGTGGAAGCGTTTGGGAGGCAAATGTTTCTGATGCAAACGCAAAGTGGATTTGGTCTGAGGATCCATATGATGCAGATTGGACTGTTAACAAATGGGTAACATTTAAGAGAACCTTCAATGTAGTAGGAACTCCAGAGAGTGGAACTTTGAAGATTGCTGCAGATAATTCTTATGAAGTGTGGGTAAACGGACAGCCCGGCATTCCTCCTATGGTAGATTCCGCAGAGGATAATCATTCTTCCGCTGATACATGGGATGTGGGAAGCCTGCTTATTTCTGGAAACAACACTTTAGAAATTCGAGTAAAGAATCTAGAGTTGCCAGGAGCACCACAAACTAATAATCCTGGAGGATTACTATTTAATCTCTCATGGACCGCAAAGGATTGTGGGAACGATGATCCAAAGGATGGAAATTCTCGGGTTATTGTAAAGAAGTATATTGATGGAGAACCTGCAACAAACGATTCTGCAGATGGTAATCAGTTTGGGATAGATTACGTAACTAGTGCTGGAAGCGGGAACGCAGTTCTTCATGCAGGGAATAACTTTGTTTGGGAGGGCCCAGCGCTTGCTAACTTCCAGGGGACAGCTGATGTCCAGGAGCGTACACAAGGAACCGCATCTCCAAACCCTATTGTGATACCACTTGGTGGCGAGTGCCAACCAGGTAAATTCCGATTGGCAGGATATAGTGTTGGAACAAGCTTTGCAAACGCAGAGAATAACACGGTTAGTTCTTCTGTAAACATAAATATTCAGGATACAAATGCGTACGTCATCATTTGGAATGAAACCTGCCCAGAAAATCCTGGAATAGATCTTACAAAAACGGCGACATATGCAACGTCAACTGGACAGGTTACTTTTACAATCGGTTGGAAGGTGCTTGATGGCGACGTTTCTAATCTTGTTATAACTGATCCAATTTCTACAGGACTTACATTTGTTTCTGCTGATAATGGAGGAACTCATGATTTAGGAACTCCGGGAATAGTTACTTGGAATCTTGGGGCACAGGTATCAGGAGCATCAGGTGCGGTTTCCTTTATTGCTTCGCTCGACGCATGGAATTCAAATTTGAAGTGGGCCTCTGGGTTTGAAGCAAATAATCAAGGAAAGAACAAAAACGGCACAAATATTATTGTTGATCGAACAGACCCAACTGATATATTTGGCGCTCCTCAGTCTCTTGGAAATACATATGACACGGTAGTGCCTGGATCCTTCTTCTCGCTTGGATTTGATGCCGGAAATATTGTCGCTACATTTAACGGTACCATTATTAATGGATCCGGAAATGATATAAAGGTTTATGAAGTTACTGGAGGAACGACGTACCCTGATGAAAAGGTTAAGGTAGAAGCTTGGGATGGATTAAATTGGGTTGATCTTGGTCTTATTACTCGAGATGGAACCGTTGATCTCGGGAGTCTTTCTAGTACAACAAAGGTTCGACTTACTGAGGCTTCGGATAAGAGTCTATTTGAAAACACTGCGGATGGATATGATGTTGATGCTATCGAAGCACTTCACATAATTCCGAATGTCTGTGACATTTCAAATACTGCTCGAGGAGTAATTTCATTTGGTGAGAATGGTACTCAAGGAGACTCTGCAACAGTGGTTCTCCCACTTAACGGCTCTTCCTGTGACACCCCAGAGCCTCCATGTGAAACTGACTGTGGAGGAGGAAATAATCCTCAGTACGGAGGACTTATTGTCGAAAAAATAGTTGTTGGTTCAGATGCGTCACCTCTATCGTTTAGTCTCTTTGTCGATGGTATGGCGGTAGTAAGTGGAACCCCTACGACAACAGTAGTAGGATTTCATACTGTTACCGAGACTTCGAATCCTGACTACACGATGACATTTGGAGAGTCTTGTCCTAACGGTATTGCAACGGTTACCCTTGGCGCAACAACTACATGTCAGGTCATCAACACATGGAACCCTGGTGGGCAGGGTGGAGATGGTGATCCGGGTGATAGTGGAGATACGTCCACTCCTCCTACAAATACTACTGGGCAAAGCAGGAGATCTGGTGGTGGAAATAATAGCGGAGGCGGAGGTAGTGGCCTTCCTAATTTAGGAGAAGTTGCTGGCGCGTTTACTGAGCTTCCAGGGTTACCTGATACAGGGCGTGCGCCTATTTCAGAGCCACAGACTTCATCACTTGGAGCTTTGTCTACTATACTTGGAGGCGTTATTGTGCTCCTTGCTCTAAACTTTGTGTCTATTCGAATCTTAAAGAGAAAATAAGAAAAGTTTTCTCTGTCTAAGACAAAAAGCCCCTGAAAAGGGGTCTTTTTGTTATAATGCATACATGAAGTCCGTCGGTTTTCTCTTCGCCCTTTTTGTTTTTCCTTTTATTGCGCACGCATTTACTCCTGAGATTTTACTTCGTGAGCTAAATTATGCTCGTCTAGATAATAATCTCTCGGCGCTCACTCTTAACGAAAAACTTACTAATGCTGCGAAAGAAAAAGGTTCAGCCTTATCTTTCCTACATACGCTATCTCACACAAAATCCTCTTACGGCGCTCCGTGGTCTTTTGTTGAGAATTCGGGATATGCTTACGATGTGGCAGGGGAGAATCTAGCTGTAAATTTTAAGACAGAAGCAGATATTGCTCGAGAGTGGCTTAACTCGGAAGCACATAGGGCAAATATTCTGCACCAAAGTTTTACAGAAGTAGGTATTGCAGCTACTCCGGGCACATTTGAGGGCAAACAAACAGAATATGTCGTTGCTTACTTCGCTAAGCCTAAAGAAACAGTAAGGGAAGCTCCCAGTTTATCTCAAGTAAGTACAAATGATGAGATTTTTATACTTCTCGAACTTATTAAAAAACTCACTTTGCTTCTAGAAAGTCTACGTTAACAACAAATGAATCTCTTTCAGAAAAAGATCATAGGAATCAACCTCCTCTTCATCATTCTCGTGAGTATTTTTATGGTGGCGCTATATCGTAATGAGAAAAAAGCCGAAGTTTTTATACCCGTACTTGAGGAGGAAATATTCACAGAAGATGTTGGCACGTCTACTCCAGTACGCATCTCTATCCCTAAGGTATCAATAGAGGCGAAAGTCGTCCCAGTTGGGCGAGCTAAATCTGGGAAT
>CAYVDB010000029.1:0-5272 GCA_964450705.1 uncultured Candidatus Saccharibacteria bacterium | reverse complement strand
GAAAGAGGAGATTCCTAATAGTAGTTATGTCGAGATTAATGATCAGAAGTACATCACGGTCCCTTTAGATGATTCCTACCAAGTTAATCTGCAAGGTAATGGTTTTGGAACCTTTACTCTTGATGTTATCCAATATCAAAATGGGGTTGTGAATCGCAAAAGTTTTGTAGATATCCCTGTTACCACTGCAATGAAAGCTACTTTAAATATAGATAAAAGTAATTTTGTAGGAAGTCTAAGTATTGATATAGATGGAGACAGTATTGTTGATATGGTAGCTATTTCTCAAAATGAATTTAATTATATTACTTTTATTGAGACTATTAAAATTATAGTAAAAACCTTTTCTCTCAAGGAGTCTCAAGAAAAGCAGGTCTTTAAAGAACTTAATTCTATTGCGGAATCTTTATCTTTATCAAAACCTGAAAAAGCAGAGCAAAGATTGAAAAAATATTTAAAGCACTTGGATGAACTTTTAAGAAGAGATAAAGAAAAAGATGGTTTTGATACAAATGAGATACAATTATTAATTAGGTATTTAGAACAACTAAGATCTAATATTTGATTATGAGTAAATTTTCACTATTTTCTTATACATATATTTTATTAGCTGCAGTATTATTTTTTCCTTTGGAATCAATTTTAATAGCAGATAAAGCGGGGACATTCTTTTTAATAGCCTTTTTTTATGCGTCTATTTCTGGGATATGGTCTATTTTTAATTCAAGCTTAATACAGTTTCTAATATTCTCTGCATTACATTTACCACTAGGATTAATAATGTCGCAAGGGGCAGACCAAAATATGTTTGGCCCCGGTAGAGATGAGGTAGTTCTTATTACCGTAGTTTCATATTTTGTATTTCTTATTTTCTGGCTTGGAGTAAAAATTTTGAAGAAGGAATTTCAAAAATAAGTAGTGGGATATAGTTTATAACAAATATGTGCGATCGCACATATTTGTTATAAATGACATCTGAATCCACAAATTATTTAATATTAAAATAAGTTCGCAGAGGTTTATCGTACTCAATATGGTCAGCGATGATATATAGAATATCTTTACCAATTTTGAAATCTGCTTTGAGTAAAGTTATGAGGTCCTTACAGTCGTAAGGGAATACCCAGACACTATTCTGGAGTTTTTTAAAGCCAATCTGTATAAGCGTGTGTCTTAACTTATTTCTTGAGGTCTTTCTCTCTTCCTTAATATCAAATATTACAATTCTCCACTTTTTATCCCATTTCCTTGGTTTAGGAAAATTGAAGTTATTTTGTTCTAGATTTTTTAGGAAGGATCTACCTTTATCTGTTAGGGTCAGTTTCCTCTCAGAGTATTTAACAAGGCCGTTTCTTATTAGTCGATATAGCACACTATTTACGCTTGCCTTATCTTTCTTGTCCACGATGCTGTTTCTTCCTCTAAATATTTGGAGAGCATTTGGTACCAGTAGGCCAACACTTAAAAGGCCTGCTATTTTTATACACTGCAGAATTGCGCCTTGTAGGTTTTTCTTTCGAGTTTTCTTTTTGAAATGTACTTCACTTATTGCCATATAGTTTTTATTGTATGGAATTTATATTATAACAAATATGTGCGACCGCACATGTTTGTTATAAGCGTTAGATTGACAGATTTTAGGCTCAGGGTAGAGTGCAAAGAGACCCAGACCCTTTTCATTCTTCTGCTTCGGAGGGATTGTGGAGCTTCGATACCGAATAGAGTTGTGGATGACGGTCGCGTTTTTTCTCTATATCGCGGCATTTGTTCTTGCTCGGCAGCACTTTAGTTGGAAGACGCATGTGGTAGTTGCAATTGCAGGTTTTCTTGCAGACATGTATGCGACCACGTTAATGGTTCGGGTTTTTGAGAGCGAAGGAATCGGATTTCTTCGTACTCATAACCTTCTTCGCCTACATGTTGCGCTTTCGCTAGTTGCACTCTTTGCTTTTCTGATTCAGGCATGGCTTGGTCTTCGGATTATGCGCACTATGTCACCTCATGCTCGAATCCGAAAGAGAGCGGAGCATTCCCGCTTTGCGGTGGTGATATTTTTCCCCACCTGGGTTTCTGCGTACGTAAGTGGATTTGCTCTGGTCCTTCGATAGAACAGTCCTCAACCCTCTAACATAGGAGCAACCATGTTTGTCCTCAAGACAGACTTGGCGTGGGTAGTGTCTCATGCCAATCGCAATACTGATGAACGTGGTACGGACCGCTGGGCGTGTAAAACCTCAGGTGCTCGTATCATGGCTCGAGAAGTTTCTGTTCAGGTCGAAGATGTGGATGGCAAACCTCAGCAAGATGTTCTCGTTCGGCTTCAATGCCCCAAGTGTGGAGAGTCCCCGCCGCAACTTCCAAGAGGTAAGCTTCTCGAAGTAATTCCTCATGTCGAAGTGATTCCCATCACTTTGGTCTCGTGAGGTCGTTCCGCCCTGATTATATCGGGGCGGTTTTATTTGACAGAGAAAAATAAATCAGTAGAGTTATCTTCGTAAGGCCAAAGACAGTAGGCAGTTCTCTATAAGAGAACAGAGGTCCTACCGAGGCAAATCTGCCCTGAGCGTAGTCCTAGGGTGAGATCGCAACTCCTGCGGCCTTATTAAAGGTCGTTTGTTTTTTAAAAATTATTCTATGGCTATTACAAAACAGAAGAAGCAAGAGATCGTTTCAAAACTCAAAGATGTATTTGCGAACGCTAAGTCTTTTGTGTTTGTGAATTTTCACGGGCTCAATGTCTTAGGAGTAAGCGAAATGCGAAGAGCTCTTAAAAATGCTGGAGTAACTTACTTTGTTGCCAAAAAATCTTTGATTCGCCGAGCTATTCTAGACGCTAAGCTTTCTGGAGAAATTCCAGAGCTTCCTGGTGAGCTTGCGATCGCATGGGGAGATGACTCTGTCGCTCCTGCTCGCGAGGTATACGGGTTTCAAAAAAAGAATCCAGAAAGTTTGAAGATTCTTGGAGGTATTTTTGAGGGGAAGTTATTGGGTCAAGCAGACATGATGGAGATCGCAACAATTCCTCCATTACCAGTCCTTCATGGTAAGTTTGTGAACATCATTAACTCGCCAATACAAAGATTTGTTATTGCACTTGGAGAGATTGCTAAGCAAAAATAATTTATTCGAATTCTATTAAAAATCTTATGGAAGAAACAAAAGTTGAAGTTCCTGCAAAGTTCAAGAGTATCGTAGAAGAGATCGAAAAGATGTCTGTTCTAGACTTGAATGAGTTGGTTAAGGTATTTGAAGCAAAGTTTGGGGTGTCAGCTACTGCTGTTGCGGCAGCACCTCTAGCAGGTGGTGCAGCTGAAGAAGTAAAAGATACTCACAATGTTGAGCTTACCGACGGTGGCGCAAATAAGATTGCAGTTATCAAGGTAGTGAAAGAAGTGTTAGGCCTAGGCCTTAAGGAGGCGAAGGATCTTGTTGATGGGGCGCCTGCTATGATAAAGACTGATATGAAGAAGGAAGAGGCAGAAGCTTTGAAGAAACAAATCGAAGAAGCTGGAGGAAAGGTTACTCTTAAATAATCTGATTCTCTTACAAAAATCCTCCGACGCATGTCGGGGGATTTTTGCTGTAAAGAAAATATAAAGAAAAACCGCTAGCTAAGCTAGCGGTAGGATTCTTGAGGCGGTGGGACAAATAGCGCCGCCGGTTTGCCGTGTTTGGTGATCAGGAACTCTTCACCACGTAGCTTTATGCGACTCATGATCTCCGGCAAGTTTTCTCTAAGATAGCTTGCGGTGATCTGGATTGGCATTCTGCCTTTCTTTCTACTCATCATGCAAGTGCTCTTTCTTTACCAGGAATCGCCAGAAATAGCTGGGTATCTTCAAGAACAATTCCTGAAAGCGTTCTTTCCAGGTGAAGCGGTGATGCGCTGGTACCAGATGGAGCTTCCATTCGGGAGGTTTCAAAAAGTGCCAGCAAAGCTTCACTCTTCCATATAGATGGAATGGATTTGAGGCGACAACGACGTGAACCTCTTGGTTGCTTGGCGCATACATGGCAAGGGCCTTTTTGATAATTCGAATTCCATTTCTCGTCTCATCGAATGTGCCCCAACCGGATGGATCCGCCAAGTGTAGAGACTCGTCACCGAGCTTTCTCAGAAACGCGCTCTGTTCAGATGCTAGAGAACGCGGGCGACCGATACTTGGAATGCGGGGGCTTTCTTTTGTGTAGCCCGCCGTAAGAATTGCAAAGCGCTGCGTATCAGGGCCTTGGCTCAAGACTTCAGATGCAAAATGGAGAGCTTGGGCACATCTTTCTCCAGTACCTCCTGATGATCCGTCTTCTCTTACGTAGTCGTACGCGTATGGCAGAAAGAACACGAAACGCATTGTCACGGGGGGTCTCCCTGGTGAAGGTTGTTCTGGTAATTATCCCATCATTTTTTTAGTTTATTGTCAATAAGTTTCGAAGGAAGGAGTAAGGTGGTAAAATCGGATGGTTATGGAAACACTCACGAAACTTTTCGGATCAGGGGCAAAGGTTAAAATTATCAAAATGTTTCTTTTTAACCCTGACGTTGCCTATGATGTGGCGCAAATTTCTGAACGAACAAAAGAAAATTCTTCAAAAGTGAGAAGAGAAATACATGTTCTTGAAAAAATGGATCTCATCAAAAAGAGGGTGTTTTACAAAACTGTTCATAGAAAGAAGGGAAATCGTACTATCCAAGGAAAAGTAAAAACTCATGGTTTTATACTTAATCATGATTTTGAATTTCTTATTCCTTTGCAGCAGTTTCTGGTAAATCTCAACCATCTTGCCCCAAAGGATATTGCAAGAAAACTTTCTAAAGCTGGAAATATGAAGCTTGTTTTAACTGCGGGCATATTTATTCAGGATCCTGAAAGCAGGGTAGACCTTCTTGTTGTTGGGGATCATATTAAAAAGAGCGCAGTAGATAATGCTATTAGAACCATTGAAGCAGAGATGGGGAAAGAAATTCGCTATGCTGTCTTTGAGACCCCCGATTTTCAATATCGCTTAAGTCTCTATGACAAGCTGATCCGTGACATATTGGATTTTCCCCATGAGAAAATAGTTAATAAGATTGGGCTTATGTAAATATAATTTCAATCTTTCGTTATTAGAATAGTTTTTTATATATATGGATGAAAGTCTAGATAGACCTCAGGAAAAAGTTTTTGAAAATGAACAGGTTGTGAACGTAAGGAGGTCCTCGGGAGAGATTGAAGGCGGATTCGGTTCCTGTCGTAGAAACGCGACGGTGCTCGGAGCGGTTCGATCCATCGCG
>CAYVDB010000028.1:0-6141 GCA_964450705.1 uncultured Candidatus Saccharibacteria bacterium | reverse complement strand
CATATGTCAGAGAAGATCCTTTTTTGGCGCTTGGGATTCTTTCGGTGATGTATTTTTCAGAAACTCATCATTTACAATGAAGAAGTTCTCGTATTAATATAGAATCTATAATCAACACTTAATACTTGGTTTTTTATGGCAAAAAATATCCTTCAAGACATAGTGCCTCCAGAGAAAAGATCTATTCGTAATATTCCTTTACCAAATCGTTCAACAAAACGAGAACCAATCGCTGATATTCCAACAAAGAAATCAACACCAAAAGAAATCCCAACTCCTACAACAACAACTCCAATACAAAATTCTTCTAAAATATATTCATATGAGGAAGGTAAGTTTCCCGTTTCTTACTCATCAAAAAATAAAGTCGGTATTTGGGCCGGTGTAGTTGGGGCAGTGCTAATTATTGTTTTTGTTATCGCCTCAATTTTTTCTAGCGCAACCGTGATCATATCTCCTATGGTTGATACGGTAACTCTTTCTCCAGAAACTATATTTACTGCCAAGAAAAATCCTAACGCAGAGGAGTTAGGTTTTGAAATTCTTACCTTAACCAAGAGTGCAGGTAAAGACGTTCCAGCTACAGGCGAGGAAAAGGTTGAAAGGAAATCAAGCGGGGCTATAGTCGTCTACAACAATGTTGATACTTCTCCTCAAAGGTTAATTAAGAATACTCGTTTTGAGACCCCAGCAGGACTTATTTATAGGATTAACGAATCCATAGTTGTCCCAGGAAAAAAGACTGAAAATAATCAAACTGTACCTGGGTCTGTAGAAGTGATTGTCTATGCTGATGAAGTCGGTGAAAAGTACAACATATCTAAAACCGACTTTACCGTGCCGGGGTTTAAGGATGACCCTGTTCGATATAAAGGAATATACGCACGATCAAAAACTGATATGTCAGGTGGTTTTGTGGGCACCGTCAAAAAAGTAGGGGAAGCTGATCAAAAGAGCGCAAGCCAATCTCTCTCTGAAACCCTTTCTCTTGAGCTTCAAAAGGAAGCTTCTCAACAAATTCCAGAAGGCTTTGTTCTTATCCCCGGAAGTGAGCTAGTTCTCTATACTGACCTACCGCAATCAAACGATACTGGCTCTTCAGTAACAATAAACCAACAAGGTACGTTCCGGGCAATATTAATCCCTAAGAAATCTCTCGCTCGAGACGTTGCAACCAAAGTTGCCCCAAACCTTCTCAAAAATAATGTAGATATTGTAAATTCTTCTGGGTTAACTCTTGAATTGAAAGATAAAGATATCCTTCGAGGCGAAGATCCAGAAACAGTCACCTTCTCTTTAAATGGGACGGTATCTCTAATGTCTCAGTTTGATGAAGTTGTTATTAAATCAGAGTTGGCTGGTAAGGGGAAAAAGGAACTTGGGACTATAATGGCAAATTTTAGTGGAGTAAAATCTGCAGAAGGGATTATTCGTCCGTTTTGGAAAAGAAGTTTTCCTAAAGATACTCAAAAAATTACCTTAAAAGTGGGTGAAAACTAAAAGCATCGTGTTGCTACTTTTGACCATATTCGTATACTAGTTCTGATGGATACTCAAAAAGAAAAGGAAGGGAAGATTGTCGCAACGGTAACTGAAGCCTTGCCAAATATACTTTTTCGCGTACTTCCAGAAGATGGAGGCGAGGAGTTTCTCGCATATCTCGCAGGAAGAATGAGGATGAATAAAATACGCGTCTTAGTTGGAGATAGGGTTGAAGTTGAGCTCGAACCTTACGGTGGAAAAGGCAGGATAGTTCGAAGGCTCTAAAATAGGAGTTGACAGAGGGTTTAAATGTATTAGAATGGCACATCACACTTGTTATAAAAGATGAAAGTTCGAGCCTCAGTAAAGAAAATGTGTCCACAATGCCAGGTAGTTCGAAGAAAGGGCTACGTGTATGTTATTTGCAAGGCAAACTCTCGACATAAACAAAGACAAGGATAAATTATGCGTATATTAGGTATTACCATTCCAGAAGATAAGAGAATTGAAATCGGCCTGACTGCAATTTACGGTATTGGCCGACCTCGAGCTCACTTTATACTTGATAAAGCGAAGATACCTCACGGCTCTAAGCCAAAAGATATCTCACTTGAAGAGGAGAATGAGATTCGTAAGATTATTGAGACCATGAAGCTTGAAGGTGATCTCAAAAGAGAGGTTGCAGGTAACATAAAGCGTCTAAAGGATATCAAAGCTTATCGAGGAACACGACATGCCCGAGGATTACCATCTCGAGGGCAGAGAACAAAGACAAATTCTCGTACTCGTCGAGGAAACGTCCGAAAAACCATGGGTACAGGGCGAAAGATCGCTGAAAAGAAATAATCGAGACTTTACAGAAACATCTCTCTATGCTATGAATTACAGGTTCATAAGAGAGATGGAAAAGACTCGATGATTTTAGGATCGTCAAGTATTTGTTTGTATAAAAATGGGAAAGAAACGAATAGTAAAAAAAGGTGAAGAAAATAATGATACGGAAGGAAAGTCTTCCGTTTCTTCTGTCTCAAAAAAGCGAGCGGATGTCGGTATTTTGGCAGTTGAGTCAACTTATAATAACACGAAAGTTGTCTTAACTGACCTTAAAGGCAACACTCTTTCATGGTCAACAAGTGGCGCTCTAGGCTTTAAAGGGGCTAAAAAAGGAACACCTTTTGCGGCTGCGAAAGTAGGTGAAATTGTTGGTACTAAAGCTCAGGCTATGGGGATAAAAGAGGTTTCTGTAGTTGTAAAAGGCGTTGGGTCGGGCCGTGAGTCAAGTATTCGAGGATTTTTATCAAAAGGAATAAATCTTGTTTCTATAAAAGACGCAACCCCTGTTCCACATAATGGGCCAAAACCAAAAAAGCCTCGTAGAGTTTAATTACTATGAAAATCGGACCTAAATACAAAATTGCTCGCCGACTAGGTACTCCTGTGTTTGAGAAAACGCAATCTCAGAAATTTGCCCTTTCTCAAGCTCGGAAAGAAAAGACAGGTCGACAATTTTCTCGACCAAAATCTGAGTTCGGTTCTCAACTTCTTGAGAAGCAGAAAGCTCGATACACCTATTGTCTAACTGAAAAGCAGTTTTCAAAGTACGCAAAAGAGGCTGTTGCTAAAAAAGATACCAACGCAGTATCTAGACTCTATCAAGCGCTTGAACTTCGCGCTGACAACGTAGTCTACCGTGCAGGGCTTGCTAAAACTCGCCTTGGAGCACGACAAGTGGTTTCTCATGGGCATATTTTGGTCAATGGCAAGCGAATAACAATTCCTTCATACCGCGTATCAAAAGATGACATTCTCTCTATTAGGGAAGGTAGTAAAAATAAGCCTCTGTTCGCGAATCTAGATGAAAGTATGAAAGAAAGAACCACCCCTTCTTGGATCTCTGTAAATCATGATACGAAAGAGGTTACTGTTCTCGGAATGCCGAAATACGAGCAGACTGATTCGATGTTCGATATCAATGCAATATTAGAGTTTTATAGTAGATAGAGTTAATTATTTTTTATATTTATGTCCGAACATTCAATTGTTTTGCCATCAAAGCCAAGAGTTGTTTCAGAAGATCAATTTTCTGGTACATATGAGATTGACGGTCTCTACCCAGGATATGGGCACACTCTAGGTAATTCGCTTCGTAGGATTATTCTCTCATCGCTTCCTGGAGCGGCTATTACATCTGTGAAAATAGCCGGTGTTGATCATGAGTTTTCGATTATCTCAGGAGTAAAGGAGGACGTGATTACGATAATGCTTAATTTAAAGAAGCTTCGTATCAAAATGCTTACTGAAGAAGCGCAAACTCTCGAGTTATCTATAAAAGGCGAGCAAGAAGTAACTGCAGCGGATATTTCTAAAAATGGGGCAATCGAAATTTTAAATCCTGAACTTGTTATTGCAACAGTTACCGACAAAAATGCTTCGTTAAAAATTGAAATGACAGTTGAAAGAGGTATTGGTTACGTTACTAAAGAAGTTTTACAGAAAAATCGAGTGGATATTGGGATGATTGCTCTTGATGCAATCTTTACACCTATCCGACGTGCAAGTTATGAGGTTGAAAACATGCGTGTAGGTGATAGAACAGATTTCAATCGTCTAAAGCTCTTTATTGAAACTGACGGAACTATTACTCCAAAGGAGGCTCTTGAAAGATCTATCCATATTATGCTTTCACAGCTCAAGTCTATTGTAGGTTTTCAAGAAGAAGCAGAATTAGCTTCTGAAGAAATCTCTACAGATTCTTCTCAAAAGAAAGAGGAGCCTGACGCAGAAATGTTAAAAACTAGAATAGAATCGACCGGACTTTCTGCTCGAACTCTTAATGCTCTTTCCAATGCAAACATTCGAACTGTCGGTGGTCTTGCGCGAAAGAAAGAACGCGACCTTCTCGATATAGACGGGCTTGGCAATAAAGGCATTCAAGAGATAAAAGATATGCTCAATACTTACGGTATTGCTCTTAAGTAAACCCGAATCCCATGAGGCATCACAACGCAAACAGAAAATTCAATAGAACCAAAAACCAGAGAAAGGCTCTTTTGAAGTCTCTTGCGCTTGCTTTGATTACAAAAGAAAAAATTGAAACAACAGAGCAAAAAGCAAAAGAGGTTCGCCCTTTTATTGAGCGACTAATAACTACTGCTAGAAAAGGAACGCTTGCTGCGCATAGAAACGTTCAAGGTGTAGTTGGTAGTATTGGAGCTCGTAAACTAATTACAGAACTCGGACCTCGTTACAAAGATCGCAATGGTGGGTATACCCGTATAGTTAAGTCCGGAGAACGTAGAGGAGATGCAAGTTCTCGAGCCTATATTGAACTCGTATAAAAGAAATTTCATGACAAAATACACTATCGATGCAGCGGGTAAAAAATTAGGGCGAGTCGCAAGTGAGGCGGCGAGTATTCTCATGGGTAAAAATCGAACTGATTTTGCAAAGAATATAGTTCCAGAAGTTGAAGTTGTAATAGAGAACGCTTCACAACTTGATATCAGCGCTAAAAAGAAAGAAGAAAAAGAGTATCGTTACTATTCTGGATATCCAGGCGGTCTTCGTTTCGAATCTTTGAAGGCTCTTCTTGAGAAAAAGGGCATAAAAGAAGTCATGCGTAAAACAGTGTATGGAATGTTGCCAACAAATAAATTGCGCAAGGATATGATTAAAAACCTGTCTGTAAGTGAATAAGTTGTATGGAACCGAAAGAAACACAAAAAAGATATATAGAAACCGTTGGTAGACGAAAAACCTCTATTGCTAGAGTGCGCATCGCTGAAGCAGGCAAATCTTCTTTTTCTATTAACGAAAAAAACCTAGAAGATTTTTTCCCTACAAACGAACTCCAAAAAACAGTTAAAGATCCTCTTACCGAAACAAAACTCACTCAAAAATTTAAGGTCACTGTTCTTGTAAAAGGGGGCGGAATGTCGTCTCAAGCTGGAGCCATTCGTCATGGACTATCTAGAGCACTTACAGAATTCAGCCCAGAACTCCGAAGCACTCTAAAGAACTCAGGATTTCTAAAAAGAGACCCCCGAGCAAAAGAAAGAAGGAAATTCGGTCTCAAAAAAGCTCGAAAAGCTCCACAGTGGTCCAAACGATAATTTTAAAAACTCCTCCGATTTGTATCGAAGGAGTTTTTGAGAAGTAATATTTTATTAAGATAAAACTGTACAATATATAGTATTAAGGTCAATCTTAAAAAATTACTGAAAAATAGTATATTTATAGCCGATTTATGCAATTTGACGACCAAGAAGAAAAAAATACTGAAAGCTCTACAGATGATGTATCTTTTCTCCCAGAAGAAGAGCTAGAAAACCCTTCCCTTGCTCTCAAAAACCTAAGAAATAAACTTAAGGATGCGGAGCAAAAACGAGATGAATACCTAAAGGAGCTCCAAAAAGCCAAGGCTGATTTTATTAATTTACGTAAAAGGGACGAAGAAGACAAACAGAGGCTGATTCTTTTTGCGAACACTGCACTTTTAGAAGATTTTATTCCTGTAATCGACAGTATTGAATTAGCTCAAAAAAATCATAATAAAGAGGAAAGTTTATCTGAATGGAAAAAAGGAGTGGAATCAATATTCACTCAGTTGCACAGTATCTTTAAAAGGAATGGATTTGTAGGCGTAGGAGAGGAAGGGGA
>CAYVDB010000027.1:0-6263 GCA_964450705.1 uncultured Candidatus Saccharibacteria bacterium | reverse complement strand
CGGCTATTAATTTTCCTAGATCAAAGTTTGTAAACTCGTACTTCATCCTTCCCTGTTCAATTCTAGAGACATCCAAGAAATCATTAACGATAACAATCAGACTCTGCGCTGAATGATCAATGATGTTCATGATTTCTCCTATTTTTGAAGGCATCTTTCCAAAATCTCCTTCCAGCGCCATAGATGTGTAGCCTTTAATTGCAGTGAGAGGAGACCTGACTTGATGAGAAGCAAAGGAAAGGAATTGAGATTTCATTTGATCAAGCTCTTTTAATCTTGAATTTGCGGCTTCTAATTCATGTGCAAGTTTTTCAATTCTCTCTCTTTGCTCGACTTCTTTTTTTACGCTTTTGACTATAAAGATTCCTGCGATTACTGAAAGCAGAAAAGTAATTAATGTTATTGTCTTACTTCCAACAGACTCCGAAAGAAAATATTGTGAACCAACAAGGATTGGAAAAGCTGTGATAAGTATTTGAGTAGAGATTACTTTAATGTTAAAAGCATTGTATTTGATTATTAAATACGCTAATCCCACTATAAAAACAGGCATTCCAAAAAGTCCCCACTGTGACAATCTCCAGCTATCCGAGAGACTTCCTATTATATTCCCCCAAGAAAAAGATAACAGGAAAAGAAGTATCCCTGAACTTAATAGTAATATTTGGTTTCTCTTATCTTTTGATTTGTTTGAAATAAATTGATGCAAACAAAATAAAGCAATAGCGAGGATGTAAAATATTTCAACCAAATATATGTAATGCGCAAGAGGGCCTTCAATAGCTTCTCTATCGCAATTGGATAAGTTAAAGCCAAGAAGGTTAAAATGTGTAAAGCCAAAAATAACGATAGGTACAAGTGGGGCAGAATATAGTATTTTAGATCTTAAAGTGGTGTCTCTTCCTATAACAAATACTTGCGTAAAGTATAAAGCAAGAGCATATATAAAAGGTTCTATAATGTTAACTAACGACCAAAAGAAAATAGTAAAGGCTGGATTGTCAGTTGCCCAAAGGATCAGGTCAAAAAAAGTCCATAAAGAAAATCCAAGAGTTAACACAAAAAGTATTTGATTAACCAGCAAGCGATGATTTTTAAAGAAAATAAAACCACCAATAAGAGCGGACGTTACTAGAGGGACAATGTGAGAATAATAAATAAATGGATCAAAGACATTATTAGATAGGATAAGAAAATTCGTGGTATCCCAAGCGCAAGCCTCAATTATTTCATTAATAGAGCTACTCATATTAGTTTTTTAGAAAAAATAAGAATCTCTCAGATTGAATTGGTATATCTTCTTCTGTTAAGAAAATTGTAAAATCTTTTTGAACAAGAATTTTATCTAGACCCCAAATTATAGAAATTAAAAAGAATATACAAAAGAAAAAAAAGAATAATTTACTTTGCTTACTCATCTTTTTTATTATAGTTATTATATATCTTTTTCATATCCCCAGGGATAAAAGGAAGATATTTTTTGAAAACCTTGAAAGGCAAGAACTGTATTGATGTGATTTTTTTTCTGCATTCTTTTTGCCCGCATGAGCAGTCTAATAACCATCGAGTTTCGGCTTCAGAAATAGAATAGTCAAAGGTTAATTCTTCTCCGCTTTTTATATTTCTTAATGCATAAAAAGATACAGCTCCTTTAAACCCTAAATTAGGATTGCAAGAATGGTTTAAAAAACGAAAAGGAGGGCGAGGGTCAGTCCACCAAGATTTGCTGAAACCAACCCAATCTGGGTTTGAAAACACATCATCTTTTGTTTTATTCACTTTCTTTTTTCTTTTTCCTTTCAAAATGAAAGCGAGGGAGCCTTTTTTAATAGCTTTTTTTGTAAATAAACCTTTTCCTTGAATTCTACTTATACCAACAAATAAATCTTTTTCTCTCATATTCGATGTTTTTCTTTCCTAAAATCAGACGCAAGATATGCTATTAGAACATGCAAAATAAAAAAAGTAAAAGGATATATAAAATCTTCCCACTTACTCCAGCGCAATAAAACCGTTATGGACATAACCAGATAAGCAATTGCCCAAATTAACCAAGGTAAAGCATTTTCATCTTCTGGCTTAATGAAACAATTTTTAAATATCGGTATAAAAGAAATAATTGCCGATACAACAAATAAGACGTTTGCTAATAATGGTGATTTTGTAAGAAACCATACTATTAATATCAAAAAATCTAAGCCTACTATGTATAATTCAAATTTTGAAGGTTTTGAAAAGTGTCCTTTTTTAAAGGCAATTAAAAAAAACAAAATTGCTGATAAAGCGCAAGAGAAAGGTAGTAAATTCTTAACCCAATCTTCTGAAAGAAATATATAAGATGTTGATTCAAGAATTGCAGAAAATGCCCATATGCCCCAACTAGCAATATTTGGACGTATCCTATTTGAAAAAACTTGTCTACCGTACTCAATGTATCCGAGTATTTGTAGAATACTCGCAAAAACACCTAAAAAGATGCTTATAGGAATAAGAGGCATTGTTATTTTCTAAAAAAGAATAAAACTACAAAAGAACCTATAAGCCACCAGAAAAAGTTGCCCGCAATAAAGAGTGCGTCGATCCCTGATGAAAAGTTGTAGAGTTTAGAAATATTTACTACCTGATATGAGAAAGAAAGAATAACTGCAGTGCCAGTAAGACCAAGAAGACCGGCTTCAACAAGCTTTCTCAATCGAGACATCGGAAAATCAGTAATAATGAAGTTGTTTATGACAAGATGGATAGGAACAAAAATAAGGCCGAAGATACACAATTTTATCAGAACATCTTTTGATGTTCCTGAAGCTTCTCCAAGCACATCTCTGAAAAAAGGAATGATACGAAATAAAAAAGCTGTTGGATAAAGACTTAAAATGAAAGAGACGATTTTATCTTTGCCAGAAAAAATGCCATATCCGGTTAAAATGGCAGTAGTAGCGAGAAGTACAATAACATCTGAAGATACTCCGAGAATTGTTTTGATAATATCTTGAAAAAGATCCATGTAACAATTATAAGCCTTTTTCTCTCAATTCTTCTACAAGTTTTTTCACATCTTTCGGTATCTTTTTAGGTGTCTCTACATTAAGGGTTACAATGATATCTCCGCGTTTATGTTGGTAAGATACGCCTTTGCCTTTTATACGTAGCTCTTCTCCGTGTAAAGATCCTTCTGGGATCTGTAAAGTAACATCGCCGTCTAAAGTCTTTATTGTATGAGCTTTACCTAACAAAGTATCAGTCAGCTTCACCGTAAGCTTCATTCTTAAATTTATTCCCTCTTTAGTAAACAAAGGATGCTTACCGACATGTATCTTCAAGTATAAATCCCCTGCTATGCCATTTTTTACTGCTTCTCCCATACCTGCGAGTCGAACCACTTCTCCGTTATCAATGCCCGCAGGAATATGAACAGATAGGATTTCTTCTCTTTTTTCTATCCCCTTACCCTTACAAACATCACATTTTTCTTTTGGAATTTTTCCAACCCCTGCACATGTCTCGCATGTCCGGACGGTAGAGAAAGAACCTATAATTGAACGCCTTACCTCTCTAATTTTACCCTTACCATTACACGAACTGCATGTCTCAAGAGAAGTTCCTTTTTTTGAGCCTGTGCCACTACATGCCTTACAAAGTCCGGTTTTGTGAATTTTTATCTCCCGATCGACACCAAATACCGAATGTTCGAAAGGTATATCAACGTCAACGACAATATCTTTGCCACGCACTGTCTTTCCTCGTCCTCCAAACATATCGCCAAATATATCTCCGAGATCAAATTCAAAACCTTGCCCTTGAGAAAACTGTGAGAAATCGAAGCCAGAAAAATCTTGTGCATTAAATCCTTGCCCATTTGAACTAAAACCACTACCAAACGAGTCGTATTGAGCACGTTTTTTCTCGTCAGAAAGAACAGAGTACGCTTCACTTACTTCTTTAAACCGCTCTTCGTTACCTCCTTTTTTATCAGGATGATATTCGTGAGCCAGCTTTCTAAAAGCTTTCTTTATGTCGTCTTGTGAGGCATTTTTAGCAACGCCAAGTATAGAGTAGTAATCTTTTGCCATGAGAAAAATTAGACTTCAGTATACCCCAAAAGGATATTTAGGTTTACTGCTGTTGTCCTGTGTTTGAAGATGCTTCTTGTGGGCCTTCTTCTTGTTGAGAAGGGTTTGGAGATTCTGTAGATGAGGCGTTCGCGCTTTGAGCCATAGACTCTCCTATTTTTTGCAACTCTGCTCCGAGTTCATCAGTTGCTTTTTTAAGGACTTCGAGATCATTACCATCTTTTGCTTTCTTAAGATTAGTAATCTTTTCCTCAACCGAAGCTTTTATATCTACAGAAACCTTATCTCCGGCATCTTTTAATGACTTCTCTCCTGTATAGAGTAGTTGCTCCGCGAGATTTCGAGTTTCGACAAATTCTTTTTTCTTCAAGTCTTCTGCACTGTGAAGCTCTGCGTCTTTTTGCATCTTTTCTATGTCGGCGGGGCTTAGTCCAGAACTAGCCTCAATCCTTATAGATTGTTCTTTGTTGGATGTTTTATCTTTTGCTTTTACATTAAGAATCCCATTTGTGTCTATATCAAAAGATACTTCAACTTGTGGCATGCCACGAGGAGCAGGAGGTATTCCGTCAAGAATAAATCTGCCAAGACTTTTATTGTCACTTGCCATTGGACGCTCACC
This sequence comes from uncultured Candidatus Saccharibacteria bacterium, assembly GCA_964450705.1. Lineage (GTDB taxonomy): Bacteria > Patescibacteriota > Minisyncoccia > Phycocordibacterales > Zambryskibacteraceae > CAYVDB01. The sequence goes on along the minus strand of CAYVDB010000027.1, from coordinate 1,571 downwards.
TTGAACGATATGTATTTCAACACTTGTCTGGTTGTCAGCTGCAGTTGAAAATACTTGCGACCGAGATGTTGGGATAGTCGTGTTTTTTTCAATAAGTTTGGTTGCAACGCCTCCAAGAGTTTCTATTCCAAGAGAAAGCGGAATAACATCGAGAAGAAGAATATCTTTTACATCTCCAGCGATAATACCTCCTTGGACAGCCGCACCAAGAGCTACCACCTCATCAGGGTTGATAGACTTATTTGGTTCTTTGCCAAAAAAACTTTTTACGGCCTCAACTATCGCAGGCATTCGAGTTTGTCCACCCACGAGCACAACTTCATCTATTTCTCCAACCTTAAATGGAGAAGCCTCCATCGCTCGTTTGGTGATTTCGAGAGCCCTGTCTACAAATTCACGAGAAAGTTCCTCGAGTTTTGCTCGGCTCATTTTAATAAGTAGGTGCCTTGGGCCTGAAGCGTCTGAGGTTATAAATGGAATATTAACTTCACTCTCTAGAGCTGTAGAAAGTTCAATTTTTGCCTTTTCAGCAGCTTCATCGAGTCTCTGAAGAGCAAGCGGGTCATTACGAACATCAATACCAGATTCTTTCTTAAACTCTTCAGCAAGCCATCCAATAATTTTTTGATCGATATCTTTTCCTCCCAAATGACTATCTCCATCTGTCGACTTAACTTCAACAACATCATCACCAACTTCGAGTATTGATACATCGAAAGTTCCTCCGCCAAAGTCGAAAACTGCTATTTTTTCGTTTTTCTTTTTATTTAATCCATATGCAAGCGCTGCAGCAGTAGGCTCATTGATGATTCTTTTTACATCGAGGCCTGCAATCTTCCCAGCATCCTTTGTTGCCTGTCTTTGAGCATCGTTAAAATATGCAGGCACAGTGATGATGGCTTCTGTTATTTGTTCTCCAACCTTTGCTTCCGCATCGGCTTTAAGTTTTTGGAGTATCATTGCGGATATCTCTTCAGGACGATAGTTTTTATCGCCCATCTTCACTTCAACACCTCCGTTTGCTGACTTTAAAACTTCATATGGGACAACTGCTTTATCTTTTTGCACAGCTGGATCGTCAAAAGTATGTCCGATGAATCTTTTTATACCAAAAACAGTATTCTTAGGATTTGTTACCGCTTGTCGTCGAGCGAGAAGACCGACTAGACGCTCTCCAGTTTTTGATAAAGAGACCACAGAGGGTGTAGTTCTAGCTCCCTCAGCGTTTTCAATTATTTTTGGATTACCCACCTCCATTATCGCTACGGCAGAGTTTGTTGTACCCAAATCAATTCCGATTATTTTAGACATATTGCTGTGAGAAATTTGAAAATTAATAATACTTTACTTATCAAGTGAGAACAGTATACCCATTAATAAAGTCTACTGTCAACACACTACCCCTCAAACTCCCATACCTGGACCTTGGCTGGCCGTAACACCTTATCTTTAAATATATACCCAGTTTGGAAAACCTGCGCAACAAGCCCGTCCCTCTCTTTCTCCTTTGTTTTCACAACGCCAATTGCTTCGTGAAGCCGTGGGTCAAACACCTCCCCTTCCTCTCCTAC
>CAYVDB010000026.1:0-7038 GCA_964450705.1 uncultured Candidatus Saccharibacteria bacterium | reverse complement strand
GGCTGTGCCGAAAAACTATGAAGATGTTGGATGGTACCGGTATGGTCCGGTTCCAGGAAGTGTTGGTAATTCTGTTCTAGCTGGGCATCTCGATAATGGCAGTGGAAAGAGTGCGGTATTTTTTAATCTAAAAGAAGTGCGAATAGGGGATTTCGTATATATTGATCTTGAAGATGGGAAAAGAGCTAAATTTGCGGTAAAGGAGATTCGATTAGTAGACTACCAGAATCCTCCTCTTGAAGATATTTTCGGCCCCTCTCCCAAGGAAAGGCTTAATTTGATAACATGTGATGGTACCTGGGACGAATCACTAAAAACTTATGACAAGAGACTCGTTGTCTTTACCGAAAGGGTAGCAGAGTAATATCTTGTCTAATTTAGGTATTTATGGTATAGTTGAGCGATGAAAGCTTTTGTGAAGAAATATTTCATTCCAAACCAAGATAACGAATACGTTCCGCACATGATGCGAAAAGCATCCATTGGCGTTTTTTCTTTTCTTGCTATTCTTGTATTCTTTTTCGGTATCGTGCATGTGGTCATTATCCAAGAGACTTCACTTCTTGGAGCAGTTATCCCAAAGACTCTTGTTGAGCTTGCTAATAATAACCGAGCATCAAATAGAGTTTCTTCTCTGACTACAAATCCACTGCTTGAAAGCGCAGCCCAAAAAAAAGCTAACGATATGGCTTCAAAGGGCTATTTTGCGCATACCAGCCCAGAGGGTAAAACTCCGTGGTATTGGTTTAATGAAGTGGGCTATGGCTTCCAATATGCGGGAGAAAATTTAGCAGTGAACTTTGTTGATTCTACAGATGTCGACAGCGCTTGGATGAATTCTCCGGGTCACCGGTCAAATATATTAAATGGTAAGTTTACTGAAATTGGTATTGCTACAGCGAAAGGAATGTACAACGGTCGGGAGACGATTTTTGTTGTACAGATGTTTGGTAAACCGCTACGATCAAATGCCGTCAAAAGACTTGTTGGGGGCGCCAATTCTCCAGTTGCTATTGAAGCTAAAATAGGCACAGGGACACCTGCTACAACCACTATTCCGAAGAGCGCTTCCCAGGGAAGCACTTTGAAGGTCGCTTCTACATCATCCACCACTCCGACTCAAGCCATAAGACCTCCGAGAGTGCTTGGTGAAACAGAGATGTTTACTGAAATCGCTGTTGCAGAAGAAAATCAATTTACAGATGTCCGCAGAGGCGAAGAGCTCAGTCGCCCTAATATGCTTGAAGAGCTTCTTGCAAGTCCAAAGAAAGTGACAGGACTATTGTTTGGGCTACTCCTTAGTATTGCTTTATTAGCGCTTGTACTTATGGTTGTAATTGAAGTTAGAAAACAACATCCGCACCATATAGCTCTTGGTATATTCTTAATTGTATTTATTGTCTTTCTATCTTATATATTTCGAGCTGTCCTATTTCCAGAGGTGTTAGTTGTTTAAGAGAGGTGCTTTCTTAGTAGTTCTATTTTGCGTGAAGAGAAACGTATATATCCTCAAGAGCTCGGACCGCATCTCCTGCGGCGATATTGTTCTGGTGGTAGAGGGTGTCAGTAACATCTCCAGCGGCCCAAATACCAGGTGTTTTTGTGGCTTGAGTACGAGGATCGGTAACAATTTGCCCATATTGGTTTAGCTCTACGAGGTTTTTTACAAACTCTGTAGAAGGGAGGAGGCCAATTTCTACAAAGATGCCTGTAGTCGGAATAGTTTGCTTTTCCTTTGTATTTGCATCTTCATATATCAAACTTTTTACAAAAGAGTCACCTTGTATTTCTACAGGTACCGCATTCATTATTGCTTTCATATTTGAATGGGAGAGTACTTTCGATACGGTAACTGGATCTGCTTTAAACTCACTTCCACGATTAAGGAGAGTGACGCTTTTTGTATAAGCCAAGAGCTGTGCTGCGGTTTCAAAACCGGCATTTCCTCCGCCGATTACCACCACATCTTGTCCGGAAAATAGTGGGCCATCGCAAGATGCACAGTATGTGATGCCTTTGTTTTCAAATTGTTCCGCTCCAGGGATGTCGAGCTTTCTTCGGTGGCTTCCTGTAGTGATGAGTACAGTTTTCGTTTCGTATAGACCTTTGTCAGTCTTGATTACAAAAGAAGTATCTTTTTTTGAAACTGTCTCTACGCGCTCGCCTTCTCGGATATCTACCACTTCGCCTGAGTAGGCTTTGAGATGGTTTTTGAGATCTTCGGCAAGTTTTGTGCCTGGAATCTTTATTGTTCCAATCCAGTTTTCAATTCCTTCTGAGACGATTGATTGCCCGCCCCACGAATCGGTAATGAATATAGTTTTGAGTTTTTTTCGAGAGGCGTATACTCCTGCTGCTACGCCAGCTGGACCCCCTCCAAGAATTGCAAGATCGTACATTTTAGGCGAAAAATCAAATGATAAGTAGGTAAAGGATATCAGAATAGGTGTTAAAAACAAAACCCCTCATAAGGGGTTTTGTTTTTATTTAAGCTTCGATCTACGAAGGAAGGCAGGGACAGCCCCCCAATCATCATCGTCATCAGATTCAAGAGGAGCTCCTTGTGGCGTAGTTTGAGGAGGTTCGAGTTTCTTTTCTTCGTTTTTCACTTCCTTTGGGGCAGGTGAGAATGTGGGTATGGAATTGTAGATTTTGCCCTTTTTAGCATTTTCTTCATTATCTTGGAATAGGGATTTTTTTACTAGAGTTTCGGGAAAGCCGGATGCAATAACAGTAATCTTAATCTCTCCTTTCTTGAGTTTTTCATCACGTACAGTACCGAATATGATCTTTGCATTTGCATCAACTGATTCGGTAATAATTTTTGCCGCATCCTGAATTTCAAACATTGTGAGGTCGTCATTTCCTGCAATAGAGAAGAGAACGCCCTTTGCTCCTGATATTGAAACTTCAAGTAGCGGAGAATTAATAGCCAAGCGCGCAGCATCTTCTGCTCTTTTCTCTCCGGAAGAGTAACCAATACCCATAAGTGCAGGACCTGCGTTTTCCATGACCGCTCGAATATCTGCAAAGTCTATATTGATAAGCCCTGGGGTGGTAACTAGGTCTGAGATACCTTCAACCGCTCGACGGAGAATGTCGTCACACATTGCAAAGGCGTTCTTTGCAGAAGTGTCTTTGTCGATTGTTGCGAGGAGCCGATCGTTTGGGATGATGATTATTGCATCTACGCACTGGCGGAGCTCGTCGATACCCTGCTCAGCAATTCTCATTCGCTGAAGACCCTCAAAGAAGAATGGTTTTGTAACAACCGCAACAGTAAGGCACCCAGCTTCTTTTGCGGTTCTTGCAATTGCTGGAGCCGCTCCAGTCCCGGTTCCGCCTCCCATACCACAGGCAATAAAAACCATATCTGCTCCTTTCAGAGATTCTTGAATTTCTTCTTTGGTTTCCTCTGCTGCGCGCCGGCCAAGATCGGGATTCATCCCAGTGCCAAGCCCTCGGGTCAGATTTTTTCCAATATGAATTTTCTTCTTTGCTAGAGAATGGTGGAGGTCTTGAGCGTCGGTGTTTACCGCAATGAAATCAACTCCGCGAACCTTGGAATTGACCATGTGGTTTACCACGTTCTTGCCAGAGCCACCAACACCGATGACCTTTATTCTTGCGAATGACTCTACTTCAGGCTTTATTTGTGGCATAGATTTTCTCCGAACCTAGTAATAGTAAGGCCATAATAGCGGAAGGGAGAGAAAAAGAAAAGCACCTTGACTAAGGTGCTTTCTTGTTTTTTTGTATACCAACAATATGCGTCTATAATTCTCTTTCTCTGGCATCTTTCTCTTCGTAAGCATCTGTTTCTATTTTTCCCATAACACGCGTATCTTCTGTGTAACCATCTGAGGTCTCTTGATTCTTTTCTATGGCTTCGGCGATACCTGATGCCCGATTATCGTGGAATGCAAGAGATTGTTTATAGTCATCAATTATTATGGAAAGACCTTCGTCTTCCGGAAGCCCTGCATCTTTCTGCATTTCTTTTATCTTCTTGGCAACCGCGATCAAGTCTCTGATTCTTTCAGCCTCTATTTCTTCCTGCTTTCTTTCACTATCTAAGTTTAGATTGTATCCTCGGCTGCGATATATACTCTCAACTTTGCGAAGGACTTCCGGATCGTTTAATGCGCCACTTTCTTCTATAGCTTTGCGTGTCTCCTGAAGCTTTCTATACAACTCATTATATAGACCACTAGAAAACTTCCGATCACCACTTTCTCTATCCTCAGCGTACGCTTGAAAAGATTTTGGTTTTTCTATCATAGTGGTTTTATTGTACGCTCGTACTCTTTTAAGGCAAGAAAGGTCGAAGCCAGTCTTTTACTGTCTCTGCGATGCGAAGAGGGGTGCGCATGACGACTTTCCCAGTAGTATTTTCGTCTTCGTTCCATCCCCACATACAGAGGCCAAGGGCAACTGCGAAAAACGAATCTCGCACTTTACCCTTCTCTTTCTCAGGGAAGTTTATGTGGGCAATCTTTGATGGGAGTTTTAGCGAAGACTTTGCAAAGTCTTCGATTGAAGCTAGATTTGATCCTCCTCCTGTTATTACAATACCAGCCGGTAGAAGTCCGTTTTTGCCGATTTTCTTTAGGTGTGCGTCGATAAGCTCAAACATATCTGAAAGTCGAGCTGAAATAATTTCATCGAGTTTTTTCTTTGGGTATGTTGTTGCGGTTATGCTTCCTACTTTTATATTTTCGGCTTCTTCAAGTGGGATTCGTAATCCTAAGGCAATATCATTTGTGATGTCAGTCGAGCCGATGGGGAAGACTTCAAGGGATACTGGATTATTATCTTCAAATACTACAATAGATACAGTTTCAGATCCGATATTTGCCAAAACACACCCGGCAACTCGTTGTGTTTTTGAAAGAGTCACAAAACTTGCCGCGATTGGTGCCGCGACTATATCAACTACATCAACGCCAGCTTCCTCAACTGATTCCACAAGATCTTTCAGATGGTGTTCTAGACAGGTGATAAATAGAGCTTTAACTTCAAGTTTAACTCCTTTCATCCCAAGTGGGTGGTTACCTAAAACATCTTTTCCATCAACTTTGTAACGAATCGGTATTTCATAAATAATTCTTCTATTTTGAGAGAGAGCTTTAGGAATTTCTTCTCGAGCTATGTCGAGTGCCTTTTGCATGTCTAGCTCGGAAATTTCAGAGTCCCCTCGAGAAGTCATAGTGAAGCCGCTACCTAATACGCTCGAAAGGCCTATCCCACCTACAGAGACATAAGCTCTTCTCACTTGTATGCCAGAGGCTTTCTCTGCTTGATCAAGAGCAGTACGTATACCGCGGGTAACCTCGTTTGTATTTACAATATAGCCATGCCGAAGCCCCTTTGATTCAGTGAATCCTGTTCCGAGAATGCGGGAATAAGAGCGGTCCTTGTCACGGACCTGTTCTGCAATCACCACTTTTATTTGATATGTTCCGATGTCAATTCCGACAGCGATATTTCGTGCCATGCGTGTACAAAAATGAACTCCAAAGATACAGGGCTACGGAAGAATATCTTAAAAACAGTTAACAAAATTAAATATGAAACATCTTCCGGAATCTTTGCTCTTTAGATTCCATTGTACGCCCATGATCGAATCCTTTCAAATGAAGAAGCCCGTGGATAAAGAGATGCCCTACAAAAGTTTCAAAAGTTTCTTCAAAATCAGGAGCATCTTTTCTTGTTTTTTTAAGATCGATAATCATTTCTCCTGAGTTTTTTGAGAGCGGAAAGGAGAGTACGTTTGTCGGAACGTCTTTATCTCGATAAGTTCGGTTTAGCCTTTTAGAAAGTCCGTTTCCGCAAAAGACAACTGAAAGTTCGTATTTCTTACCTAAAATTGCTTCTTTCATCTCTACAAAAGGCAAGCGGGGAAGCTTGCCTTTTGTGGTATTCCGGATTGATACGGATTCGTTCATTTTATCGTCGGCGTCGGCGTTCTGGGAGTGGTTTACCGAGGCGAATAAGCTTCTGTATTTCCTCAAAACGATCAAGCCTTTTCAAGGCCTTCTTCTTTTTTACATTCGGAGAAAGGGTGCGATCCGAATATCGTATAGAACGAAGACGAGGAAGGACCCCAGAACCCTGGACACGTTTAGTGAACCGTCTTAAAAGAGACAGGCTGTTTTCGTTATTTCCTCTTGAAACCTCAACGTTTATCATAGGCAGAAATCCTACCATAGAGGTAGTAATACCGCAACAGCTTCTCCTAAGGAAGTTTCTTTAGATAGTCTACGAGATGTATAAGGGGTATGGTTTCTTGTACCCGGGTGTTTACATCTCTCACCACAACGCTTTTCTCTATTGCTTCTCTTTGGCCAACAAGAAGCATGTAAGGTATTTTCATGTTTTCAGCTGTACCCATCTGGCTTTGCATTTTATCTTTCATGAGGGCGTGTGCTACCGGGATCTTTGCTAGACGCAAAGTCTCAAGAGTCTTCAATGTTTGGATTTTTGCGCCAAAACCTAGCTGAACAAGATAAAATCTAGGACGGGGAGACTGTTTTAAGACCTCCTTGTCTTTTTTCTTGAGAGCTATTGTGGCTCCGAGAGCGGGGAGTTCTCTTTTAAATCCAAGACGTTTTGAAAGTCGAGAATATCGGTATCCGTGAGCGAGAACAACTCCTTCGCTTTTTATTTCAAAGGCAATATGAGAAGTAAACTCTGGGCATCCAATAAGGCTCGAGTTAATACTGTATGGTATTTCAAAAGATTCTATATACTCAAGCACTTCTTTGACGTGGCTCCGAGAAGCTTCTGTCAGGAAGCTCATTGATTTTGGGGCTTCCATTCGCCATTTTTCAAATTGAGGATCATCTGTCCGGGCTACTTCAAATACGCTTTCTTTTATCTCCTTTCTAAGCTCTCCCGGCATTAGCTGGAGGTTCTTTCTAGTGTAAGTATTTAGCATTCGTTCGTAATCTTGTACCGAATCTTTGTCACCAATGCTATTCCAAGATATTTCCAAGTCACGGAAACCTTCTTCCTCAAGGATTGAAAGGCATGTCC
>CAYVDB010000025.1:0-7178 GCA_964450705.1 uncultured Candidatus Saccharibacteria bacterium | reverse complement strand
AGCCAGATATTTACCGTCAAGAGATAGCGCTAAGCCAAGCATGTCGTCTTTTGGCCTATCCTGCCCGAAAATCATTTCGTCAGTATCAGGATTAGTTCCTAATATATGTAGGTAAATTTTCGCATGAAGATGTTCTTCATTTTTGGGCACAGTTCCCGATCGAGGATTACGAGTATAAAAGAAACCTCTGTCATCAGGAAGCCATTTCAGAGATGAGTGACGACATCGGGGGATGCTTTCCTCCAATAATCGATCATTATTGAGATCTTTTATGAAAAGAGTAGCCATCTCATCTCCTCCTTCTGAAATGCCATACGCCATATATCTTCCTGTATTTGATTGAAACCAAAAATCTATAGAAATAGTATTCCCTTTTATCTTTCCATTTGGATCAAAGATCTTAACCGGAACCCCATTGAGTTCATCTTTAAAATAAAGCACTGGCTGATCTTGATCTTCTTTCCTTTCGGTATAAAAATATCTGCCATTTACTGGGACAGGGTTCGATACATTTGTAGTTTTAAAATTCTTAACCAGTTCATCAGAGAAAACTTGGAAAGTATTATCTTTTAGAAAATCAAACGTTTGCTTATTCTGATCTTCAATCCAAGTTTTTACTTCAGGTTTATCAGGATCCTCAAGCCACCGATAAGGATCAGGAATGCTAATACCATGTACTTCATCCACAATATCTCCCTTATTGTTTTGAATTTTCATAGACAAGAGAATAACATACTTCTTTAAAGATTCTTATATAAAAATACTCCGAAGGGCAAAAGCCTTCGGAGTAGTAAGTATCAGTGACCAAAGAAACCGCGGCCCAAAGCATCCGGAATCATGTAGAGCGCGACTCCACGCTCTTTGCAGAGATCAATCGTCTCCTGATCTCTGACCGAACCGCTCGACGTGAAGATAGCGGTAACGCCAGCTTCAATGAGGGTCTGCGGTCCATCCGGGAATGGAAAGAATGAATCGCTGTAAGCAACAGCGCCACGAACATCATGTTGAGACCTGCGAGCTCGAGCAATGGCAAGATGTGCCGCGCCGACACGATCCTGCTGACCAACGCCATTGCCGATCAGCTGTCCATCTTTCACAAGCGTGATTGTATTACTGTTCGAGGTAGAGCCAATTCCCCAAGCAAGGAGCATGTCGTATTCCTTTGCTACCGAGGCATTCCCATGCTTCACAATATCTCCCCGATCAAAGTTGGGGACGAATGTGTAGTTGGGTTGCATCAAGAACCCACCTCGGACGAAACGGAAACGTGGCGCCTGATCAAGATGCCCCACAAGCTCTCGAAGAGCTGGGTTCACGACAAAGCGACACTTGTCACCCTTCCGTCGAAGCATTGCAATTGCTCCTGGGGTGAAAGCTGGAGCGATGATACCATCGAGCATCTTACCAGTAAGCGTCTCACAGAGCGTCTCGTCAACTTCAAAGTTCGTGAGAACGAGCCCGCCGAAGATAGCCAGCGGATCGCCTGCCATCATCTTCTCCAAGACATGCGCTCGATCAAATCCACAAGCTACTCCGCACGGATTTCCATGCTTCACACCAAGAGCGATGTTTCGATCGGGCCCTTCAGTAATCGCATACCCTTCGAGGGCCTCAGCAATGTGAGTTGCCGTCTGAAGCAAGCGATCAATATCAACCCAGTTGTTGTAGCTCGGGGGCGCTCCCTCGATCACAACAAACCTGCTGAGAGCAAGTGGATCTTCCGACCCAGTAGAGTAGAGATGCGCTGGAGCTTGCCACGCATTTTCACCATACTTGCACGTAGCAACACGAGAGCCCAAGAAGCCTTCGTGGATTCCGCCGGAGAGATACCGAGCTGAAGCCATACAGTATCTCGCAATCGTAAACTCTCCTTTGGAACAAAGCTCTTCTACAAGACCATTATCAGGCTCGCCAGCCTTGAGCCAATCGATGACTCGCTGTCGATCCGCAGGATCACAAATGACTACTCTTCCACCCTTAGTCCCTGAACGGATCATCGTTGGTCCGCCGATATCAGTCTGCTCAATAACAGACTTCCGAGTGCTGCTGGGCTTAGCAATCTCAGCTTCAAGCGGATACAGATCCACGCAAACAAGGTCGAAACGCGGAATAGAAAGGCTCGCTAATTCAGCAACATCTCCTTCCGTATTCTGTGCCAGAAGCCCAGCATGAACTTCACGCGACAAAGTGACCACGCGATGGCCAAGGATCGCCTCCCCGCCTACAAGATCGGAAACTGGAAGCGCAGAAACGCCACTCTGGGCGAGGTGCTTGAACGTTCCGCCTGAGGCATAGATCGTAAAACCAAGTTCTACGAGCGCTTGGGCAAACTCAACGATTCCGTCTTTGTGATAGACGGACAATAGCGCATTTCTCATACCAATTCCTCTCAATGTTCAATGTGAAGCGACAGGTTGTCTGTCAGCTGTGGGAATAGTTCCCTTTACTTCTCCCTCGTATATTACTCAAAAAGTAAGCGAAAACAAGAAAAACCTACTCAGTTTCCTGAGTAGGTTTTGTGATGTTTCAAGACTTCTTGTCGTTATTGGCACTATGGCATCCGAAGATAGGATTCCGCGGCATTTGCGATTTCGAGAGCCCTGATACTTGCTGCGCCAGTGTAGAGCGCCGGCGTTTCAAGGAGTTCTTGTGTTTCTCGAGGAACTCCATCCCAAACAAGAGACATGAATGCGTGACCGTGTTCTTGCTCAAGAGCCCATCTTGTCGCTTCTAGTAACGAAACTTTTTCTCGTTTGGAGTACGGCATCGCTACATGGTTGACGAGCTCATGGGCATCACCTTCGTACCCGGCCATCTGCAAAGCAATATAGAGTGGCTCAGCAAGAATGGCATCACCCTGGGCTTCAAAGTTTCGCCGAAGCGATACTTCATCAACCGAGACGCGAGAAATGAAAGGCTGTCCGCCAGATTCACGTAACAAAGTGGCAAGCTGGCTGACAAGGTTGACGACAATTGTTGGGAAATCCCGAGCAATTGAACTTCCAACCAAATCACGCTGATGTTCACTCACCATGGTAGCAAGGACTTTGCCGAACTCAACTTGGTTCTTGGTCCAAGTTCCTTCAAGATTCTCGAAGGTAATCGGATTCCTCTTGTGAGCCATAGTTGAAGAACCAACTTGTCCTTGCTCGAACGGCTCGCCAAGCTCAGCGATTTCTGTGCGCATCAGATGTCGTCCATCGCGTCCAAATTGACCGAACGTAGCTGAAAGTTTGATACACGCAAACAGATAGTCCGCGAGAGGTTCGGGAGGAAGAATCTGTGTGCTGATTGGCGCCGGGCTGAGACCCAATTTGTCGAGAACGAGCCATTCAAAACTTGGCTCGCATCTCTTGCTTATTCCCAGACCAACCTGCGCATTATAAGCCCCAACTGCTCCAGAGATTTTCCCCACCAGGTTACCCGCCGCGCTGTTCGCGCTTTGGATGTTAGTGAGAATCCGAGCAAGAATTGTCGCAAACCAAAACCCCACAGTGATCGGCAACGCGTGCTGTCCGTGCGTACGACCAATCTGGGGAGTTGCGCTGAAAAGCTTGACCTGTTCGACAAAGTGCCCGATCACTCGATCCGTAAGGTGTCTCACTACTTGGTGTGCACGTGCAAACTGGAGAGCCCGAGCGGTATCGATAGCGTCATAGCTTGTGAGCGGAACATGGATCCATCGCCGAAGCTTAGGGTCCACTTTGCTCTGCGCAATCCGAACCCACGCGCGAATGTCGTGCTTGGTTACCCTCCGCTCTACTTCGTCGACTTCTGTCGTCGTAATAGAGAGAAGTTCCTGCTCAACTTCTGGCGTGAGTAGTGCAATGTCCGATCCGGGAATAACCCCGATTTCAGCAAGAGCCCTCATGGTTGCAATTTCAACTTCAGCAACACACCTGAAGAGGTTGTCGTAGCCGAAGTAAGGATGAAGATCCTTCGGCTGATAGCGAGGGTTACCTGGGAGTGTCAGGTTTGGCATTTCAGTATCCGTCCTTGGTTTGAGAGGTACAGGCCTTCTGCAGATATTACTTAAATCTCTACAAAAAACAATCTGAGTCTATCTGTCCTTCAGGACAATACTGGAATTACTATTAGTTCCTTTTGGCTATAATCTGTAGCCAGTCGGTTTTACCTACCCGATTAGTTGCCTGCCAAATAATTTCCATATCTAGTTCTTTTAGATACACTTCGAGCTCAGGCAGAGAGTAATAACTAAAAAACCTTTGATAATCATACCCATAATCATTCTCAGTTTTTATTTCTTCTTGAACCCCGTCATCTCTTATTCCTTTTACTGCAATATATAGAAATCCATTTGGATGTATTTTTTCTTTAATTTTTCCTAAGACTTCTTTTATTCTATTTTTTGAAATATGGAGTAGAGACGCTTGAGCAAACACAGCGTCAAAAGTCTGATCGAGCTCGTCTAGTTTATAAATATCTATAATGTTAAATGAAATTTCTGGAGATTCTCTTTTTGCAATCTCAATTAGCTTTTCTGAAAAATCGACTCCAGTGACCTTGAAACCCTTATCTCTGAGATATCTAGACTTAACTCCAGCACCACACCCAACGTCTAGAATAGTTGCGCCTTTAGGAAGTTCGGCAAGGAATTTCTCTGTGCCTTCTTGCCACCAGGTATCTTGATGGTGATCCTTAAACCAATCCTCAGCTATTTTGTTATAAGTAGATTTTAAATCCATCATATTCTCTATGTAACAAGACCATGCCCATTTCAATCAAGATTAACTTGCTTATAGAGATACAAGATAATAAATATCAAGCCGAGAATAGCAATAAATCGCATCCACGGGTTACTTGGTATATGTTTTATGAGCCCCCAGCGCCAAAACATATTTTTATTGTTTATTAAGGTAAGAAAACCATTTTTTATTAATAGCCTCGATTGGATCAACCCCCTCTGCGTCAGCGAATAAAAGGAGGTACGCAAAAACATCAGCTATCTCCTTTGAAAATTCATTCCTTATCTCTTCTTTACTCTTACCTTTCTGACGACCCCGATCTGTTAGCATGAGATACGCCTGCAAGCACTCTCCCCACTCTTCAGTAATCTTGAATGGAAAATAATCTCTATCCATTTTCACATCAGGATATTCTTCCCTGTACTTCTTCATTACCTCCTTCGCTTTTTCGGTTATAGTCTTAAGTTCTCCTTTTTCCATGAACTTAGAATATCACGGGCGCTTTTATGCTAAGGCGAAATTTTTAAGGCCTTTATATTAGGGACGATTTTTCCAAAGAACCCAATCTGAATCAAACGGTAAGCTACTGTCACGACAAATCTCAGCAACCCTCATCGTGATATCGTTGAGTTCTCTCTCTATTTCTTCATATGTATAATTATCTTCTGGATTGTCTGAATCTTCCCATTTTTTATATTCTTCCGTATTTAATTCCCAATACCTTCTTTTCAATTCCGCAACCTGTGCTTCTGGATTTTCTAGACCTTCTATATTTTCACTCATATTAAATTGAATAATTTTATAAAAATCAAAACAATATTATCATCTCAAATTATATCACCACCATAAGCCCTTTAAACCAGACATTTTCATTTGCTCACGAGTAACCGACCCAAAATATCCAACCGCTGGAAATATATTATTATCTCGTTGGTATGCGGCCAAAGCAGACTTTGTCTGACCAAAGAAAGACCCTGTTACTCCAGCAGGTATACCATATCCCTTAGAAATAAGAATCGTCTGAAGGGCTTTAACGTCATCCCCACTCAAACCAAAATATAAATCTCTAACCTTTAAAGTAGCGTTCTCGTTTTTAGAAAAAAGCCAAGACCATTCATTTTTTAATTGTTCTGCATTAGAAATATTCCCTAATTCGATTAAATTCTTAATACGGTTAGCTACTGAAGTCCCTTTTCTTCTGTTTACTGATGAGGATTCCGTAGGACAACCGGTCGTTGTAAGACTCTGAGCAGAGGAGGTTGCTGAATTGCCCACTGCATCACGCGACACAACTTTAAAATTATAAGTCGTACAAGAATTTAGGTTATAAATCGACTGGCTATGGCTTGTTACACGTGTGCTAGTGTCAATCTCTGATGTAGTGGAAGCATAATTACTATCCACCGAATATACAACTTTTGTGGAAGCTACTTCATTTGTAGTCCATGTAACAGTTGCACCAGTCGAACTCGCAGTAGCTACAATACTAGAAATCGTTGGAGCTGTGCTATCTGGCGCCGTATCTGGATCTACGGAGCCCCCCATTACATTACCTACTTGAGTTGAATTTAGCTCAACGTCATACAACCTTATATCATTTAATTTACCTACAAATTGGCGCCCACCACTACCCCACGTTCCAAAATAAAGATTATCGACATTTGTCACACTCGCCGGAGCCGTCCCGGTGCTCCCTGAAGCAGCGCCATTTATATATAACCTCATAGTTGTCCCAGGGCCATTATAGGTAGCCACAACATGGTTCCATGCATTCAAATTGATATCTCCGGATGAAGCGGTGGCCGAAATTACATCGCTTCCCATTGTATAAAATTGGATGGTTCCCCCGTTAATAATTACTTCAAAGCCTTGACCAGAAGATGATTTTGAAACCATCTCAGTAGTACCATTCAAATCCGGAATATATGCCCAAAAAGTTACAGATTTTACAACTGTACTAATTCCTGTAACAAGCACCTGATCATCGCCAGAGCTGAAACTACCGGAATACGAAAGAGAAGAGGTTGCGTTTGTATCATAATACCCTGTATTACCAGATGACGTTCCGCTCCATGTACCGTTGTAACCATTACCCGAAGAATCAGTTGCTGTAGTGCCAGTTCCTTCATCAAGTTTCCATCGGCCAATCAGAGCAGCTTCAGCCGTTGAGGTAATGCAAAAAAGACACACAACGACAAAAATATATATTAAGTTTCTATTCCGTAATTTCATTCTACTCTACGATAATAAAATATTTGCTGTATGTATAAAATTGGATTTATTAACAAAAAATTAAATACATATCCACGAAAAACCTATCTTAAACAACATTATACTATGAAAATTATGCGTTGGGCACACGCTCTCTCATGTCCTAACCAAGATGACAAGTTTCGGTTAGCAACCAGCATCTTCTTTTAGCGACGGCACTCATCCTTTAGTCACGGACGCCCGTCGCGGAAATGCCCGAGG
>CAYVDB010000024.1:0-7184 GCA_964450705.1 uncultured Candidatus Saccharibacteria bacterium | reverse complement strand
CCCCCCCCCCCCCCCCCCCCCCCCCCCCCCCCCCCCCCCCCCCCCCCCTCACCCAAAGCAGTAGGCTCTGGCACACAGTCTAAACTTCAATTTTTGCCTGAGTATGAGACAGATTTCATTTTTGCTGCCTTTGCAGAAGAGTGGGGATTTTTGGGGGTTATTCTTCTTCTCCTACTTTTTGCAATTGTAGTATGGAGAATTTTAGAAAACGCTCTGTTGGGTGCTTCAAATTTTGAGACTTTCTTTGGGCTTGGGTTAGCCATTTTTTTTATGGTGCACATTATTATTCACGTAGGAATGAATATCGGCCTTCTTCCTGTTACCGGAACCACAATCCCTTTTATGAGTTATGGAGGAAGCCATTTACTCACCGAGTACCTTGGGCTTGGGATCCTGATGGGGATGAGACGTTACTCAAGAGCAACGCATCGAGGGGATGTTCAGAATGAAGTATTGGGGGTTTAAGCCTCAACTAAGCCATTTTATCTAATATTGACAATATGTATTGATCTGCTATAATATACAAAGAAGATCGTTACGGCGTTTTTGGATGTTGATGATGTGGTGAGAGGCTTTGTTGCTGGGACCACGTCGCAATTTTCGATCGACCTGTGATTATTCCAGGATTTCGAAAGGCATGAGATTATACCCCCGAGATCTCAGTGCCGTCCAAATGGGGACAAAAAAGAAGAAGTAGAAAAAATAAAAATCTACACAAAATACAAAACCAAAAAAACGCAAAAGCCAAAAAGGCCCACACTCCGGAGTGTGGGCCTTAAAATTTATCTATTTTCTGAGTTATAAATTTCTAAGGTATTGCTAAGCATTACCTTGAGTGAAAAAAATTCTTCAACCTTCTTTTTTAAGAGGAGACTGAAGGTATTTCTTTTTTCTGGATTTTGTATTAGATCACGGAGCGCATATTCAATATCAAAAATATTTCCCGGTTCAACAAGTATTCCGTTTTCTTTGTTCGAAATGAGTTCAGGGATTCCTCCTACTCTACTTGCAATTATTGGAACCCCTGCAGATCCTGCTTCGAGAAGGGCATAGGGAAATGCTTCGGTTCGTGAGGTAAGAGTAAAGATATCAAAAGCTTGCAAGTAGCGCGAAGCTTCTTTTTTAAAACCAAGAAAGTTAACTATATTTTGGATACCAAGCTTTTGAGATAAAGCTCGGAGTTTTTTTTGCTCTTCACCATCTCCAATAATAAATAACTCTATGTTCTTATTGGTAGACGCTATCTTGGCAAAAGCTTGGATTATAAAATCTAGACCTTTATTTTTATGAAGCTCTGATATGGTGCCAATCCATAAAGATTCGGTTTTTTCTTTGTAAAGCTCTTGTCTAGCCTCTTCTTTGGGCAGGTAATTTTGAGGACCTATGCCGTTGTGAACTATGGTAATTTTCTTTCCTATAAAAGGAAAGATGGAAATTTGGTCAAATACTCTTTTGGATACTGCGATGGTTTTATGGGATAAGAGAATAGTAATCCAATGAGTAATGCCAATCAAAATTCTAGACACGAAAGATCTTTCTTCGTTGAATGCCCATCCGTGTCCGGTAAATATAATTTTAGGAACTTTAGCTAGACGCCCAGCAAGACCACCGAGAGCTCCGGCTTTAGAACTATTGAGATGAATTATGTCGGGTCGTTCTTCTCTAAAAAGTTTTAAGAGTGAAAAAAGGGCGATAATTTCTTGTAGAGGGTTGATATTTCTCTTTAGAAAAGGTATTGATGTTGTCCGTATATGACAGCGCTCGAGTTTCTCATTTAAAGTGGTCCCTTCTCCTGTGGCAACGAGCACGTCAAAGTTTTCTTTTGCAAGGCTTGTGGCAAGGTCAAATACATATCTTTGGGCGCCGCCAAAATTTCCTTTTGTAATGATGTAAATAATTTTCTTTCTCATGTTGTATATTGTGTTTACCATGGCGGCTTCACGGGTATTCACCTTCTGGTGAATCCCGCGACCCCGCCTCACTCGCCTGCGCTCGCTCCGGCCTTGCGCCAGCGGGTCCCGTCCCACCGGCTCACGCCGCCAAAATTTCCTTTTGTTATTACATATATGATCTTTTTCTTTTCCATCTCCATTCTATTTGAACACAAAAAGAGTTGCTCCTCCGAGAATAAGTAGAGATCCAAGGGCAGTTTTCCAAGTAATTCCTTCGCCAAGGAAGAATGCTGCAAGGATTACTACAAAGACTATGGATAGTCTATCAAGCGCTGCGACACTGCCTGCGGGCCCATGTTTCAAACTCCAAAAATAAAAGAGCCATGATGTTGCCCCGGCAATTCCGGAGAGGGCTATAAAAAGTAGTGCCTTTTTGTCGACTGTCTCCGCGTTACTCCATGCGCCAATACTAAATGAAGTAAGTAAAAGGAATCCACTCATGAATAGTGAGCGAAGAGTTGTTCCAAGTGTCGAGTCGATATTTTTAAGACCTATTTTACCGAAGATCGATACGAGAGAGGCGCAGAGCGCAGAGAGGATTGCAAAGGATACCCAAGGTGCCATAGCTTGATTTTACCGCAACTTTTGAACGATAGACAGGCTTTTCTCCGGTTGCCAAAGAGGCCTCGACAGCATAGTATAGAGGCACCGCTTCATGAAGCTATCTAGTAAAAAGGAACCCCTTTTCCTCCTTGTGGGTGACATTATTGCTTTCTTTCTTGCTCTTTGGGGGGCTCTTCTTTTTCGTTATTTTGAATTACCCTCGAGAGAGATGTGGGAAGCCCATGCGGTTCCATTTGGGATTCTTGCTCTTGTTTGGATTGTTGTATTTTTTATTGCTGGCCTTTACGAAAAGCACACGCTAATCCTTAAATCTAAGATCGGGGGGAATCTTTTAAATGCCCAGATCACTAATTCAGCGATTGCTGTTCTTTTCTTCTATCTAATTCCGTATTTCGGTATTACCCCGAAGACAATACTTTTTATTCATCTGATTATTTCATTTGCGCTTGTCTCTTTGTGGAGGCTTTATATTTTTCAGCTTTTTGAGACCTCAAAAAAAGAAAATGCTTTTTTGATTGGCACTGGAGAAGAAATGGTTGAACTTGAACGTGAAGTCAATAATAACAACCGCTACAATCTGCATTTTATTACTTCTCTTGATATCGATAGGATGGAAACCCTTGATTTTGAGGGAGAGATTCTGCCACGTATTTATTCAGAAGGGGTATATGTTATTGCGGCCGATTTTAAGAACGAAAAAATCGAACCGCTTTTACCTAAGCTCTATAACCTCATATTTTCTCGGGTGAAGTTTATAGATATGCACAGGATTTATGAGGACATCTTCGATCGGATACCACTTTCTTTAGTGAAATATAGTTGGTTTTTAGAAAATATTGCTTCGGGGGTAGAGAAAGGTTATGACATAGTAAAGCGTCTTATGGATATAGCGCTCGCTTCTTTGCTGGGTATTATTTCTCTAATTTTCTATCCATTTGTTTATATTGCTATCAAAGTTGAAGATGGAGGGCCACTATTCTTTTCACAAGATAGAGTCGGTAGGAATAATAGAGTGTTTCGCGTCTATAAGTTTCGCAGTATGGGTGTTCACGATGAGCGTGATGGAATCTCAAAGAGCCCTTTGCCAACAAAGGCAGGCAGATTTCTTCGAAAGTCTAGGATTGACGAATTACCTCAGCTTTGGAATGTGCTCAAAGGGGATCTTTCGATGATTGGCCCTCGTCCTGAAATACCAAGCTTAGTGAAGCTTTATGAAAAAGAGATTCCTTATTACAACATTCGCCATCTTATCAAGCCAGGGCTTTCTGGTTGGGCGCAACTTTACCACAATGATCCACCAAAGTTTGCTGCTCAAGTTGATGAGACAAAGAAGAAACTTTCTTACGATCTTTATTATATAAAAAACCGATCACTTCTCTTAGATTTGAAGATCGCTATACGAACACTCAAAGTTCTTTTGTCTCGAGAGGGGATATAATTCTCGTGTTTGATTTTTAGCTCTAAATCCCTATACTAACGGGATGAATAAATACCGAATCGGAAGTATTGCCCTAGTTCTTCTTATTATTGGTCTCAGTTTTTTCTTGAAATTATCAAATGATCCTGGTGGTCGTTTTCCTTTTACCTATGGGCTTGATCTTGTAGGAGGGACCGAACTCATTTATCGGGCTGATGTCTCAAAGATAGAATCAAAAGATATTAGGAGCTCAATGGAAACTCTTCGAGAGGTAATCGAGCGAAGAATCAACACCTTTGGGGTTTCGGAGCCTTTGATACAAATCGAGGGGGCTGGTTTAGTTTCAGGGAATAACGATCATCGTCTTATTGTTGAGCTTCCAAATATTACAGATACTCAAAGGGCAATTGAGCTTATTGGCAAAACTCCACAGCTCGAATTTCGAATCGAAAAAGAAGGAGTTCGAGATCTTTCTCCTGAAGAAGTAGCAAAACTTAGTCTTGATGAGGTGTATGCTCCGACAGGGATAACAGGTATGCTTCTAAAAAGAGCATCTATACAATTTGAGCCGAATACAAATAAAACTCTTGTAGCAATTGAGTTTAATGAAGAGGGGCGTGATTTACTTGCTAAGCTTACTCGAGAAAATATTGGGAAGACGCTTGCGATCTTTCTTGACGGTGAACTAAAACAGGCTCCTACTATCCAGGATGAAATAGATAATGGTTCAGCTGTTATAACTGGGTATGATCCTCAGACCGCAAAAGAAGTTGTAAAAGATTTGAACTTCGGGGCACTTCCAGTCCCCATTGAGCTTGTAAGCACAGCAACCGTTGGGGCAACTCTCGGTGAAGAAGCGCTCAACGCTGGCGTTCGAGCGGGGATTCTAGGCTTCATTCTTTTGTCGCTTTTTATGATTCTCTGGTATAGACTTCCGGGTTTAATTTCTGTGATTGCGCTTATCTTATACACGCTTATATCTCTTTCTCTTTTTGCTTTGATACCGGTTACTCTGACGGCGGCTGGCCTTGCAGGGTTTATTCTCTCTATTGGGATGGCGGTTGATGCCAACGTTTTAATATTCGAGCGTACCAAGGAGGAGCTTCGCAATGGAAGGGATCTTGATTCTGCAATTCATGAAGGGTTTCATCGAGCGTGGCTTTCTATAAGAGATTCAAATATATCTTCAATAATTACTGCAATTATTCTTTTTTGGCTCGGAACTTCTGCCGTGAAAGGTTTTGCGCTTACACTCGGGGTTGGAGTTTTTGTTTCAATGTTTACAGCAATAACAGCGTCTAGGACATTTCTTTTTGCGTTAGGAATTAAAGCAGAGAGACCTTTCGCTCGTTTCTTGTTTGGTTCTGGTTTTTTCGGAATAAATAATTAAAGAACTAATTTCATGTATATAGTTACTCGCAGAAAAATATTTTTTACGATCTCTTTCCTTTTGATGGTGCTTTCTTTCCTTGCTCCTGTATTTTTTGGTTTCCATGTAAGCACAGATTTTCTGGGGGGTTCAATTTTAGAGGTTCGCTATGAAGACCCTCGCCCGGAGATTTCTGTCTTACGCGAAAGTCTAGCTAGTCTTAGTTCGGTAGATTTGGGGAATTTCTCTTTGCGTCCCACCGGCGAAGATAGAGTCGTCTTGCGCTCAAAAGAAATCTCTCAGCAAGGTAAGGCAAGTATTCTTGCGATTCTGTCTCAAGATGGAAAGTTGTCGATAAAGGAAGAGAGATTTAATTCTGTGGGCCCGATTGTCGGAGAAAGCTTGAAGCGAAAATCGTATATTGCAATAGTTGCAGTTATACTTTCGATTGTACTCTTTATTACCTTTGCCTTTAGGAAAGTGTCAAAACCAGTTTCTTCTTGGAAGTATGGTCTTGCGACTATTATTGCTCTCTTCCACGATGTGGCTATACCTACCGGAGTCTATATAACCTTAGGAAGTGTCTTTGGGTGGGAAATAGATCTTCTTTTTGTTACTGCTCTTCTTGCCATACTTGGGTATTCAGTCCACGATACGATTGTCGTTTTTGATCGAGTCCGCGAGCATCTTCGTATCAATGAAGAGACTCATACAACAGAAGATTTTGAGGTGACTGTTGGAAAAAGTTTGCGAGAGACGATGGGGCGCTCTATTAACACTTCAGTGACTATTTTTATTACTCTTCTTGCCCTTCTTTTGATAGGGAGTTCTTCAACACAGAGTTTCGCATTTATTCTCCTTGTTGGCGTTGTTGTAGGAACATACTCGTCTATATTTATAGCTTCTCCACTTCTTGTTTCTCTAGAAAAATTCTCACGAAAGAAATAAAAAATTCCCCCAACTGGGTAGTTGGGGGAATGGGGGTGACTTGGGTGTTCCTTGGACAGGCTTGTCTTGGATATGCTACACCGGTGAGAGCGGTCTACCCAAAGACGACCGACGCGTAAGCGGTCAAGAGCCCATACGGCCCTCTCCTAACATCACTCTGTTCGTCAACGAGTGCTCCTATCTCATTAGGAGCAGAGAGGGGACTCTTCAGAACTAGACTAACTCGATTACTCCTCATGTTGAGGACGTCTCGCAGAGGGTGCCGGTACTGAAGCGGTCGAGTCAGACCCCAAGTCAAAGTGCAACTGGAGACCAGTCTACTTATAAAGTATTTTTTGTCAAACTAACCTAGTTTGATTGAGGGGTTGACTCTCTCTTATGTATCTATATAATACAGGCCTGTCTCTTGTCCTCTACGAAAGTCGAAGGGCTAGGGGCGGTTTTAGAGAGTTCATTGAAATCTTGTTATATGAGAACGTTCCCGCACAATGCGTGCGGGGCGTGCAAGTTCAAATATATTTCAAAGTGATTCGAAAGAGCGAAGACAAACACATCAGAGTTTAAATAAAGAATAGTATCCTTTATTTTGCTCCATTCTGGTTCCGTTTACGGAATTTTTTGTGAGAGTTTGATCCTAGCTCAGGATGAACGCTGGCGGCGTGGATAAGGCATGCAAGTCAAACGGTACTGAGGCGCAAGCCGAAGTGCAGTGGCAAACGAGGTAGTAACACGTAGGAACTTCCCCTTTAGTCAGGAATAACGAGCCGAAAGGTTCGCTAATACTTGATAGTCTCTTCGGAGTAAAGATTTATCGCTAAAGGAAAGGCCTGCGGGCTATCAGCTAGTTGGTAGGGTAATGGCCTACCAAGGCAATGACGGCTAGGGGAGCTGAGAGGCTGACCCCCACCGATGGTACTGAGACACGGACCATACA
>CAYVDB010000023.1:590-7978 GCA_964450705.1 uncultured Candidatus Saccharibacteria bacterium | reverse complement strand
AAGACGAGTTTCAATAGTCTCATATCCTGTGTAGAGAACTATATGATTTGACTCCCATACAAGATGAAGGGCAAAAGATAATAAGATCAGGATCAGTATTTGGAGTGATTTTATATTCCTAGACATAGGAGACCTTGTTTATTTTAGACCTCTATACCCATGTATTGGAGCGGGGAAGGTACCCACCATTTTTAATGGGCCTCTCTATTTGCTAAAAATCTGAACACGATACCGGTCCAGATTGATATGAAACCCAGTAGAATGATTAGTGCTGAAAATACATATGTAAGGATTCCGAGATTAAGCGCGGTAGTAAGCGTTGTTGCTGTGATCCAAATATCTCGGCTTGTATTAGGAACCATTACAGGTTTGCCTTCAGAATCAAATATGAGACTTCCTTGATCGTCCGTTTTCTGTATTTGTCGAGGCATTTCTGCAAATGTCTTGTTTTGCGTCGATTCCAGTGTGTGTTTGCGGATAATGTCTGCCTGTGCTTTTAAAGTAAAAGGTCCTAGAACTCTTCTTTGGGAGATGGAAGCATCTTGCGGGGTAGTAATCTTTTCTTGTGCGATGTTTTTATATGTAAAAAATATTCCCCATACCCCACCTATAACTAGGATAGCTCCTGCAATAATTGCTACTATCGATGAGACATTGAGAATTTTTTTCATATTTTTATAAAAGCATATTTATTCTCTAATTATTTCACTTTTTATATAAATAAAAAACTATCTTTTACTATCTTTTATTTGGGCAGATACTTTTATATTCTTAATTTTGCAAAATGAAAACCACCCGAAGAAAAGCTGTACGGCTTTTCTTCGGGTGGTGGTTAGGACTGAGCCAGAACTTCAAACTCAGAAGGATCGTAGCAACCTTCTGACCCATCATCGTGTTCTATGTCGTAACACAGACCGTGGGAGTCGTGGTGCCGCAGGATGGTTCCAAGAACGCCGGACTTTTTCCCAGTCCAACCTTCTTCTGTCCACTCCCGTCTCATTGATTCGTTAGGCTGAGTGGTCTTGACCCGAGTGCCAGGGTCGAGTGGCGGCCATTTTCCAGTACTCATCGCAGAACCTCCTTTTTTGAGGGAACACTTGCTAGTACAAATAATAAAACAATGTAATTGTACTGTCAATTCTGGCTACGAGGCTTATTGGCTGTTTGAACCTGCATTATAGATCAAATGCTTCTTGAGAAGCATCGCTTACAGGAGTTGTCAGCAATTTTGGGAAAATGAAACCCCTCACTCATAGCGCTATGAGTGAGGGGGTATACACGGGCTGTTTACCGTGCGTCCTGTTTTTGACCTTGCGGTCGGGCGGAATCTCGCCAGGTTTTGGGGAGTTGCCTCCTTATCCGGAATCCGGACCTGGTTACCAACCCTTTTCTCAGGGAGCTACCCTAAGAAAAACTGAAAATCTAACTAATCCTAGTTTATCATATAGTAAGATTTTTGTCAAATAGATTCGAACATCAAAAAAGAGTGCCTGAAAACACCTTGAAAAATATGGAGAAAAAATCTGCTCCGAGTTGTGTCAGAGGTTAGAACCTATTTCCAACACTGCACAGAGTATCACTTCATACCTAAGCTCTCTCTTGAATCTGCTCAAATTGCCTGAGATATGGCTATTGAAAATTAGGCGATATGCCTTTGCGTTGTTTGAGGGTACTCATATCGGGCACCTGCTTTCATTCGATTATATAAACCGATACAGAATGATACAGAATGAGACAAACAGTAACAGGATGATAGGCACGGGGTGTATCCCGTCTGAATTTTGAAAATTGGTGGTGGGAGTTTTGCTTCTCGGTCTTTTTGTTTCGCGGGGGAAGCCCCATGCATGACAGGTTTTTAGGCGTCAGTTTTTTGTCGCTCGGCTCTTATCGCCGAAAGTATTTCTTTCCAGTATTTTTTGTTTTTATTCTCTTCTGAATCTTCTGGGTAGTTTAGGTTATCAATTTCGTTCAGCCATTGAGTGAGGTTTTCAACAGTAAAGATTCCACCAAAAATAAAAAGTGCCATGTTGATAGTTTCTTTCTGCTGTTCTGCTTGTTGTTGAGCGAAGTTTGACTCTACATCGTCACCCCATCCCGTGAATATACGTCCAATGTAACCAAAATTCTGCTCCTTCTCTATGATTGACTTGATTCGAGAACCAGACCATGGACGTAGCGTAAAGGCGACAATTTTAGCCCAAATAATAGGGTCGACTGATGGGAAAAGCTCCTTTGATACTTCATCCAATTCCTTATCCCAATCTTTGTTATCGCTCCATACACGCGAACGAGTCCACTCAAGGAACCTGTTCAGCCAAATTCTCGATTCAATGTGATTCTTTAGGTTTGAGACAGTAATCTTCCATTCAAATGGAAAGTAGTGTTCCCATATACTGTAAGCTTCTTGTGATTTTGGTAATTGCTCAAGTATGTCGTTGTAGATTGGCAAATGCTCTACATAAACGTATGTGTGCTTGTCTCCAACAATCTGTTCGGTTTCGTACTTATCAATATGTTTTTTCAGGTGTTCAAAATAAGAGAACGCATTACCTGTATTTCCCGTCAGAGCTTCTTTCGTTACATATCTAATCATCTGGTCAACAATATGGTCAGATTCAAAAGTTTTGATGTCTATGCTTGTTTCGCTCCTGTCTTCTTTGTTTTTAGCAAACTTTGAAAACTGTATTTTCCAAAATTGATAGTGCCACTCCAAAATCTTTGGAAAAAATTCTGGGAATACAAGTATGAATATCTTGTTTCGGTTTTGTATATTGGTCGAGAAATCCTCAAGAAGTTTAGGTAGAATATCCCAGTCATTCTTTTCGTCCGATTGTAGAATTGAGTCAATTTGATTAGAGAAAGAAGTAAAGAAATCTTTCTCAACAAATCGCTTACTTTTATTCCAATCTGTACTCCAGAAATTACCCCATGACACAACCTTGTCTTGTGGTGAGAGTGGCAATAATGGTTTATTGAAGTAACTCAATCTAAAATCATCCTTGTCACCTTTGACCCAAACGTAAAGACGTAGAAGTATCCAAAAGAGAAAGAATAGAGATATTGCCCATATTACAAAAACTACCGCCTTTACTTCGAAGCTCCTTGTTCCCATGAAGAATGGACTGACAACAACTATCAGGAGCACTAAAAGAGATGGTTTGAATAACCAGACATGGTCAAGAGCAACGTGTAAATCCAGAAAGTTTCCTTTCCGCTCACCATCACCCAAGTGGTGAATGAAAATACCAATAGCAAATGAAATCAATAAAGTGAGTACGGCAATACCAGCACCTTGCATTAGCTCAGGAAGTGGAGGATATTCAAGAAATTCTATTGCTATACATATAAAATCTTTCATCATGCTTATTTCAAATCAAAATCATCCCATCCTTTCATTGAGGAATCATAGGAGTATTTTTTGTTAGTGTTGATTTTCCAGCCGTTCGGGTCTTTTACGACAATGCCACCAGCGTAACCTTTTTTACCTTTGAGCCATTCTTGAAGGGCTTCGGCTTTGTACTTAGTATCATTTGATTCGGCAGTGAATCCTGCTTTTGTATCAACGACCCAGACCTTATCTTTGGTTTTTATAACCCAGTCAGGATAAAAGAGTTTCTCTTTATTCTCGTCAGGATTGTAGTAAGAGATTGAGAAGTATTCGCTACCAGCATCACCGTTTTTATGCCACCACACAACACTTTTATTTTTCGTAGATTCTAGGAAATCAACAAAAGCTTTTTCGTTTGTAGAACCCAGAGATTCTTTCTCAATCCAAAATGGTTCCATTGCTGACTTCTTAGTATCAAGTGCTTCGTATTGGTCGGTAAAGAACAATGCTTCAGGAGGAAGCTGTATCTTTTCGATTCGCTTTGCACGAACAGACCGTTTCTGTACTTCTTCTTCTCGCACAGGGCGATATGCAAGGAGAGCATCTCCGATGACAGGAGAAAGGACGCTTGCAGAGCTTAGTAAATCACTCACAATCACTTTGTAGGCATCAATACGAGAAAGCTTCAGTTTCTCCATCAGGTAGATGTTGAGGGCTGTCTTGAGCTTTCCCCAAGAACGTTCTGGTGCGAATTTTCGGTTCTCATCAGTTTGCCCAGCTATTGTTTTGAAACAGAGTAAGTTATACAAACGCTCAAGGTCATGGCGGGACATTTCTTCGTCATAGCTTCCACCTTCTTCAAGCAATTCTTTTGTGAAGTTATCGTAGTCATGAATTTCAACACCAACAATCAATCCGTTAGTTACTTTGGCTTTCAAGTCCAGCTTCTTGGTATCTAACTTCTTGCTCGCTACTTCCTTGAATGTCATCTGGAAAGTGTCGCCCAGGTCGTTGTAGTCCGTTCGAGCCATGAATACAGATTCAAACGTAAGCGGTTCAGTGCCTTTCTTGCGGTAGCTTCCATTGATTGCTGGTCGGTTCTCGGTTTTTGATTTTGCATATTCAGCCAGAACCTCGTTTCGTTTGTAGTTTGTATATAGATACCCACGGTTCAGCTCAGGATTAGCGAAATGTACTCCAAAAGGCATGCGCAATATGCGTCCAACAGTTTGTATTGCAAACGTAGGGTTCTGTATTTCTCGGAACATCACAAGCACTCCTGCTCGTGGACAGTCCCAACCAGTCGCCGCCGCCTGTTTGAATAATAGGAATGATACTGGAGAGGTGTGCTTCTCTAAATCTTCAAGATTCTCTTTTTCCTTTGAAAGCCAGATAGCAATTTCCTCGCTTTTTACACCTTTGCGTTTTAGGTATTCCAAAACAATCGTCTGTTTATTTGTGTTGCTGGTTTCTGCTGTGGCTTGGTCGTCATTAGGAAGCTGTATCAGTACAAGTGGATTCACCTCAACGCCAAGCTGTTTGTATAGGTTCACTAACTCAAGTCGCTTATTGTACGCAAGCTCCAAAAGCATCTCGTCTTGGTCGAGTTTTTTGGATGTTTTATTTTTCAAATCCTCCTCAGTTTGGAAAATAATTTTTTCCTTGATGAGTCCAGCTTGCACAACCTCAGCGTGTTCTACCTTCACGAAACCTGCTATTTCGTCTCTGCTAGGAACGCGAGGGGTAGCCGACACGCGAAGTGTTATTTTCGGTTTGATAAGTCCTTCTACCACTTCAAGAGCAAGGTCGGTATCAGCACCTATATGCTCCTCATCAATAATCACGACAATCTTACGACCAGCTTCGTGAGTTTCGTTTATAAAATTATCAAAGGTTAGACCTTGTTCGTTATCACGCCTTAGCTTTCGGCTTTCCTTACTTCGTCCTTTGATTTTTTGCCAGTTTATGAAAAAGACATCATTCTTGTGAAGCTTCTCACGAGACAAGTCATTGAGGTCAATCAAATCCAATTCACTTGCGCCTCCGTAGTAGTCAAAGAGTTTCTTCTTGCTTTGTTCGTATGAGTCCTCACTAAAAGAGAACCAAACAAACGCAACGTCATTACCTTCAAATCTCGGGTCGCTCACTATGTCACGCAAAAATTGCGCCATCATTATGGTTTTTCCTGAACCTGTTGGTGACTTGAAAACCAATGGAATGTTTTGGTTTGGCAATTTCCACAAATTCAAAAACTCATTTTTGAGCTGTGATATTGCTGTTTCTTGAAATGGTTTTAGTGCAAACATGGTTTTATAGTCGGTTTATTTCTTTGTACACCTCGATAATCGGTTCAGGAATATCTTCGACCCTGATATTCTCAGTGGTGTATTCTCCTTTGTACTCGTTTTTACCCCAGCTAAAGATGTATAGAGCAGTAGGAGTTTTACTCTTCTCAAGCTTAGCAATAAGCTCTGAAAGCTTGGCTTTGTCCTCCTTGAAGTATATTGCCACCTGCTTGTCTTTACCCTCAAAGATTTGCCACCAGTCGTTCTTCTCAATCTCTTTGAGAGCGTCCTCACGAACAGCTATCATCTCGCCAGCTTGGTAGGTGATTTTGATTTTTGCATCGTCAGGAACCTTGTGAATCTGTTCAATATCTACAAGGTCGGTCTGATAGTAGAACAAATTGCTTGGTATCCCAGAAACTTTCTCACCCTTCTTATTTTTGTATCCATTGATGACAGCTTTGATTCTTGGATAACATACCGACTCAGCAATTCCTCCAGCACCATCATTGTTGTTCTCATTGTTCGTACAAAGAATGAATTTGCGATTCCCGCCGTCAATTTTGTTCATTTCCAAAACAGCGTGTCCTGTCGTTCCCGAGCCAGCGAAGAAATCTAATATCGTTGCGTGTGGGCGTTCTCCCACAACAGCAAATAAACAGTCATAGACGGTGTGTAGTGATTTTGGATAGTCAAAGTCGGAGCTGGGTACAATTTCTCGAAGGAGTTTTGCGCCGTATTCGTTTGCGTCGTACTTTTTATCTATCCAAACTGTGCGGTACTTACCAAAATCTTTTCCTATTTGTATTTCTTTATTACCTCTACCTTCTACTACACGAAGTAGGTGTTTTATTTTTTCAACACTCTGGCGAGCATAACGCCACTTTCTCTCAACACCTTCGTTATCTATAGGGTAAAGATAAGTGCCATCCTTCTTTTGTTCTTCTCTGGCTGGATGAATATCATTTGCAACCACATCTCCAAACCCAATAACTTCTCCATCTTTTACGATAATGGGGTAGAAACAATTTCTTGCATCCGTTCGTAAAGATTCTCCTCCGTTATCTCTCAATCCGCGCCAGCTAATTTCCCCCTCATCAATAACCCTGTCACCAATAGTTTTTAGATTTTTTGGTATGACAAAAACTGCATATTCATGAGTGTATGAAAAATTCGTTCCTTGGATACCGCGTGGGTTATGAACAATCGTGATTGTATGTCGCTCGTGAGCTGGGAATAACTGTTCAAGTAAAACATTCAAATGTGCCTGCTCGTTTTCATCAATAGCACAAATAAGGACACCATCATCTTTTAGTAGATTTTTTGCCAGATTCAGACGATGACGCATGAATGAAAGCCACTTACTGTGACGATACTCATCATCCTTGTCTACATAGTCATTGTTGTACTTCCAGTTTTTTGCTCCAGTGTTGTACGGAGGGTCTATGTATATTAGGTCTATATTCTTTTTGTGGGTGTAGTTTAGAACAGAAAGCGAAAGATAATTGTCGCCCTCAATCATCAAACTGTTTTGAGATTCTTCGCCTAAAACGACATGTCTTTTTGCGACCTCTTTTAGTATTGGCACTTGAATCTTTGACTGTTCGACAACATCTTCGGTCTTATCTTCAAAAACAAGCCCCAGATTATTCTTCTTGAGTTTTCGAATCTGGGACTGTAAGTCCGCAATTTGTTTTTTCATTTCTTGCTCAGACATATTCATTTCTTTTGTTCCTTGATGTTTGCGCGTGAGTCAATGAAGCGTTGGAGGTCTT
>CAYVDB010000023.1:0-580 GCA_964450705.1 uncultured Candidatus Saccharibacteria bacterium | reverse complement strand
CCAATACCGAATTTTTGTCGCACGAAGCTGTCCTTCATGTATAAAGCGATACATGGTGCGGTCAACCACACCCAATATCTTTCTCGCTTCCTCCAATGTAAGGAATTCTTTCTTCGCTTTCTTCATAGGTATTTCAAGTGTATCAATTTTGAGCGTGAATATCAATTTATGTCAGGTTTGATTTTTGACTGTGGATAACCCATATCATCCTGTATCACGGAATATCATTCTGTATCATTTTATCTCATCGTAATTTTTTTGACCCTAATACAGTGCGTTTAGTAAAATGTATATGTCAGTAGCATAGTCACTGAGAGACAACGGTGACTATCAAATCAGCAAAAGCGACTGCCACCAATAGAATCTTATCCAGCTGAGATTCTCTACGGACATCCGTAGGAGGACTTTTTCAGTCCGCTGGTGGCGAGTAACGCTTCTGCTGAGAACAAAAGCCCATTGTTGGGTTTGCGGGTCGCCTCAAGCAGAAGCCCCGCCAAGCCAAGAGTGGGCTTTTATGTTGTCTCCACAAGCACTAAAAGAATTCAAACAGATTTGGAAAGAGGAATATCAAGAAGAAATC
>CAYVDB010000022.1:0-8598 GCA_964450705.1 uncultured Candidatus Saccharibacteria bacterium | reverse complement strand
CGCAGCCGGCGCCTTCTGGTTGGCGTAATAAAAGTAGCTTCCTTGTTTATATGAATATGTTTTTCTTTGTCAGTAATTTCTAGGCCTAATTTCTGAATAGAAAGTTCAGTTGAGTTTATTTTTGTTTCGGTTACTTTAAGGTCATTTTGTAATTTCTTTTGAGTCGTATCGAGTACTTTTACAGCGCTCTGTAGTGTCTGGGCCTCTTTATTTGTTGCTTGGATCTGTATTTCTAACTTCTTATTTTCAAGCAGGAGACGTTCTTTTTCTAATCGTTTTCTTTCTATTTCTTTTTGGAGTTCTTCCACAGACAATCCTTGCGCTCCTAATGTTCCTGGCGCAAAACTAATTAGCAATAAAAAAATAAAGAAAAAGTATCTAACTTTCATTCGAGAGTGATAACTTACTGTAGCAATTCTATCGCTTTTTTTAAACGGGATAGAGTTTCTTTTTTACCGAATTTGAGAGAAAGCAAAAATGGGTCAGAAGATTTCTCTAAACCATATGATAGAGCAATCCGTGTCGGCCACAAGACAGATCCTCTTCCCTCTTTTGTTGCATATTCCCAGAGAGTCTCTTTGATAGTGTCATATGTCCACCCTTCTTCTTTGAGATCTCCTAAAGCCTTCTCTACCCACTCTAGATGACGGAGAACAGTGCTAAAATCTTTCTCATCTTTCCATAAAAGAGACTCTTTTGGGTAAGATCTCTCTTCCAAAGCTTCGTTGAGAAAGCCAATCTGCTCTTGAGGAAGCCCGTATCGCACTCCTGATGCAGTCAGAGAAGAAAGCAACCTTGAAGTATCCTCATTTTGAGGTAAGTTGCTCGCTTTAACTGCTTCGAGGAGGATATTTGTAAAAATATCAGGATTTTCTTTTTCAAGTATTTTTCTATGTTCGCTATCAAACCATTTTAATTTTTCTTCATCAAAAATCGCTCCGCCTTTCTGTATTTTAGTTATATCAAAAGTGCGTACGAGTTCTGTTAGGGTGAATATCTCTTTGTCGGTGCCGGGGTTCCATCCTAAAAGAGCAAGATAATTGACGATAGCCTGAGGAAGATAACCCTTACTCTTATAATAATCAAGAGAAACTGTTTCTCCGTGTTTTCTTTTAGACAGTTTAGAGCGATCTTTTGCGAGAATAAGAGGCAAGTGAGCATATATTGGCCGAGGTGCGCCGATAGCTTCTTGGATTAGTATTTGTCGAGGTGTATTTGAGACGTGGTCTTCTCCGCGAATAATATGTGTTACTCCAGTTTCAAAATCATCAATAACCACAGCAAGGTGGTACACAGGCTCTTCAATGTTTCGAGCGATTATAAAATCACCAAGTTCGCTTGTGTCGAAAGATACCTCTCCACGAACAAGATCTGTAAAGGTTATCCTAGTGTTCGGATTTTTGAATCGGACAACCTCTTTGTTTTCCCCCTCTGTCTCTTCTGATATGTAGGCTTTCCCTTCCTCAATTAGTTTTTGAAGATATTTTTTATATATAAGAGTTCTATCAGATTGATGCCAAAGCTCCCCATCTCTTTCAAGAGAAAGCCATGTTAAGTTTACCAGCATGTTTTCCTCGTATTCTTTTTTCGAGCGGACCTTGTCTGTATCTTCAATTCTTACGACAAATTTTCCTTCGTGTTGACGTGCAAAAAGGAAATTGAAGAGTGCGGTTCTTACGTTGCCAATATGAACTGGGCCTGTCGGAGATGGTGGGAATCTAGTAATAATCATAAAAGCTTTCTATACAAGACTAGAGTTGATGGCGCAAAGCTATCTTTACTAGTTCTTCAGCAATATTGCGAGCAGCGTTTGGGTATACCAACTGTTTTGTTGATTCTTTCATTTTTTCGTAAATATCTTTATTGCCAAGAATTCTTTCAACTTCTGCATATAAAATGTTCCCGGTTAAGTTTTCTTCTTCAATGACTGTTGCGGCGCCTGTCCTTGAATAAGCAAAAGCGTTTTTAACCTGATCGTGGCTTACCGATTCTCGGATAGGAATGATGATAGAAGGTATCCCCCACCCCGCAATTTCAAATATAGTAGAACCAGCTCGAGAGATTACTAAATTTGCCGCTCCGGACGCAGAACGAAGGGTTAGATTGTCCATATACGAGTACGGGCGGTATCTATCTTTGTGAGGAGAGTTTATGAGCACTGCATCTACTACTTTTTTCACCTCATCAAAATTTAGTTTTCCGGTTTGATGGATAATCTGGTATTTCTCAAGTAATCGAGGTAGAGCTTCGACAAGCACTTCATTTATATTTCTTGATCCAAGGGACCCTCCGAGTATTAGAATTGTTTGTATGTTTGGATCAAGGTTTAAATATTCATGCGCATTTGAAGAAAGGGGCATGAAAAGTTCTTTTCGTACTGGATTACCTGTGAGAGCTACTTTTTCTTTTGGGAAAAACTTTGCTCCTTCTGGATACGAAACAGCGATTCTTTCGGCAAACTTACTTGCCCAAGAGTTTACGCGACCTGGTTCTGCATCTGACTCATGGATAACGACCGGTATACGTAATATTCTGGCTGATACAAGCGCTGGGAAACTTGCGTATCCTCCTTTGCCAAAAACTACATCTGGGTATATTAGAAAAATTTCCCAAATAGATCGTATGATTCCTATTGCTGTTTTGAAAATATCAAAAAAGTTCAATATCGAAAAATATCGACGCATTTTCCCAGCGTAATTCTTTTTGTAAATTATTTTATTATTGTAAAGTTCCCCCTCATTGTATGCCGTAGGTGACATATAGTAGAGCTCTACGTCTGCAATCTTATTTTCTTTAGCGATTGTTTGAACCTCTTGAGCTACTGCGATAATCGGGTAAAAGTGACCACCAGTTCCTCCGCCTGTCAGAAGTATTTTCATATTTTTATGCTTTTTGGCCTCGACGTGAAATATTTAAAACGATACCCATGAGTGCAAGAGTTATGAAAAGTGCGGTTCCTCCATGACTCACGAATGGCAGTGGGATCCCTGTCAGAGGTAGCACTCCAAGCATCGCTCCTATATTTATAAACGCCTGAGATACCACCAGTATAACAATTCCAACGACAAGCAGTCTACCAAATAGATCTTCGGTTCGCGCCGCGATTTTCATGCCTCGTATTGCAAAATATGAAAAGAGAATGATGATGCCTATGCCCCCTAAAAAGCCAAATTCTTCGGCAGCAACTGCAAAAATAGAATCCCCAATTGGTTCTGGTAGAAAATTAAATTTTTGAATACTTTGTCCAAAACCTCGACCAGAAATTCCCCCAGATCCTATAGCGATGAGAGATTGCTGTATTTGGTACCCCGAAGTCAGGTTATTTTCTTTAGGGTTTGCAAAAGTAAGAAGTCGAGCTTTTACATAAGGCCTCACGCTTGCGATAAGTAGTAGGCCTAAAATAGCTACAAGAACCATGACTAGTATATGTCGCATTTTCCCACCGGCAACAAGAAACATTGCAAAACTTGATGCCATCATGACCGCATAGGTATCTGTGTCAGGTTGATTAAGAAGAACAAAACCGACAATACCTAAAATCGCAAGAAGTGGGAAAAGCCCAAACGACAAAGTAGTGATTTTTTCTTTTATTCCAGAAATCCAAGTAGCCACATATATGATGAATGCGGCCTTAAGGAGTTCGGCTGGCTGAAAAGAAAATCCTAAAAATAATATCCACCGTTTTGCTCCCCCGTGCTCAAAGCCGATACCTGGCACAAATACTAGGGCCGTAAGAATGAGTGCAAGACAGAAAAAATAGAATGCGTATTTTCTCCAGAATCTATATGGGATACGAGAAGTAATGATTAAGGCTACGGTTCCTAGAAAAAGTCCAAAAAAGGTCTGAGAAAAAGCAACACTTGAATATTTCTCTCCTCCTTTGGCAAGCAACCCCAAAGAAGCTGAACTAAAAACTATAAAGCCGAATACGATCAGAATAATGAGAGCGACAATAAAAGGCTTATCAAGTGTTTTTCGCATTCTATTTAACCGATAAGCGCTAATATCACTCCAAGTATTGAAAATATAACCCCTATGATCCAGTAACGCATTGTTACCTTATACCCTGGCCAGCCAATCGCTTCAAAGTGATGATGAAGTGGTGCGACCCGAAAAACCTTTTTTCCATTTCTAAACTTCTTCGAGAGCACTTGAATGATTACTGACAGAGTTGTAATCACAAGCGGAATCGCGATCATAGGCAAGACAATAACCCCATACCCCTCTCCTAATGAGTCGGTCATAAATGCAACTACTGCGAGAGAAACTGTGAGACCCATTGTTCCTGTTTCAGACATGTAGAATCTGGCTGGTGGGATATTGAACCATAAGAATGCTAAAATAGCTCCGACAATAACCAGGCAAAACGCGGCAAGATCTATTTGCTGTTGATAGAAGGCAATACCAGCATATGCGGAAAATATTGTTGCAAATACTCCTCCAGCAAGTCCATCTAATCCATCAATAACTCCTCCTGAATAAATTGCCATTGTTACAATGGCAAAGAATGGGATGAAGAGTATTCCCATAGGTATTTCAAATCCCTGGGGAAGGCCAATTGAAGATATGTCGAGCTTAAAAAAGAACCAAGATCCAGCGAGGATACCTAGTAGACTTACAATGAGGAGTCTTTTCTTTAGAGAAAGCCCCCCGGCGATGTGAGTTCCATTACCGCGTATTTCCATGACATCGTCTACAAGCCCGAAAAGTGAGCCGAGAATCAATATAAAAAGCGGAAGCCATGTTTGGTTTCTGCTCACAAAATCGAGCTTCAAGGAAAGATCGGTCGGAAGGAACTGAGAAATTATCCAAATTAATCCAGTTGCAAGTAGAGCAGACAGCCAGATTATGACACCTCCCATTCGGGGGGTGTTTACCTCTTTGTCTTTATGAAGTTCATTAAATATAGGGGTTGCACTCCCACTTAAATCGACTTTCCCGGCCTTTTTTTTCCACATCTTATTTCTGTATAGAAAATCAGAAATAATTGGGGTAATACCAATACCTATCACAAAAGAAAGTACTGCAGGAAATACAACTTTGACAATATCAGCAATCATTATTCAAAGAGTATAACAGATGGATATAGAGAAAAAAGCCCCAGATTATTTCTGAATAGCTTTTTGCGCTGTTTCTGCTAAGAGGGTTAGGTCTTCAAATCTTCCATCGTATGTGGACCCGAGAACAACAATGGCTATTGGCTGATTAAGACCTGCGTCAAAGACCGTCATTACATTTCCTCCTGCTATATCGGTAAAACCAGTTTTAGAACCAATAATGTTAGGGATATTTTTTAGCGCAATATTGGTATTTGTTGCGTTATGCCTAATGTTATTAAGAGAAGTAAGATTAACTTCTTCGAAGCGTGTTGCCTCAAGGATTTCTGGATGTTTTTCTAAAGCGAAGCGGATAAGTGTTACATATTCTCGGGCACTTGAGTAACCACCATTTTTTTCTGTATTGAGATCAAGGCCTGTGTCGTTAAAAAAGATAGATTGTTTCATTCCGATATCTCTCGCGGTGGAGTTCATATATCCCACGAACTCTTTTCGGCCAAGATTAAAGTCTTCTTTTTCAAGGTACGAAGAGCCTATTGTTGCCGATACGGCTGCTGCAGCGTCATTTGAAGAAACTACTAAAGAAAGATCCAAGAGGTCTCGAAGTCGCCAATCTTCTTCAGCTCTAAGCCCGGAATCTCCTTCTTCAGATAAAAACTCCTTATTGATTCTTACTATTGAGGAATTTGGCACGAGTTCAAGGGCGGTAACGGCAGTCATTACCTTAGTAAGCGAAGCGAGAGGAAGAACCTCATCGATATTTTTTTCATAAAGAATCTTGTCTTTTCTTAGATCGTATACAATGCCAGCCCTTGCTTCAATACTTAAACCCTTAAAAGGATCTTCCACGACAACAGCTCCAGGAGGCGTATAAACTCGGAGACTTTTAGAAGCATAGATTGATACTAAAAAAATAACACTTAAGATAAGTATTAAAAGCAAACCGAGATTAAGTAGTCGCCCGGTATCTGGCTCTATATTTCTTTCTATATTTCCCTCTTCCATTATTTTTCTAAATCTTCTTCCTTTTTACTAAAATCTTCAAGTTCCTGGAAGACTTTACTGTACTCTGGTAGATCTTCTATTTTTTGTATTCCGAGATAGGCTAAGAGATCAATTGTTGGCTTATAAGCAAATCCTCGAATCCCCTCTTTTTCAATCTTCTCTATAAGACCTCGAATCAGAAGATTCCTTAGGATAAAAGATGAGTTTACTCCACGAATGTAATCAATCTCCCTTTTTAAGACTTCTTTTTTATAGAGTATAATCGCGAGTGTCTCAAGCCCTGCCTTACCTAGATCTTTCAAGAGCTCTTCTTTCGTGATTTTTTCAATTAAGGGGCTTGCTTCTGGGTGGGTACCGAGGCTTACTAAAGAATCATGCTCAAGAAGCACAATTCCTCGAAGTGAAAGGTCTTTTCTGAGTTCGTTGATTGCGATTTCTATTTCTTCTTTTGTTACCTTTAGATTTTCTTCAAGCTTTTTTATTGAGACAGGTTCACCTTTAAAAAAGAGGATAGCTTCTATTTGAGATTGAAGTGGAAGTGAGGTCATAATTACAAATTAACTTACGAATACTTGGGCAGATTTACCGCTCGCGTTTCAATATGAATGTCTTCATTTCTATCTTCTTGAGAGACGTCTATAATACCCTGTTTTACTAACTCAAGCATGGCAAGAAAACTCACTATGATATTCAGGCGCTCTTCTTTTGTTGCTTTGTGCCTTGAGCCAGTAAACTCTTTACTACCGTGAGATTTTGCAAATTCTCCAAAACTCATTTTGAAACTGTCAGTAATCCTTACAGTTAGCCGTTCTATCATATCTTCAAGAGAAATTATTTTTTGAACAACAACTTTTGGAAGAGACTCTTTTTTTGGCAGACTTGCAATAGCTCGATTGATACCTTCAAAAATACTCTGCATGGTGATTTCAGTACTTGGAGAGAAAGTAATAGGTATATTTTTTTCCGGCAATTTAGTAAAAATCATTTTTTTACCAAATCGAGCTCCAATTTTAATAGAAAGTTCTTTGAAACGTTTGTATTCTCTCAAGCGTGTCTCGAGATCCTCTATACTCGCCGTCTCTTCTTCAGTAAGAGTTATTGTTGGCAGTAAGGATTTTGACTTAATAAGAAGTAATGTTGAGGCAATAAGGATAAAATGGGCAGCAATAGCTTTAGGAAATGTCTGGTGTGATTCTACAAAAGCAATAAAATCATCTGCTACCTGGGAAAGTGATATGTCATTGATTAGAAGTTTTCTTTTTTCAATAAGAGAAAGAAGTAAGTCTAGTGGACCTTCAAATACTTCAGTTTTAACTTTAAATCGTTCCTCCATATTTTCTCACCTTACGGATTGAGACGTTTAACGTCCCGCGGAAGATAGGTTGCCTCTCTTACATTTGAGAGATCAAGCATTCTCATAATGAATCTGCCTGGGCCAATACCAGCCCCTCCGTGTGGAGGGCATCCATATCTAAAAAAGTTTATGTAGTCTTTTAGAGGTAAAAGGTCCATACCTTTTTCTTGTGCCTGTTTTTCTAGAATTTCTGGCCTATGTTCTCTTTGGGCAAGAGTGGTTACTTCAATGCCTCTATATAGAAGATCGGCTCTTCGGGAACGATCATTATCCTCTGGGTGCCGCATATGATAGAAGGCGCTTTTTGATTTATGATAGTCGGTCACAAAAACAAATTCATGATTATGTTCTTTTTCTACATATTCGGAGAGTGCGCGTTCTTCTTCTGGTGAAAGGTCATGGTCTTCTCCACTTGGAATACCCAAAGATGCAAGAATCTTTTTTGCCTCAACCATAGGAATTCTTGGGAAAGGTCTTTGAGGGATCGTGATATTGAGATCGGGAAATTTTGCTTTAACAGATTCAAATCCACTTATGATCATTCCCTCTTCAAAGTCCATAATGTCATGGTGGCTTTCAATGAAACCTACTTCAAAATCCCACCCAGTAAATTCTGTTAGATGCCTTGTAGTAAAAGATTGTTCTGCTCTAAAAACTGGGCCAACAATAAACACGCGTTCTAGACCAGATGCGATGCCCATTTGTTTGTAGAATTGTGGCGATTGAGCAAGATATGCTTTACGATCAAAATAGTCTACTGAGAAAACCTCTGCGCCAGTTTCCGAGGGTGTAGACATGAACGAGGGAGTGTAGAGTTGAATAAAATTATTTTCACTCCAATATTTTCTCCAACCTTTTTCAAACTCGGTCCATACTTTAAACACTAAAGCTTTTTCGGGCTTACGTAGGTCTATCCAACGGTAATCAAATCGAACTGGCGCCTCCGTTTCCTCTCCTCCTTTTTTTGTTACAACTGGTATAGGAAGTTCCGGTAGCGCAGAGGAAAGAACTTCTAATTTTTGAAGTTCAAGCTCTATTCCTCCAGGAGCATTCTTTTCTTCTTTAAGAAGGCCTTCAACTCGAATTACGGACTCTAAAGATAGCTTAGAAATTTCCTCAAAGAGGGCCCAAACTCACCCCTAAAAATCCAGTCAGAAGACCGACACCCAATACCAACCACAG
>CAYVDB010000021.1:0-9055 GCA_964450705.1 uncultured Candidatus Saccharibacteria bacterium | reverse complement strand
TCCTACTACAGAGAGTTTGGCGTATGGTGAGGTGGTGCCGATGCCGAGGTTGCCTCCATCACGTACCGCAAATACGGTAGTGCCACTATCCTGTAAATTTAAAATGTCTCCTGTCCCCGTCTGGTTAATAGTGAGTACTGTCTCAGTCGAGGTGGTTGCGATAGTCGAAGTAGAATTTGTTCGCACAAATTCAGTGGAATCTAAATTGTCTAAAGTATCAGCGACAAAGGCGGCAGGTACTGCTCCAAGAATTTTTCGAGGAGCCATCTCTCCATCCCAAGAAGGGCTTCCGCCTGATCCTCCAACCTCAACACCAAGATAAAGCGTTTGATTGAAATCAATTGAGGCCAATGACGTAGAACTACCAAGCATTACACTAAAAAGACCGTTGGTAATGGTAATTCTATTACCAAGAGCTGTGCTTCTGTCCTCATTCCAAATTGCCACACCGCCAGTAGGCACAGTGTAAAGAGCAAAACGCATATGGTAAACACCATTAGCAACCGGAACGTCAGAAGAATCTGTCAATTTCCCTTGATAGTTTATTTGTTTATTAAAAGCGGCATAAGCAATATTTGTATCAAAAAAGAATACCTCAAGTGCAGGCAAAAAACCCGGCGTGGTAAACACCACAACAAGAGTTAATATAAGTGAAATAATTTTTTGAAATTTTTTATACATACATCACACAGTCAAACCAGAAACTTTTTTCTTTTTACGATTTCGCCCAAACAAGTACATAAGAAGAAGCAAGAGGAGAATTAGAATCAAATAAAAAATCCTTTCTTCAAGAAATAAGAGAAGCACAGAGTAGAATCCCTTTCCTTTGCTGTACCCAGTCGCAACACTTGCAATTAGATTTCCAACAATTCGTTTCAAACCTTGATTTTTATAATCAACAATCGCAATATCGACACCATACGTACCAGAATCTCCAAGCGCACCGAGAGTCGCCACATATGCAGTTTTATCTTCATTCACTCTGAGCAAGAACGAAAATATCTTAGAAGGATCCTCGGGGTGCTTGAGAGTTACTACAATTGACTTGAGAATTTCCGGAACTTTACTGTAAGCAAGCAATACAGTTAAATTCTTTGAGCCATCAATTGAAACACTGTTCCGAGAAAATGTATTGATTTTCTGCCCGTCCTGGATGAAATCAAAATCAAGAAATGAAAGCGCATCGATTACAGGATGAACAGTTGGCGCTTTTGGCAATTGCTCAAATACAGGGGGTTCAGGAACTTCTTGCTGACCAGGAAGTGGGACAAGGCCCGAAGCGAGAAGACCAGAAGAGTAACGCCCGTTAGGGTCCTTTACGAAGAGTCCGTAATAATACCTTTTCCCTGAGAATACATCTGTGTCTAGGAAACTTTCTCCTTTACCCTCGTAAATTACTGTCCCGTCATATGGGTCACTCGGATAAAAGCCGTTGCCTCGAACAATTCTTACCTCCTCAAATGGAACTTCTGGATTATTCCAGTTAAGTCGAATGCTTTTGTCTTCCACTTTCGCCACAAATTGAGTTGCATTCAATTCGTATTCTGGAAGTTCTATCATCTTAAAGAATCCTGGAACACTTGCTGAAAGCCCGAATGCATTCCATGCGGTTATGGAGAATAAATACTCTTGCCCTGGTATCAAACCAGAAAGAGTTACCTGATGTTCTTTAGAATAGATAGTTTCTTGAAGTCTCCCGAGCTCGTAATCTCCTGAAAAACCCCAACGTACTTCACCAACAGTCTCTCGTACGGTATTCCATCTAATGATCGCTTCCGTCTCAGTGGTAGATACAGCCAATCCATAGATAAAAGGATATACATACTGTCCTGAACCTCCTCCAGAAGAAGTTGGCGTAGCAAATGTGGTCGCGCTTGATGTTGCAGAACGTGCTGACTCATTTGATGCGGCATCGATAGCAGAAACAGCATATGAATAGAGTGTGCTCGGTGACAATCCAATATCTGAGTACGAGAGGGTTGAAACAGTAGAAACAAGAGTGTTGTCTCTATATATACGATATCCAGTAACCGAAACATTATCAGTCGAAGCAGTCCAGGAAAGATCAATCTGAGAACTCGATACCGCAGTTGCTGTGAGATTCGTCGGGACAGAAGGAGCGCTAGTATCAGGAGCTGCTGTTACAGTTAGATTAACCTCAAATTGATCTTCATCGGCAAGTA
Organism: uncultured Candidatus Saccharibacteria bacterium; assembly: GCA_964450705.1. Lineage (GTDB taxonomy): Bacteria > Patescibacteriota > Minisyncoccia > Phycocordibacterales > Zambryskibacteraceae > CAYVDB01. The sequence goes on along the minus strand of CAYVDB010000021.1, from coordinate 6,872 downwards.
CATGTGTTGTTGTAAAAGAACTACACACTGAAACTAAGACAAGAACGAGGGACAGTAACCGATTCAATCGTAATATCTTCATTGAGGAAGTGCTGTAACCGTCGTTGTCGCGCGATAGGTTCCTGCAGCCTGAACATTAGAAGCCCCAGATGAAGCTCGAAATTCGATCACAGTACCCGTACCGCTTGGATGGTTTGAAGAAGAGCTTTCTGCGATAAGTTCATTCGCAGTTCCTAGAGGTGCCCAACAACTATCATTTGTATCAAGAAGACCTACTCCACATGACGCGCCGTTATCACGATACTCAGATGTAATGTGTGAACCCTCAGGAGAAAAGGCAAACTCTGAAGCTGAAGCTAGGATTGAGAAGGTAAAATCTGGATTTGCGCCGGCAGGAGTGTAATCTGCGAAAGAATTACTGCCGGAAACAAGAGCTGGAGAAGAGCTCGCTTTTATATAGAGTTCATACCCGAGAGAGTTGTCTGTTGTTACTAGCACAGTAGTTGATCCATTTGCAGTACCACCAAGGGTTCCATTTATAGAAGGCGTAAGAGTTACATCAGCTACTGTACCTATAGATATGTACGAAGCTCTCATCTGCTGATAACCAGCCTTCATTTTAAACGAAGCGCTAGAAGAGTCGCCTGTTGCAACTTCTCCAAATGTACTTTCCTGAGAATAACTCGTTGAGGTAGATAAGCCTCCACCAAAATTTACCGAATCACTTTCAAGAGAATAATTAGTACTCGACATGACTGCAGCCAACAGCGGTTCAGCAAGTAAAATAAGAATTACTGAGAAAATTACTTTATTCATGACGAGATATCTTATTTTTGGAGACGAGTAACACAACAAGAACTCCAATAATCGCAAGAATGAGAAGTGCCTCTCTAGAAACTACATAGAAAGCAAATACTTCCTCATCGACAATATCTTCATATCCGCGATTAAGTTCTATAGAAGCTGTGTATCTGCCGAAAAAAGAACCTGAGACTAGAACATCTCTTGTTCGAGTAGACTCTGGAAGCACGAACCAGGGTTCTAGTATCTGCTCATATACTTTCTTCCCAAACAAGTTTGTTACTTCTACTTTTCCATACGGATTAAGCGAGACGTCTCCTGTATTTCTGTATTCCACTCGAAATGGAATTTCTTTTGTAAAAAAAAGCTTTTTATAATTTTTTGTTACAAAAGAGATAAGTTGTCCCTCTCGATCAATATCACCTGAAACAGTGATAAAGAATAAGGTCGCTACTCTTCCAAGAACCGTTGCGCCACTATACGCATTGTTTGATTCAGTAACACGAGAAGATGATTCAAGTGTTGCAGATACCACCAGAGACCCGTATAGCCCACCAGGATTAATGCCATTAGGAATAGAAATTGTTACAGGAAGAGAAAGCCTATCTCCTTGAGATAAAAAGAATTTATTTTTCTCTATAGAAAAAAAATTCTTTAAAGACCTGCTGCCTTGTTCTTGGCCAAGCAGAGAAACAACTTCAATAGAAGAAGTTCCGGCTGTAAAATCCTCAAAAGAGATCTCAAACATCTGATCTCTGCCTGTTCTATTTTCAATAAGAATCTCAGTAGTTTTCGAAGCTCCAGAAGGAATTTCTAACTCGATTTTTGAAGGGCCTACTAGAAATGAATTCTCTATTCGAGCATTTGGATTTTTCTTAACCTCAAAACCGCGAGTACTTTGAAGTGGGTATATGAGTACGAGTACTGCAGACACTACCACTACGACGTTTTTTATTTGTTTTGTGAAAGAGCGTGTTTTCATGGGTTTCGACCTTTTGATTCCATCCAGACGCCTATGACCGTGTCGTCAGTCATACGCGACTGGAAAGAATCAATTTTTTATAGGGACTAATACATACAAATAATCATCATCAGATGCTTTTCTAAATACTGGGGTGATTACACCAGATGTGCCATCGTCCTTAGGAAGAACCTGCACTTCATCTGAAAAAGACTCTTTAATTTTAGAGATAACTTTTTCCTGATCTGTCTTCTCATCCACTGGGACTACGACCATTCCTTGAGAGTCGCCCATGGTCTCTCGTGGGGCTTGGGCTATCTGTGTAAACTTCTCCTCACCCTTCTTTTCTTCTTCTCCTTGAAATACAAGGAATATATTTCTTGTATCAAAAAGAAGTCCGTGCAAAGTTCTATACACTGAAAGTGCCATCTTATCTAAAATATTTATTTCTCCAGATGATGCATTCGCGACAAATATATTTTCTGGCAAAGAAGCAACTCTCACTGCAGAACTCTTAACTGCATTACCAATTGATTTATAAACGTCCGCACTTTGCGGATTTATATTTAATGCAAATTGGAAACCAGAAATTGCAAACAAAAACGCAACCGCAAAACTCACTACTTTCCCAAATTGTTTTTCAAATAAAGAATGATAGGTGCTTACCTCTGTTACTAACGGGATCGCTTTAGTCTCCAAACCCAGGTGACCTTTGGCTTCTTGATCCTGTTTAACTATTTTTGAAACAAAAACATGATGCCCCTGAAAAGATTCCTCTGATTCTTTCTTTTGAATTCTTTCTTCATAAAGATCTGGAGTAATGCGACCTTCGGTATAAAAATTAACTTCCTGAAAAGGTTCTTTTTTATACAAAGAAGGGACCGCTTTCTTAGCTCTACTTTTTGCATTCCCACCATTTGCATTTTTGTGAGAAATCAGGGATTGAAGTGATACATACCATGAACGACCGACCATTCTGCACTCCAATTTGCCATCTCGGCACAATTGACCAATATAGTCGTTAACATAGCCACTTATTTTGGCAGCTCGGCTAGACGAGATGTACTGTTTACCGTCAAAATAAAGATCACTATTCATTGAATCTATTGTATCTTTTTACTGTTTAGTTTTGTTATAAATTTCTGTGGATAAAACAAAAACTTTTTGCAGAAAAATTTTTACGAGTATTTGTCAAAAAACGCCTTATTTTTCAATAAAATTATAAAAAACATAGCATGAGGATTATTTATATCTTCTTTATTCAAATCTTATAGTTTTTATAAAAAATATAAGATCATTTATATATTTAAAAAACTTATCAACATTGATAAAATGTACTTAACTATGTATAGTTTTAGTATATGTTTATCAATGTTTATATAAGATAATTCTATGGAATATAAGAAATACGTAACAATAAAAGAAGCGGCTTACATCCTTGGTGTATCGCCTCTTACCCTTAGAAATTGGGATAAAAATGGTAAATTTCCGGCGAGTAGACATCCAATGAATAACTATAGAGTGTATAAAACCAATGATTTGCTCAGTATTATTGATGATATTGAGTCTGGAGATGCAAGAAGTAATGCAAGAAATAGAATGAAGAAACTTTCCGTTAAGCATATAGAGGATTAACTTTAGTTAACACATTCTACTTAAAATAAATACTTCTATGCCTTAGTACTAAAAGTCTAAAAAACCTATATTTTAATACCCCATCTCGGATGCCCGAGATTTTTTATTACCAAAAGAGCTTAGCCCTGTGAAACATTTTGAAGATGCCTACATTTTCAAAAATGAATCTTTCAGAAACTGCTAATTGTTATAGAATTAATCAATGCTATTTACCATCCATTATGTCTCAACCCTGGTCATGACTGGGGCCATTTGGCTTGCTCAGCTATCCCAATACCCCTTACTCGCATATGTGGGTCGCAAAAATTTTATACGCTACGAACACGAACACATTCGAAGGATATCAACTATCGCATGGATTTTTATTTATATAGAAGCACTGACCGGTTTTGCTCTTATATTTAAAGCGGAGCCATACATACCAATTACTATAAAAATATACTGTCTTTTTCTGATAGTGGTCATCTGGTCTCTTACATGGTTTGTACAATATCCAATCCACAAAAAACTGAGCAAAGGATTTGATAAAAAATTACATGAGCAACTAGTAAAAACAAATTGGATAAGAACTATATCGTGGACATTACGTAGTATCATGCTCTCGTACTCTTTATTTTCTTTTTTGTAAAACCTAGACCGCCATGCTAGAGTTCAATCAGATTTTCTTCAAGGAGACACGATGTTCTACGAAATCACATGTGATGCAATACAACATCACATTGCGGAGCACTTCCCTTCCGCAACAGCAAAGGAAAGCCTCCTGCCTCAAGAGGAAATCTTAAACCTTCTCTTCATGGTAGATTCGATCAGGGCAATGAACACTCGCTCAATGAGAGATGCTACGAAGGCTGGCAGATGGGTTGGATGGGCGCTTTGCACATGTGAACATCTAGGATTCTGGGACAACACGAGATCTCGGGATCTCATTCGAGACGATGTTTCGAAAAAGAATGATCTCCCCCGCTAAGCAAAACACCCCCGGCATTCGCCGAGGGTGTTTTTTAAATTAAGATATTTTCTTTTTGATAATCTCTTGTAAGATTTTAGGGTTTGCGGATCCTTTTGAAAGCTTCATGCCTTGCCCTATAAGAAATTGAAGTGCAGATACCTTGCCGTTACGAAAATCTTCGACTACGCTTGGATTCTCTTCTATAATTTTAGATACGACCTCCTCTAGGAATCCGCTATCATTCTTCTGCAATAGATTGTGTTTTTCTGCTATCTCCTCTGGGGCTCCTTTTTCACCGTCAAACATCATTTTCAATATATCCTTAGTACTTCGAGAATTTAGGGTGCCCTCTGTAAACATTCCAATAAGTGCGCGGAGTCTATCGGGAGGGATAGTATGAAATACTTCTTTAACTGAATATTGAGCATTATTCTTAAAAAGCCCCATGAGATCAGAGGTTATAAAATTAGAGAGGATTTGTGCTTGTGAAGCATCACTGATGCTCTCGAGGCTATCTTCAAAATACTTAGCCCATTCTTTCAAGCGTACATAGACCTCAATATCTTCACTTTTAAGACCAAAAGAGTTTACATACCTCTTGCGTTTATCCCATGGTAACTCAGGTAAAGAAGCACGTATATTCGCAGATGAAAAATCCTCTACTTCTGAAATACGCAACTTTGGCAAATCTGGATCTGGAAAATAGCGATAATCGTGAGAATCCTCTTTGGTGCGCTGAGAAAATGTGACCTCTTTCTTTTCATCCCACCCTCGAGTCTCTTGCAAAACCCTTTCCCCTCTTTCAAGAATTTCCTTATGTCGAGAGATCTCAAATGCAATTGCTTTTTCGACCGCCTTAAAAGAATTAAGATTCTTTACTTCGACTTTTGTACCAAATGAATCTGTTTTAGATATGGAAATATTGGCCTCAACGCGCATTTCTCCTTTCTCCATATTTGCATCACCCGCCTCTAGATACTGAAGCAAAAGTTGCAATTCTTTTGCAAATGAAGACGCTTCTTCCCCTGAATGCAAAACCGGTTCTGTAACGAGCTCCATTAAAGGAACTCCAGCACGATTAAAATCAACCATACTACCTATGGCTCCCTCATGACTTGAGCGCGCGGTATCTTCCTCAAGGTGAACTCTTGTTATAGATACCCCATTAAGTGAGCCCCCGCTTACTAAGGGATACTTATACTGGCTGATTTGATATCCCTTAGGAATATCAGGATAAAAATAATTTTTTCGATCAAATTCTGTAAAATCTGCAATGGACCCACCAAGCGCGGTTCCGACTCGTAAAACATGCCGAACTGCTTCTTTATTAATAACTGGCAATGTTCCTGGGTATCCCATACAAACAGGACAAATATTAACATTCGGATTAGTCTCATCCGGATCATTCTTTGAATTGCAGAACATCTTGGTTTTTGTCTTGAGTTCGGCATGGATTTCAAGACCGATAGTTGCTTTATAGGGGGATATATCCATAGTAGATAAGCTTATAGTAACAGGTTGTTTAGTTTGAGAGAATTCTAGATAACTCTTTTCGCAAAGCTACAACTGATAGATCGTCAATTACTGAAACAGAGAAGATTTCATTATTGTATGAAGATAGAGAAGCTATTACCTTATCTTTTAGCGATGAAGAAACGGCGTCTGCCTTTGTCAGGATTATAATCTCTTTCTTATCTAGCAAAATAGGATTATAGGCTCCAAGTTCGTTGCGTATGGTTTTATATGCCTCTTCTATGTTTTCATTTTCAAGAGAAATACAATGGAATAGAACCTTTGTTCTCTTTATATGCCTAAGAAACTTATCGCCTAGCCCTTTCCCACTTGAAGCGCCTTCGATAAGACCTGGTATGTCAGCAAGAATAAAACCGTAGAAATCTCCAAGATTAGGTTCGAGAGTGGTAAAAGGGAAACTTCCTACTTTAGCTCGTGCATTAGTTAAACTATTAAGTAAGCTAGATTTACCTGCATTAGGAAGTCCAATAAGCCCCGCATCTACGACGAGTTCTAGCTCAATAAAAAGATCCGCCTCGTCGCCCTGTTTGCCAGGAGTTGACTGCTCGGGCCTCCTGTTAGTGGAAGATTTAAAATATTCATTTCCAAGACCCCCAGAGCCACCAATTAGCAAAAGCTCTCTTTGGCCATCCCTATCAAGGGTAATCACTCTCTTGGTTTCTAGATTAGTGATTCTACTTCCAACTGGAAACTCAATCGTAATATCGTCTCCTGCCTCTCCGGTCTTTGAACTACGCATCCCGTTCTTTCCATTTTCTGCAGAAAATTCTTTTACATTACGATAACGAGCCAAAAGACCAAGGTCCCGTACTGCCATAGCATAAACATCACCGCCCTTACCACCATTACCACCGGCAGGACCAGCATGATCTTTACCTTTTTCATGCCTCCATAGGACGACCCCATCGCCACCTTTCCCAGCCCTCGCGTGAATTGTTATTTCATCAATAAACATACATTTACTCTATCGCTTTTTTCGCAAGAGCAAGAGCC
>CAYVDB010000020.1:0-9519 GCA_964450705.1 uncultured Candidatus Saccharibacteria bacterium | reverse complement strand
CCACTTTTGAACACATAAAAGATATTGAGAAAACATTCCCTATAAACCGTGCGACAAACTACATTCATAACTTCTCCGAATTCACAAAAAAAACCTCTCGAGCAGAAAACCCCACTTTGTCAGGGCTCATGAAAAAATCTTTGGAATTTTTTACAGAAAGAAAGTCGACTATTGAACAATTTAGTAATTATTTAGTTCATACAGATTTCGTTCCACACAATTTCAGGGTAGTAAACCATGCGCTATACGTTCTCGATGCGGCTGCAGTTGAGTTTGGAAACAAGTATGAAGGCTGGGCTCGTTTTCTTAATTATATGGTCATCCATAACCCTCCGCTTGAAAAGCTTCTTGTAAAATACTTAAAGGCAAACAGAAGCCAAAACGATATAGAATCTCTAAGACTTATGAGACTCTACAAAATAGGATTTCTTATTGATTACTACTTAAGATCAGTTGAAAAGACGGAGGGAGATCTAGAAAAACTTACTAAAAAGAGAATAGCATTTTGGGGTCAAATACTAGAACATATCTTGGAAGAAAAAGATGTACCTCTTTCAATGATTATTGAGTACAAAAATGAGCGTGACTCACTTCGTTCGGACGAAGAAAAAGAGAGGCAAAAGGAGTTCGCTCTCGCCTAAATATTTAAACTAGAAAATAGTGCTTTATTAGATACTGCGACAACTTGCTGTGGAGTATCAGAGAGATCTACTTTATTTCCTGAAACATCATATACCTCACCTCCAGCTTCACGAACAAGACCTATAGCAACTGCAATATCTTGCGTAGTCATTGTCCCGTAAATGACGGCATCAACCCTACCGCTTGCTAAGAAAGCGAGATCTAACGCCGAAGATCCGAGATTATTATTCTTTTTAGCCTCCCTGAGTAATCTCCTTTGTAAAGAGATCCCCCATTCCTCAACAGATTCTTTTCTCCCAATATGAAGAAGGACGTAAGCGTCTCCAAGCTTATCAATCGAGGAGACGCGTATCTCTTCCCCATTTAAAAATGCTCCCTGTCCTTTTTCAAAACTAAACAACTCTTTTGTAATTGGATTATATATTGATCCAACAACAGCCTCTCCACCCTCAATAAAGGAAATTACTACCGCAAAATGAGGTATTCCTCTCGCAAAATTTGACGTTCCATCGATAGGATCTACGGACCAAAAGTTTTGAGTGGCAAGACTGTTCTTTGACTCTTCAGAATAAATTAAGTCATCCGGGAAGCTATCTTGAATTCTCTTAGTTACAAAATCATTCACTTCAATATCCACATTAGTCAAAATGTTTTTCTCATCACCATCTTTAGAAAAAACAGCTAAATTTTTATCCCGAGAAGCAAGTAAAACCTCACCTGCTTCTTGAATAAGATTCATAATAAATTCATACTTTTCGCTCATCTTGGAAATATAACACAAAAGAAAAGCCCCCACACGAATTCTATGTGAAGGCTTGGAAGAAACTTACCACCTAGGGAGGATGAAATTGTCTGCGATGGTGATTCCATCAATTGTCTCACCTTTCGACAAACCTCCCTGAACGGTTTCGAGTTCTGTCGTAGAGAGTATCCGAATTGCCGGAGAGGTAACCATGTAACGAAAAACTTCTCTCACTGGAATCCGAATCTCGAAAAGATGAAACAAGCGTCGGCTGGGCTCCTTCCCTGCAAGAGGCGACGTACCAGCTTCGTCCTTGAACGGTTGTCGAACGGTATTCCGGAAAACAACCTCGATGTCGCTAACCTGCCCAACAGAAAGAATGGGCGGAATGGCAGGAAAATGCTCGTTTGAAGGAAACTCGCTTAAGGTAAGTTCCTCCCACACCTCTCGAAGTGGATCAATCTCGAAGAAGTCAGGGTCTCTCACAGAAAACAGAGAGAGAACCTCTTCAAGGTGTTGATCATCGACGAGAAAACGCGCATCATCCTTGTGGAAATCTTTCGCGCCAAACTTATCCTCAAGCAACTTCCGGCCACGTGAGGTGAGCTTCGCTGCTCCTCCAATGGGCTGCAACAGTTTCTTGCCTTTTGCGTAAGACCCCGAATTGAGAATCCCAACTGCATAGTGAGAGTCCTCATCGCAAGATGGGACTGCAACGATTGGAGCGAGGTTGCCAATAGAAACACGCACAAACATGGGGTCACCTTGATGGTTAGAGTTTCAAACGTTCCGCCCTAATTATAACATACTTTATGCTAAAAAGTCAATACTCTTCCCATATCCTTTGAAATAGAGCCCCAATCATACTTCTCCTCTACCATTTTTTTTGCACTAATCGTGATTTGCTTACGTAAAGCTGGATTATCTAAATATTTTTTTACCTTAAGAGCAATGCTTTCCGGATTTTCTACTTCACAAAATAACCCTGTCGATTCCCTATCTTTAACGCAATCTGGGTCAAAAAGAAAATCAACAATACCTCCAACTGGAGTTGCTATAACAGGTACTCCTGCGGCCATCGCTTCAACAAAAGAGTTCCCCATGCCTTCTGAAAGAGACGGCCTTATAAAGATATCTGAAGCGTGAAGAAGCGGCGGAATTTTTTCTTGCGCAAGAAATCCAAGAAAACGAACTCGGGGGTTAACTCCAAGGGATAACGCTTGTTCACGAAGTTTTCGTTCCTCTTCTCCATTTCCAATTATCACTAAAAATATAGTCTCTGGTAGATATTTTAAGGATGAAATAAGAGACGAGATATCGTTCTTTTTTGTTAATCGTGACGTGGTAATAAGCACAACATCATCATCTCTTATGCCCCAAGTAAAACGAATCGTCTTACGTTCCTCTCTAAGAATTCCCTTTTCAAAAAGTCGGACATCTACTCCATTGGGAATAAGAAATTTTCTACCCTTGAAACCAAACTCCTCTCCACGCCTTAGTAAATATGAGCTAATAGCAGTAAGAACGTCGACTCTTTTCAAAGCAAACTTCCAAGAAAAGTGTATAAGTCCGCCATGGCGATTGCGTAAATGATCTTCTGAATCACCTTCTTGAAGAGTAAGTACCGTAGGAATAGCCTTCTTAAAAAAGATTTTTCTTAAAGAATTAAAAAAAATACCTCCAAGACTCGCATAAGAAACCATCACCCCCCAGAAAATATCGTACGGGTGTCGATTATTTAAAGAAAAAGTCTTAAAAGCAACCAGAAAAGGAGCGCAAACTTTATCGACAGCCGGTATACCAAACCCGACTCGGTAAACAAGCACTCCCCCTAGGCGCTCTTCTTTTGGTAAAGCTCGATTCAAGCGTAAGGTTATTAGGTCGAAAACAAACTCTCCCGAAAGGCGGTCTGTTATTTCTTTTACAGCTATTTCCGCCCCTCCTACAAAAGGGTAATACGCTGTAGAAAATATAAGAATACGCTTACTCATTACCCTGAGATTCTCGACAATCCGAGCTTATATGTCAACTTGAAGAATTTTCCTAAGCTCATCTTCAGATACTTGACCATGTTCTCTTTTTTTTAATGGCACCGATTTTGGAGCATTCTCTTCTTTATGCTGTACATGCTTTGATATCGCTTGTTCTATAACAGAAGATTTCCCTTTTTCTTCTAAAGGCTCTGTTGGCCTCTGAGATTCTGACCCTACCTGCTTCAAAGATTCAAGAGCTTTTCTTAACTCTCTAACATGTTCTGGGGTAGGCTTGTTCTCGTTACGCTTTGAATTTGGCTTAAGAGAGTTTAAAGAAATTGGTTTTGGTTCTCTAGGTTCATTGTCTTTCCTGCCCTCTTCCATAATAGCTTCGAATATAGCGACCTTTTCTTTTTTTATTTCACTTTTTTTAGGATATGGACCGTGAGAAGCTCCATCGCGACTTTCTCCTTTTGGTTTTCCTTCAAATTTCTGTAATGGTTTTTTATTATCTGCTTGAGTAGGAAGACCTTCTTCTGGCTGATGCCACTTACGAATTTCTTCCTCAACAAAAGGCTTAGGGCGAGCAAAGTGCTCTCGTGAACTCTCTATAATATCGTGACGATAGGATATCTCTGGTTTAAGAATTGGCGGTGATGTTGTGGCAGAAAATGGTCGCGAAGACACTCCGTCAATCATTAGTTTTAAGTATATTTGATAAGCCCCAAGATTAACTAAATCTTCTGCGCTAAATGTAGGGGCAAATTCTTTTTCAAGTACTTCTGCATCGTATGCGCCAACTCGGAAAGTAACCATCGAACCAACGTTCCCAAACACAGCCGCCCGGACCTCCTCTGACATCTGCTCAATATACTGATGAGCGATAGTGAGATTCAACTTATACTTGCGAGCTTCGGACAAAATATCTGCAAATGATTCGTTGGCAAAAGATTGAAATTCATCCACATAAAGATAGAAGTTCGGTAGATTTTTGAGAGTGGATTCAGAGACATCAGCGCGAGACATCGCAGAAAGATAAATCTTTGTAATCAGCATACTCCCAAGAAGATTCGCGTTCTGCTCACCAACTCTTCCTTTTGAGAGGTTGATTATGACAATCTTCTGTTCATCCATAATCTTACGCAGATCAAAAGAAGATCTAGGCTGACCAATAATATTTCGTACTAAAGGATTCGAAACGAATTGTCCAACTTTATTTTGGATAGCAGCACCGGCCTCCTGCATATATCGCTCTCCGTATTTTTCAAATTCATCTACCCAAAACGACTTCACTGATGGATCGGTAATATTCGAAACAACTTTTTTCCGGTAGACCTTATCCGAGAGCATACGATTTACCCCAATAAGAGTTGAATCTGGGTACTCAAGTAGAGCAAGTATCGTGTTATTCAAAATGTACTCCATTCGAGCGCTCCAAGCATCAACCCAAATCTTCTTAAAAGCAGACATAAGGCCGTTTGCAACGAGATGCCTTTTGTCTACACCAACGTCTTCCATCACATTAAAGGAAATTGGATATTCTGTATCAAATGGCGCGAAATATATCACGTCTTTTATGCGTTCTTGCGGAACATACTCCAAAAGCAGTTCTGCGGTTTTTCCATGAGGATCAATGAACGCCATACCTTCTCCTCGTTGGATATCTTGCACAGCCATATTTTCAAGAACAGTAGACTTTCCCATTCCTGTCTTTCCAATGATATAAACATGCCGAGTCCTATCTTTGGCTTTTATCCCAAATGAAACGCGGCTGTTACGCGCATCCGTTTCAGCAAAATATGTTATTTTTTCAGGATCAAACATAAGAAGATCTTTCAATTAGTATATCGCATTTATTTATATTCGAGCATATAATTTGACATTTGAATTTTAACATTCTATTCTTTTCGAAGATTTTCACCAAAAATATTGGAGGTACGCATGGATCAGACCAAAAGTCCAGCTGGCGTAGTCATCTTTGTTGTCTGGCGAAAGATGTTGTTTATGTTACTGAGAGACAACAAACCAGGCCTCCCCTTTGCTAACATGTGGACGCCTCCGACAGGCGGGCTCGAACACGGGGAAGACCTTGAGGAATGTGGGGAACGAGAGGCTCGAGAAGAGTTATCGTTCCTCCCCAAGAGCCTGCGAATTCTTGGCGTCTCAGCAAAGGGTAATGGCTTTTTCTTTGCAAGACTTACTGACAAGGAAATGGCCTCAATCCGTCTCTCCGAAGGACAAGGAATGGGCTTCTTTACGTTTGAAGCGCTTGGTCAAGTGCCTATTGGCGGAGCATTGGAAAAATATCTCAGCCGATATCCAGAAGTCATTCAGAGGATGCTTGATACTGGGAAAGCCCCGGCAGGTAATGAGCTCGGCCTCGCAGTATGGAATAAGATGTAACATTTAGACGGAGCCTATTCATGGTTCCGTTTTTCTTTTTTTAGAAAACACATGCTAACCTGTGTTCATGCAAGCTGTTATTCTCTCTGCTGGGAAAGGAACACGAATGGGGAAACAAGATATCCCAAAGCCACTTTCAAAAGTCTTGGGGAAGACACTTCTTGAATATAAACTCGAATCTCTTCCGCCTAGTATTTCAGAAATTATTATAATAATTGGATACCGCGGAGAGCTCATCCGCGAATATATAGGATCTACATACAGAGATAAGCCAATACGTTTTATTGAAGACACAACTATTTCTGGTACAGCACACGCACTTTGGCATGCAAAGGATATTCTTAAAAATCGTTTCCTGGTAATGATGGGTGATGATATATATGACCCAAAATCTCTAAAAGAAGCTTCGCTCTGTGATTGCAGTATTGTATGTAAGGTTGCAAAAAGAGAAGACTCTGGCAGTAGGGTCTTATTAAACGCAGAGAATGAGCTGGTCGACTTTATTACAGAAGATACGTATAAAAAAACACATTCTGATGGTGGTCTTATATTCACTGGGCTTTATTCTCTTACTACAGAAATATTTTCATACCAACCAGTAAAAATGAAAAAAACTGAAGAATGGGGATTACCTCAAACACTTCTTAGCGCGCAAAAGACAATGAAACCTAAGATCATTACAACCGATTTTTGGTTACCGATCAGCACTCCAGAAGATATTCAAGGAGCAGAAAAGTTTATAGAAAAAAGTCCACAAACAAGTATGTTTGTGGACTAGATTCTCACAAAGTAGGATTCATCTGGCCTCGCAGAATTTGAGTTTTGACAATCACACGATAGCTCTGCCCGAAATCGTTTACCACAAGAGGGCTTGGCACATACTCACCTCGCTTAAGTGAGCGTCGGAGAAAAGCTACCACGATGTAGTTTCCTGTCTCCGTCTTCTTCACCTCACAGTGGTCAACAAAGGGAAACTGGAGTCTGCCTTTGTTTTCATCAAGGGCTCTTCGTGCCAAAACTTCACTTATCATCTCTCTCACCTCCTCAGATTTGGTCTACTCTGAGAATAACACAATAAAATTATTCTTGTAGTAAAGCCTCTCTTGTGTAAGTATTCCCTGCATCCCAAAGCATCCAAGAATCAATACCCGCATCATACGTCGCTTGTATCTGAGCTCGAACCATATCGGCAGTATAGGTCACAGGATAGTTATTATCTTGAAGCCAAGGCCTAAATTCTACAGTCGTTGAAGCAACGGTCTCATGGTAAGTCTTTAGCCGGTCCATCGCCTTTTGCATAGAAATATTTACCACCTTGTAGGGTTCAGCATTTACATTTTTTATACCATAAAAACCACTCGGATAATGTGACGGATAGACCATAGGAGAAACATAGTCAAAGTTTAAAAATGAATCTTCAAGAACTTGGCCGATATTTAAATCATCAACATTTGTTGTAGTCATGCCAAAGAGATCAGCTGAAATTTTCATTCCTGTAGGTCTCAATTCTTTTGAAAGATATTCAAAAAAACTCCGAATCACTTCATGTTTTACTTTTCCTTGGCTATAAGGGAAAGCAATATCATTCATATTTCCGTCGGATGGATATCGAATATAATCAAACTGGATTTCATCGAACCCTGCTTTGTATGACTCATTCGCAAGACTAACTAAATACTTCCAATGTTCTTGCGACCCGGCATCAATCCAAGAAAGCCCTTTTCTATCTCTCCAAACCAGCCCATCACTCGCCTTCTTTACGGCTCTTTCTGGGTACTTTTTCACCATATATGGATCTTGGAAAGACGCAATTCTTCCAATAATATAAATATCTTTCTTGTGAAGAGTTTCTATAAACTCCCTTAAATCTTTAATTCGAACATCTTCCGATCCTTCTTTTTTTAATTCCTCGTCCCAAACTTCAAAGGAAACTCTCCCCGTATCATCCTTTATATCAATAACTAGCGCGTTGGCTTCAGTAGTATCAACAAGTTCGACAATCTTGGCCCGCAAAGAAGGAGTGCCCGCGACCCAGCTTGTCATATAAAGACCTTTAACCTTGTCTGGAGTTTTTACATGAGTTGCAATAAAAGGCTTTTCCTCTTCTAACGAAGCTACATTAGCTCCCTCTGTCTTTACTTCATACTTTCCACGAGAAAATCCTGGCAATGTTATATAAGAGATAAAAAAGAGAGTAAGAAAAAGAATTGTTGCCCAAACAAACGTACTACCCCGCTCTTTTTTTCTAAAATCTACCATTCTTAGACTACCTCTTTAGAAACATCTTGCAGGCGATCAGCCTGTTCATTCTGAGAAATATCCCCCACGCTTTTATCCTTATCTACAAAGATAGGGGTCGTTGGAGTATCTTTTTGTTGATCTCGAGTTCGACGAGTCTTTCGAGCACTCGCCCTTCGCTTAGCCGCGACAGAAAAAGAAAGAGCGATAAGAGTTAATCCGAAAATGATAGAAAAAAAGTTTTTCCATAATGGAGGAAAGCCAAGAAGAGGCATGACAAGTAAGATAAGGCCGATTGAAAAAACCAATTTATTCTTTGACATGGCAGTATTGTAGCAAATGAAAATAAAAACAGAAAATTTTATCGTACTCAGACTTGTGGTCACTTATAATTCTCCGCCGTCGCTCAGAATTTCCGCGACCCCGTCTCAGCTGTTTGCGTACTCGCAAACATGCTTCCGACTCGCGCAAGTATCAAAAAACATAAAGCAGTTTATGTTTTTCTATCTAGTGCGCGCACTAGGGGTCGAACCTAGGACCTACCGAGTATCAGTCGATTGCTCTACCAGCTGAGCTATGCGCGCGCGAATTTTTCCCAAGAGCATTGCGATTGGCTGAAAAATTCAGCGTCCCGAAGTGCAACGAGGGACATAAACAACGAAGCAGAATATAGCAAAAAAGTATGCAAAATGAAAGGGCGTAGCAACCTTCGCTATAGTTGCTACGCCCGTGATACCCGCTCATCCGCTCGGAAACTTGCCTACCGCTCAGCTCACGAAAATCGAGAAGAAGAGCAGAGCGAGAACAGTGATGAGCCCGACCATTTGAAGGCCAAGGCTCACAACGTCCTCCAACCACCAGAAGAGCTCCTGTGCTCGAGAAACAGACGCATTCTTGGGAGCACAATCCCAAGCAATACCGACTCGCGACATGGCGACCTCGTGAAAAAGGAATCTACTACAATTATATCATATACAAAAATAAAGTCAAGAATACAAAAAAGGTAGCCTTCTGGCTACCTTTGCCCCTTATCTCGAAACTTCCGGGCGAACTCAACCATTGCTCCTATTGGACGAGCGATGAGCAAACCGAACATTCCGATAAACAGAATGGCGATAAGCTCTAATTCTTGCTCAGTCTCTGATAGGGCTTCTCGCGGATCGTCCTCATTGCGAGTCGCTAAAGACAAGTAGAAACTCATCACATTCATCTCCAGATAAGGGGTCTTGTTAGAGAGTACCATATCCTACTACAAAAATATCCCCCGACATACGTCGGAGGATATTTTTGTATAGCATACTTTATTTTGCCCCATTCCTAGACTTCTTCAAAAAAGAAGAGCCCTGTATTTGTCTTTCCAAATGTCATGCCGTTTTTAAAGATGTCCGACAGCCATCCATTATGTACTCGATCGAGATACACAATATCGACTCACTAAGTTCCGGCAAGCCGGAACAGTTTTTCACTTGAATTACTCCACGAGCAGCTTCCGCTACCCGTGCCTTGTTACGACTTACTCCC
>CAYVDB010000019.1:6125-10958 GCA_964450705.1 uncultured Candidatus Saccharibacteria bacterium | reverse complement strand
GTACTCCTGTCCTACCAATCTGAAGAGTAATATCACGAACAGTTGTTGTAACCTGTTCTGCTTGAAACTTTAAGGCAATCCCCCACCTTGGGGCTTTGCCGGTGTAACCTAAGATCTCTTGTACAGACCGATCATTTACTTTAACCACTACGCCATCAATTAAATAATCCTCCTTGTCTTTCTTTTTCTCCCATGTTTTCCAAAAAGTAATCACATCGTCAACATTTTTACATAACTTAAAGTTTTTATTAACTTTAAAACCAAGATCTCCTAACATATCGAGTTCTTCCAACTGTGTTTGCGGAAAATCTCGATCAATAGCAGAAATATCGTAGATAAATACCGAAAGTTTCCTCTCTGCAACAATTCGAGGATCAAGCTGGCGTATAGTACCGGCTACAATATTGCGAGCATTTGCAAAAAGAGGCTCTCCTTTGTCTCTAAGTTCTTCATTAATTCGCGCAAATTGGCTCTTGGGCATATAGACTTCACCTTCTACCACGAGAGAAATATCTTTTGAGATACGCAAAGGGATAGACTCTATGGTTTTTATATTGGTTGTAACATCTTCTCCAACTTTTCCATCTCCACGAGTCGCCCCTGTCTTTAATAGACCATGCTCATACTCAAGGACGAGATGCGAACCGTCTATCTTAAGCTCACACGTATATGTAGGCACTATGTCCTGGCCTGTATTAGTTTTATAAAATCGGCGAACACGTTCATCAAAATCACGAATATCTTCTTCATTAAAAGCATCATTAAAAGACCATTGCGAAACTTTATGGACAACTTTCTTAAACCCCGGAAGAGGCTCTCCGGCTACTCTTTGAGTTGGAGAATCTGGAGTAATTAGCTCAGGCCAATCTTTTTCTATCTTTGAAAGCTCGGCCTTAAGAGAGTCGAGAGCTGCTGGGCTGATCGTCTCTTTATTGAGTACGTGGAAATCATACCGATATCGGTCTATAGACTTCCTCAATTTCATAGCACGAAGGCGAATATCCTGTGGAGCGGTCATACAGCCTCCATCATACACAAATAAAGCTTGTATCTGCTAGTAGCTTGCCTGGATTGCTCTTTCCACTCGGCGAGCATTGCTTGCGCTACAACTATTGTAACCCCGAGATTCGATTTTTGTTTTCAAATCTGGTCCATTGTAACTTTTTATAACCCAAACATTCACACAAAATGGATCTGGTAAAAATGTAAATGAGAACGTTGAAGTGCCTACGCCTGTACCGCCATTCACAGTTTTAGTAACTGCTGCTGAAACATTGTTACAGTTCAATGTTTGATTCCCCGTCGATGTTGCAAATAGGCTGACCCCAGAGTTTTTTAAATCCCAATATAGAGCACACTCAACGCCGCTATCTGCTGCATAAAAAGCCGCCTGAGAATCTCTAGACGCCGACGAAATTACAATTTGTTTTAAAGCGAGACTAATAATTGCAAAAGACACGAGTATGAGCGTCGCCGTAACAATCACAGAGATATAAATAGCTATACCTTGTGATCTATTTTTATTCAAGTTTCTCTTTAACATAACTATTACTGTTGCCAATTAAGGATAGACTCCTTTACTTGGAATACTTTAGTGAATGGCCCTCTAGTCCAAGTCATAATGATCGTTGCTATTATCTCATTGGCGTTAATCTGAGTCAGGCGAATTTCTCGATTATATGCCGTTGGAGTCCAGTTTGGATCGTATCCATACATTCCATATTGACTCGAAGAAGTATTAGTATCTTGATTCAAATTAGAACAATTTGATGGGCTCGGACACGCTGAGAATATCTTCGTGGTTCCATCAACTACACATGATTTGCCAAAATAACATGGATCACTTGCTTGAGAAGTAATTCCTGAAAGCCAATTAACCCCCTGTAAACTATTTTCATCTCTCACATTACGAACCAGCTCGACCGCTTCCTGAGCTAAATAAAATGCAACGACTTGATCTCGAGCCTCTATTGCACTTGAAAGACCATTTTGTGCGGCTGAAAAAGTTGCCGTAATAGTAATGATAAGAATGCTAATCGCAACTAAAACTTCAAGAAGGGTAAACCCTTTTGGCTCCTTATAAAAAATAGTGTTTTGCTTGTATTTCATATTATCGATCAAGCACCCTCTGCGATACGCTCGTCTGGACAATAAATCTAGACTGACTCGTCGGTTTTGTTCCAGCATAACCTCGTAAAATCATAAAAACCCGAGGCTGGCTCGTGTCAGTGTTCAAAGCTCCAAATACATAAAACTTCAGATCTTGCACCACTATCTCAGGAGACGTTACGCCTATATACGTATTCCCATTGTCTACGGATTTTTCAATTTGAGTACCATTGAGACGAAAAATAACATCTGTTGTCCCATCGCTTGCAGTAAAAGTTATACTCCCCTGGGGAGGATTTCCTCCTCCAGTACAGTTCTGGGGAGTCCATGTGTTAGAAGTCGTCGTACCGCAATAATAATTAGTCCCGAACTTAATTTCTCGAGAAATTGCCTCAACTGCAAAGTTAAGATTGGTAAGGACTGATTTTAACGCTCTCGCCTCTCTTCCTGCATCGAGCACAGAAAGTATCGCTCCGAGAGATATGGTTATTATAATCAGAAAGACTCCAATAGAGATCATCAATTCAACCAAGGTGAATCCCTTTATAGGTAGCAATATTTTTGGTTTAAAGATTTTCTTTTTCATCAGATCTATTATCGTACGGAAATCTGTCCGGTCGTATAAATGAATATATCCATTGTACGCCCCCTCGGAGAGCGAAGCTGTATCTTTGCACCTCTATGATTCGGGAAAGTAATAACTGTTCCGCTTGTATTTGCATAAGTAATAATGGCATTTGGGTCTGGTCGCAAAAAAGCAATATCTAAACGCCCGGGTACGCTCGTACCGCCATTTGATCTACAATTCTGACCGTTCGTGCTGTTAATAACACACAAATCAACAATGGTAACCCCCCCTCGTAGAGTTGTGGTTGCAACACACTCTGAAGTTCCGCCGGGCGAACAAGTGCTCCACGACCCACCTGGAGGATTGTAGCGACTATTATTATTAACATCCACGAAGGACCACATATTGACAGGGCCAAGTACCCCAGGAGCACCAGTAATTGTATTCGTATTAAACATTACACCATAAGAATAGTTGAACAGATTAGTATTAGGGCTATACTCTCTTACGCTTACTCCATACACCTGCATTTCTCTAATCTGGAGTTCTAAATCACTTGCTGCATTAACTAAGGCAAGCCGATCGGTATAGTCAGTCTGGTTAAAAGAAACAACCGCAGTGATTACAGCAATAACAGAGACAGTGACAAGAAGCTCGACGAGAGTAAAACCTCTTTGAGAAACTCTGCCTATCCGATAATAATTCATACGTAAGGTGTGAAGTTAAAGACATTGCTCTCAAAAAAGAATGCGATTAGTATTCCAAGAATCAAAAATGGAGCAAATGGTATTTCAGTCTTCATTGTAATACGTTTTTTATCTCCTCTCAAATGCTCAACAAACATGCGAATAAGAGAAACTCCTGCCCCGATCCAAAAAGCAAATGCAAATCCTGAAAGGCCTTGCGGTAGAGGTGTTAAAAGACCTAAACCAAGAGTAAGTTTTGAATCACCAAGACCCATCCACGTTCCACGAGATATCTTCCATAACCCCCAAAGAAACAAAGAGATAACTAGTGCGGAAGCAATCCGAGAATAAGCAAAATTAAGCCCCTCCCCTCCAAAAGTAATGTCTACAATAATGGAGCAGATTCCGGTCAGGAAAAGTAGAATAGAAAACCTATCGGGGATAATAAGATGCCGTATATCATAGACAAATATAAAAACTAGAAGACTTGCAAAAAGTAAATGAAAAGCAAGGGCTAATATAGAAGCTATAGAAAAAGTAGAGAAATTCTGTGTATCAAAAGAAGCAAAAAGAAAAAATAATACACCAGTAAAAAACTCAACCACAGGATACTGCCACGATATTTTAGTCTTACACTTTCTACACCTACCCTTAAGAGAAAGAAAACTCACTAATGGGATAAGTTCAAACCAGACGAGATCTTTGCCACAGGACATACATTGAGAACGGCCATGAAGAAAAGATTTACCTGAACCAAACCGTATAATCACCACGTTAAGAAAACTCCCTACAATAAGACCGAGAACAAAAAAGAAAAATCCTATCATTATCAGTCTATTATAAAACAAAAACCCGACATATGTCGGGTTTTTGTGGAGTTTGCTTACTATTGGCAGAGCGCGACATCAGAAACAAGAGATGCTACTCCGATTCCAGAAGCTCCTGTTGAGTCTACACACCAAGAGTTTGAAGGATTAGTCTTCAATGGGACAGAAGCTGCCCATGAAGAAGCGGTTGTTCCCGCTCCAGTATTACCATCATCTGCATAGCAAGTTGGTGCCGCTCCAGATGTAGTAGAAGCTTGCGAGAGTGCCGCTGTAATATTTGGATCAACAAATAAAGTTCCTGTGGTTGTACAGTCAGCTGTATCATCTCCGTAGTGGGTATTTGTATCAAAGAATATTTCCGCCTGAGATCGAACCCCCGCAAGATTTGATTTAATTGAAGCATCAGATCCTTTTGCTCGTGCAGTATTCAAGCTTGCAAGGACAACAGAAGAAAGAATACCGATGATGGCGATAACTACTAATAATTCGATTAATGTAAAACCTTTTGTTCTATTCATGGTATTTATTGTACTAGGATCAATAAAAAACGTACAGCATTGTCGTATTTATCCTAAAAGTATACCTTAGTAGAAAAAATAAAAAATCCCCTGATTGTGTCAGGAGATTTTTTACATAACAGTCT
>CAYVDB010000019.1:2739-6025 GCA_964450705.1 uncultured Candidatus Saccharibacteria bacterium | reverse complement strand
CGCTGTTCAAGCTTGCAAGGACAACAGAAGAGAGAATACCGATGATGGCGATAACTACTAATAATTCGATTAATGTAAAACCTTTTGTTCTATTCATGGTATTTATTGTACTAGGATCAATGTAAGAAACAACTAGCTATGGACATTGAGATGTTGAAAAACTTCCAAAAGTGACCTGTTTTGATATGCCTCTAAAGTCAACACACCACGCTTGTTGAGTTGAATTATTACCCGTCAGAGGACGAAGCGGCACCGCAATCGCCCATTGGTTGGTACTTGTATTACTCCTACAATAGATACCTCCTGTATGCCCAGATGATTGTAACGCTTCACTTATAGCTCCGCTTATATCATTTGGTGAAGTTGAGTTAAACATTCCTCCTGAAGTGCAACCATTCACACCAGCAGTACCATAGTTCCCATTTGCATCATAAAAAATTGCAATCATAGCTCTAAGGCTATTTAGATTTGCCTTAACACTCGCATTTGCTGAACGATCTCGAGCATTCCCTATATTTGAAATAACAACGGCTGAAAGGATTGAGATTATGGCTATAACAACAATGAGCTCAATCAGAGTAAAACCACGACGGATATTCATATATTCCTAATTATACAAGACTAGAAAAAATAAAAAATCCCCTGATTGTGTCAGGAGATTTTTTACATAACAGTCTAAGAAAAGACTATGGACACACTGTCGCTGTACCGCCAAGAGCAGTAGCGATAGGCTTAGAAGCTCCTGCTGAGTCTACACACCAGAAGCCGCTGGTTTTGAGAGCTGTCGCAGCAGCCCATGCGCCTGCGCCTGCAGAAGTGTTACAAGTTGCTGTACCTCCTCCTGCTGTTTGAGCAGCATTGATCTGCTGAGTCACGTTCGTATTAGCGAAGATTGTATTCGCGCCTGAGCATGAAGAAAGCAGAGTTGCCTGACAAGTTGAGGTGTTTGAATAACAACCATTTGTGTCATACAAAATCTCCGCCTGTGCTCGGATGTTGGCAAGGTTCGACTTCACAGCGGCATCAGATCCTTTTGCCCGAGCGCTGTTCAAGCTTGCAAGGACAACAGAAGAGAGAATACCGATGATGGCGATAACCACCAAAAGCTCGATCAAGGTGAAACCTTTTGTTCTATTCATGAATGAAAATAATAACCCTTATAATTCTGCCCTTGTGAGGCACTCCGTTTGTTATAAAACGTTAACACTTATTATAAACCCACTGTAGAAAAAGTGGAAAACTGCTGTGGATAGCCTATACGGTATTTGAAGCAATGTTGTAAATCGGCATCAATACAGAAGCGAGAAGAGTACCCACGCCTAGGCCCAAAAGAACAATCATTACTGGCTCAATAAGATCAACAAGAGTATCGACTGCGTTCATCACCTCACGCTGATAAAATTTCGCCATAGTTTTAAGAATGTTTCCAAGTTCGCCAGTCTCTTCTCCTACCCGAATCATTTGCACCAAAATACCAGGAATCTCTGGATACTGTGATAAAGAGGCCGACAAAGCACTTCCCCCCTTAACTGAGACCATACTTTCGTTCAAAATCTGCTTGTATATTTCATTACCTACCACAGTTGAAGTAACTTCAAGAGCCCGAAGCATCGGAATTCCAGAAAGCACCATGGTGTGCATGTTATCGGCAATCATTGAAAGGTAGAGCTTTCGATACAAGTCACCAATGTAAGGGAGACCCAGTTTAAAGCTATCAAAAGCATACGCCCCGGCATCGGTTCGAATATAACGAACCAAGAAAAAGACAGCCACAATCAAAGCCGCAAGAAGGAAAATACCATAGTCCATGAAGAAATCACTGATTCCAATAACTATTTTCGTGTAAATCGGCAGATCTTGGCCAGAATCAATGAGAATTGTTGCGATTTTTGGAACAATAGTAGTAAACATCAAAACCATGACACCAATAAAAACCGTTATTACGAATGCAGGATAAATCAGAGCATTCTTCGCCTTAGAGGTAACCTCGTATGTTCTATCCAAATAATCAGCAAGATAGTTAAACGTATCATTTAGCTTTCCGGTTTCCTCTCCTGACCGAACCATATTCACATAAAAATCAGAGAATATTTTAGGATGTTTACCAAGTGCTTTTGATATCGAACTTCCTCCTTGAAGATCATCCGCTATTTCAGTAAGACTTTTTCGTAAAACAGGGCTTTCTGTTTCTGCAGAAATCAATTTAAATACACGTAACGCTGAAACTTGAGCGTCAAAAAGAGTAGCTAATTGTCTAGAAAGAATGACGACATCCTTATTTGAAACTTTACCTCCAAAAAAGAAACGCCCGCGAATCCCCTCCTCTTCTGCAGGTTCAATTGAAGAAAGGATGAGGCCGCGCTTTTGGATAGAAGCTATTGCTACCTCAAGATTAATAGCATCAACAGTACCTTCCTTTGCTTCTCCGTTATTATCAATCGCTTTATAGTTGAAAAGCATAGATTTTAAAGCATCTTCTCAAGCGTTTTTGGATTATTAGAATAGGTATAGGCATTCTCAACCGTAATCTCCCCCTTCTGAACAAGAAGTGCTAATGATCTGTTCAAGTCAATCATACCTTCGCCTGAACTCGTCTCAATAACAGCATTGACTTCGTGAGTCCTTTTTTCTCGAATCAAATTTGCTATTGCGTTATTGTTGATAAGGAGTTCATAAGCTGGAACAAGACCCCCTGAAACTCTAGGAATCAAGCGCTGTGAGAAAATACCAGCCAAACTTCCTGCAAGCTGAATTCTAATCTGACTCTGTTGATCAGCCGGGAAAGAGTCGATGATACGATCAATCGTCTGCGCCGCCGTATTAGTGTGCAAGGTCGAAAGAACAAGGTGCCCAGTTTCTGCAGCAGTAACGGCCGTTGAAATAGTCTCTGGATCTCGCATTTCTCCAATCATCACGACGTCAACATCCTGGCGAAATACGCTCCACAAAGCACTATGGAAATCGGCTGTATCGATTGAAACTTCTCGCTGATCAATAATTGCCTTCTTTGGTTCAAAAATATACTCGATTGGATCCTCAATGGTCACAATGTGTTCAAGACGTTCCAAATTAATCATTTCAATCAAAGTCGCAAGCGTTGTCGACTTACCTTGTCCAGCAGGACCTACGCAAAGAAAAAAACCTTGTTGCTTCTTGGAGAAAATCTCTAAGATTGGAGGAAGGTTAAGCTCCTCCAAGGTTCGGATATGTTTAGGAATCAGACGTAAAGCAACTGAAATTTTACCAAGTCGGAAAAACGCATTTCCTCGAAATCTTCCCTGTGAGT
>CAYVDB010000019.1:0-2729 GCA_964450705.1 uncultured Candidatus Saccharibacteria bacterium | reverse complement strand
ACGCAAAATCAATTTCTTTTGTCTCTAAGAAATCTTTTTTTGCTTCAGGGGTGAGGATTGTCGTGAGAATAGAGTCAATATCTTCTCTGGTAAGAGCGCTTTCTTTAACGAGAGGGATCAAAAAGCCGGAGACGCGGATGATAGGCGTCCGGCCTTCGGAGAGGTGGAGATCTGAACCACCTTCTTGGATAACGATCTGAATAAGACTTTCAAGCAGTGCTTTCTTTTCCATACTTATGATGCATTCTTACTGACAATTGATATAACCTCATTCACAACCTCTGAAGGAATAGTTGTTGCTTTAACAATGTATCCAGCTACTCCCAAACTCTTTGCCTTCTCAATCTTAGCAGGATCAGTCTCGTTTGTAAGCATAACAACCGGAACGCCCGGGATAAGATTCTCCTTGCGGATAAGCTCTAGAAGCTCCAAGCCATCCATATTTGGCATGATAATGTCCAAAATAAGGATTTCAGGAGAAGCATCTTCTCTAATTTTTTGTAATGCATCTTGAGCACCTACCGCAACAACTGCTTCATGCCCTAAGCTTTTAAACTTAGTTGCATACATATCTAAAAGAAACTTGTCGTCATCCACAATTAGAACCTTGTATTTCTTTTCTTCATTCATAATTATATCTCAGTTTGAATCTAGTATATCACGCTAAAGAGTGCTTATCTCTTCAAATGGAATCAATCTCTGAAAGGCTTTAAGAATTGCATCCTCTTTCATTGAAAGCATCCCCTTATCTCTTACCATCTTTGCAATTTCCTGTTCTGTACCATTTTTTAAGATAATAGATTCTACATCTTTATCCATTTCGAGCACTTCCATAACAGCATATCGCCCACGAGTACCATTTGGGCAATCTTCAGTTGGCGAAAGCTCATACACAGTATCGCCCAAAACAATATCTTTTCGATAATTTTCTGGGAGATCGGAGAACTGCTTCTCAAGCATCATTTTAATACTGCCATCCACCTGCATTGGTTTGCCTGCCCCAGGACAAAATGCTCGCACAAGACGCTGAGCAATAGCGAGAATAAGGGTTGGTGCAATAAGATAAGGATCTACGCCCATATCAATAAGACGCGGTATCACTCCGACCGCATTGTTAGTGTGTATTGTTGAAAGCACAAGGTGACCAGTAAGCGCAGCTTGAATTGCAAGCTGAGCAGTTTCTTTATCACGAATCTCTCCCACCATAATAATATCGGGGTCTTGTCGTAAAGTAGTACGCAATCCTGTCGCAAAAGTATATCCAATCTCTGGGCGAACCTGGGACTGGCTCATTCCTTCAATGTTGTACTCAATTGGGTCTTCAAGAGACAGCACATTTTTATGCTCTCTATCTACCTCGTTTAACATCGAATACAAGGTTGTAGATTTTCCAGATCCGGTCGGACCAGATATAAGGACCAACCCATAAGGTCGCTTGAGGGCCCTTCTAATAGAGTCAATATTTTTAGTAGTGAGACCAAGATCCTCAAGTGTCTTTAATCCTTTTTGCTGGTCTAGGATTCTCATCACCACCTTCTCACCAAAGTATGTGGGAAAAGTAGAGACACGAAAATCTATTTTTCGCTCAGCGATTCTCGCGCTAAATCGTCCGTCTTGTGGTTTTCTCTTTTCATCAAGACGCATGTTGGAGAGAATCTTGATACGAGCAACCACAGCAGAATGAATCTTTCCTGGAAGAACAAGAGAAGTATTCATAACGCCGTCAACACGGAACCGGACCCTGACGCTTTCTCTCATTCTTTCAATGTGAATATCAGAGGCATTCCCATCAGTTGCATAACGAAGAATAGTAGCCACAATTTTAGTAACAGGAGCATCCTCTATGATTGTTGTATCTCCTTTACCATCTTTCGTTACAGAAACGCCATCTGTATCAAGCTCGTTTGCAGCGGCAGAGTTTTCTTCTTCTTCGGGACTTTCTCCGCCATCAGGGGAATCCTCTTCATCATCTCTTTTATCGGGCTTTAATTCTGTATCAAGCTCCGAAAGAGCCTTTGTAACCTCTCCTGAAAGACCTTTATATTGCGACAAAACATTCTCAAAATCTTGCTCAGTAATAAGAAAGATTTTGAACGGCATATTTATCTTGGAAGATATGAAATTCAAGGCATCCCGACCTTCAATGTTGTCAGGATCAACAATCCCAACCTCAAGGACTCCGTCTTTTACGCCAATAGGAACAAATCGGTAATAGTTAGCTGATTCTTCTGGAATAAACTCCAAAACTTTACCCGGAATTTCTTTATTTCGAATAGATCGAATAGGGATATCAAGCTCCTCCCCTTTTGCCCGCAAAATATCTTGAGGATCAATGCCTCGTTTTAAAAGCACCTGCTCAACAGGAATACCCTCAGCTTCTGCCTGGTCAACGATCTCTTGGACATGGTCCTCAGAGATAATATTTTTTTGTACCAGTGTTTCAAGTACGCTCATAAAAATACGACTTCCTGCGCTTCAAATAAAAACAGAGAAGAATTACCTGCTAGCGCTTACTGGGGGAAGACCCAGAGATAGGAGCAAAAGGATTTGACCTTCCTTGTGGTTGCGGAGAAAGAACAACAGACGAATCAATAAGACCTCTGTATGCAGCGGTAGAAAATAGAGAATCGTCAAGTGAAACCGCCTGAAGTTCTTCAAGAAGATCGATAAGGTCTTGGCCTACCACTTGAGCCTGTACTGGATTACCAAATTCGTCTAAAACTACCGCC
>CAYVDB010000018.1:0-15413 GCA_964450705.1 uncultured Candidatus Saccharibacteria bacterium | reverse complement strand
CATAAAAACTTATTTATTTTTTCCAATGAGAATCAATATACGAGCTCACTTCAGAAAGCTTAAGTGGAGATGTTGTATTTCCAGTGCGAATAAAAAAATCTTCGCTTCCATTAAGTTTTACATAAACTGGTTTGGGCGAAGGTAAAACATCAATAACCCCAACCTCTTTACTATCAAACGCTACAAAAGAAACATCAATATACTGACGGAATTCGGCACCAATACTGTTTTTTATCAACTGATTAACATGATTTTCAAAACCATCTCGATCTTTTCGTACCAAACTATTGAAATCTTCTTCGAGTCCATGAATTGTCCCCTTATCGGTAACTCCAATAAGTAATGTTCCGCCGTTTGTATTAAGAAAAGCGGCAATAGTTTTTAGTACGGCTTTTTCTAGATCTTTACTTGAAACTCCATTTTTAGCATCCCATCGCAATGTCTGCTTGAATTCAAGAGTACTATTCTCGCCTTCAAGAATAAGATCAAGAACTGGAGTCTTTCTTGATATATCTCTAGGCCGACCAAGTGCCAGATCTATCGCATCTTTTATTAGGTTTGTATAGGCTTCTGCTTGATCAACGCTTCGTATAAAAAATGGCTTAACATTTTCACCTCGCCATAGAACAATAGTTCCGTAACCAAGAAGAAACTCTAGGGCGCTTCTTTTGTACTCAACAGAAGTAATATTCTTGAGTAAAATCGACTGTTCGCGAGAACCAAAGAAACCTTTTCGATGAATAATTTCTTTTTCTTTTAAACGATACTCCTCACTGTGCCACACAAAGAAAACAAGAACCGTAACTGCAAGTTGTAATACTGAAGCAACCACAAAAAGAATAATGTCATATCGAACAATTCTACCGAAGGTAAAGCTTCTATAGAGTTCTTCGTAGTTAGTAAGAAATGAAGCGGCAAATAATATTACAGAAATCAAAGCCTCCACTTCAATAATCCTTCGAATTAAAAGAAGGGGGCTTTGCTTGATAACAATAGGAAACTTCATAAGTAAAACTTATAGTAACATTCATTTAAAGCAGGATAAATACACCTGTATTTTATCTTTGACTTTTATCTTATATAGTGTTATAATTGTAAGAGATCAACCCTTGGAGGAATATGAAAGAAATCTTGCTCGCCGGAGTTTTCTCCTTGATCATTGGGGTACTATGGTGGAGATCCGGCCCGAAACCCACTTGCCCCGACTGCGGGGCCAAGCTAAGGAGAAGGATTGAAAGCAGGTTTGCAGGAGACCCGCGGGATGACCCGACACGGGTTGATGCAGAACTCCTCATCTGTATCAAGAAATGCGGTTACTTCCGCCTACTTGGTGAGAAGAGAGAATCCATCTTTGTTCGGGCCTCACACGACCCGCGAGGTTGGGCAGAACATCGATTCTACCAGGGAGGAAGCGGGAGTTCTTGGTCCTAAAGTACACAAGGACGCATAAGGTAAGCAGAAATGCTTACCTTATTTTTTTAAAGCAAGAGTCAAAATATGCTCCACAAAATCAGACATTTGAGAATCTGCGTGCGTAAGTGCCCGGGCAATATGAGCATGAGGAGTAAGATGCGGTAAGGCATCTACTTCAAGTAAATATATTCCCCTACGCGGAGAGACGATAAAGTCAGCAGAAGAATAGTGTCGTAGCCCAAGTCTATGATGAGCCTTAAGAGCTAAATTTTGGATAAAAAGAATCTCATTTTGTGATAAGAAGTCACCTGGAACAAAAGAATCTGGAGTATTGCGTGCCTCACGAGTCATAAACTTGAAACCAGTTGGTCGTCGCGCTTCCAATGGATGCAATGCATAGGAACCTTCTTTTGAAAGATCATCAACAACAACACAGGTTACTTCTCGCCCGGGGATGTACTCCTCAATTAAAACACCCTCTCCAAACAAAAATGCCCGTTCAATCCCCTGTTTAAAGTTAATAAAAGTGTCTGCATACGTTACTCCCACAGAAGCTCCGTTAGAAATAGATTTAATTATTGAAGGCTGAGGAAATGTTCGGAAAAGCTCAAAAAGTGTTTCGTACGTATTTTGCTTTGGGGTAAGGGTTATTGCAAATGGCATCTTAAATCCATGTGGGATAAGACGTTTTCGAGCAAGATTTTTATTAACCGTTAAAGCGCTCGGAAGAGCTTCGGAGCCGGTAAACGGAATACCAAACTTAGAAAGTATATTCTGAACCTTACCGTCTTCACCAAATCGTCCATGAAGAGCGTTCCAGACAACATCAAGAGAGTGCAGTATTTTCCCTGGTTCCTTTTTAAAGCCATCTACATGCCAATCTCCATCACGAGATATAAAGATATCCTTTGCAACAAAACCTTGAGGAATATTCTGAAGAACATGTGCCCCACTTGCTAAAGACTCCTCATACTCATGAGATATTCCGCCCCGGATAACACCTACAATCTGTTTTCTAGGAGTATATGAGAATACATTCATATATGTAGTATATACAAAAAAGGAAAGAAGATATAAGAGCTTCTTTTTTACCTAAGCCTTCCCTCTTTGAAATGGCTTTCGGAGTAAGCTTCTGTGATAGGAAATGGCGAATCGATGGGCTTCACTATTAAGAAGTACTATTTCATTCTTACGATCAGAGATATTCCTCTCAAGACCAAGGATATCTCGCGGTTTATGCCTTTCATCTTTTACAACTGAAACAATATCAATGTTTAAGCCTTTCTCTTTGAAAACCTTTTGAGCAACACCCCTCTGTGCAACGCCTCCATCAATTACAATAAGATCTGGAAGTGGCCACTCTGCATGTTTCAGTCGTCTTTCTAAAAGCTGGGATAAATGTCTTGTATCATCTACTACCCGGTCACTCCCACGAATCTTGAACTTTCGATACGCCCCCCTATCAAGCTCGCCGTCAGTTGATACTACCATCACACCAACTGTTTCTTTCCCAGACGTGTGCGCAATATCATAAGCTTCCATACGAAATGTGCGGGCAGAAGACACAGTGCCGAACACATCTCGCTTCAAAAGCGTAATATCTCTAATGTGCCGGAGAGCAAAAAGTTTATCTTGGACCTCACGAGCTTTTTCAAATTGCTTTAAGGAAGCATGCTTTTTCATGTCTCTCTCAAAATTTTTCTCAATTTGAGATTTTTTACCTTCAAAAAATAGAATTATATTTCTTACTGTCTTTGCATATTCTTTCTTACTCATTTCTCCAGTACAAACACCAGGGCACATTCCAATCTGACGGTTAAAACAAGGTCGCCCTTTTTTAAGTCCTTTACTTTCGTTAAAAGGGACACATCTGTCTCGAAATGGAAAAATCTTTCTTACAATCCTCAGAGCCTCACGAAGTTCTCCACCATGGGGAAATGGCCCGAAAACATGAGAAAAAGCGTGATCTATATTTCCTTTTTTATCTTTTCCAAGAAGTATTTCTCTTCCTCGAACCGAGAGAATGCGAGGAAACTCTTCTTTTGTGATAGCGACATAGTTATAGCTCTTATTGTCTTTTTCTTTTGAGTTATAACTTGGATTAAGTTTTTTAATATTATAGGCCTCAAGAATGAGAGCTTCGAGAACTGACGTAGACTCCTGCCACAATATACTGTCACTTTCCTCAACCATTTTTACAATAAGTGGGCCTCTCATACTCATTAGGTCTCTAGAAAAATAACTACGAACCCTGTCTTTTAGAGATGTAGCCTTTCCCACATACAAAACAGTTTTCTTTTTTTTGAAGAAATAAATACCTGGAACGTCAGGAATTTCTAGTTTTTTAAATTCTTCGAGGGTCATGATTATACTATGCTACTTATTCATCCACCTTTGTAAACTAAAAACCCTCTCACGGTAGCGCGAGAGGGCAAGAGCTTTACCTCTTTCGAGGTTTTCGGTCTTTGTACGACAAGACGGCAGTGGAATACCCCTTTGGCTTCAGCAAGGGCGCGAAAAGAGAGATAAACCACCCGATAAATCGGTTCATGTTAGCTCCTTATCGGTTTGAGGTGGGCACTTCTAGAGGTTCGCGTGAAAAAATCCCGAGGTTTTCCCGTTCTGAATCTTCCTGTGCCACAAACTGTCTTTGGTACTCTTCGGCATAGGGCCCACAAAACAACATGAAGAAGACAGCTCTCCGTTGCCAGCCTCGATCTTTCTTTTCTCGAGATGCCACCGACGTCTCCTTGTAAGATCTCTTAGTTCACTTTCGCACAAAAATAAGATTCTTTCAACGACGTTCTTTGAGGGCAAGTTTCAAATATTTACCCGTATGGCTTTTGGAGTGATTAGCAATCTCTTCTGGGGTACCTTTGGCAACAAGATCTCCTCCCCCAACACCTCCTTCCGGCCCAATATCGATAACATAGTCAGAGGATTTAATAAGATCCATATTGTGCTCTATAACAACAACTGTGTTTCCCTTTGCGACAAGTTTGTCTAGAATCTCAATCAGTTTTCTTACATCATCATAATGAAGCCCGATAGTTGGTTCATCTAAAAGATATATGGTCTTTACCGTATGTGGCCGATAGAGTTCGGAAGAAATCTTCACTCGCTGAGCTTCTCCGCCTGAAAGAGTAGTTGCCGACTGCCCAAGCTCTAAATATCCAAGGCCAACATCGTTTAAGGTTTTCAGACGATCATAAATTGCCGGGATATCTTCAAAAAACGAGAGAGCTTCTTCAATCGTCATTCTCAAAACATCGTATATGCTCTTCTTTTTATACCTAACTTCGAGAGTCTCTTTCATAAACCGCTTACCATTACAAACATCACACGGAACATATACAGTAGGTAAAAACGACATCTCTACTTCAATCTCGCCATTCCCCTGGCATGTCTCACATCTACCGCCCTTAACATTGAAAGAAAATCTGTTGGCCTTCCATCCTCGAGCTCTGGCCTCTGAGGTTTCTGCAAAAAGTTCTCGGATAAAAGTAAAGGCACCAGTATACGTTGCAGGATTAGAGCGCGGGGTTCTCCCAATCGCTGATTGGTCTATAAGAATAGTTCTGCCAAGATACTCTGTCCCGGAAAATGTTTTGCAATTAAAAGTTTCCGCTGTTCGATACCTTTTTTCAAGGCGAGCTTGTAAGTTTTTATGAAGTATTTCATACAAGAAAGAAGATTTCCCCGATCCCGATACTCCCGTGACAGTAATGAGTTTATTTAAAGGAATATCAACATTCATGTTTTTAATGTTGAACACCTTGCCACCTCTAATAGAGATAACGCCCTTTTCTGCAGTACGTCTTTCTTCTGGGACAGGAACCTTTTCTTCTCCACGCAGGTAAGCAAGAGTTCGAGAACCACTTTCATTCTTTTTTGCTAAAAGTAGATTTTGAAGATACCCAGACACAACGACTTCGCCTCCGTGAACCCCTGCTCCTGGGCCAATATCTACAATGTAATCCGAAGAAAATATAGTATCCTCATCGTGCTCAACAACAAGAATGGTATTGCCCATATCTCTTAGATGAAGAAGGGTTTTAATTAGTCGATCATTATCTCGAGAATGTAGTCCTATGGTCGGTTCATCAAGCACATAGAGAGCTCCGACCAGACCGCTTCCGAGTTGTGAGGCGAGCCGAATCCTTTGCGCTTCTCCGCCTGAAAGTGTATGGGCTCGCCGATCTAGAGTTAAATACTCAATACCCACGTTAATCATAAACTCGAGCCGTGATTCGATCTCCTTTAAAACAACTTTAGCGATATTTTTTTCCCGAGCGGTGAGTTTTGCTTTTTTAAAATAATTATCAGCATCCTCTATAGACATAGAAACGACGTCAACAATATTCTTTGCTCCGATCTTTACACCTAGAGCCTCTGGCCTCAAGCGTGCACCCTTACATACTGGGCATGGCTCATCTCCAAAGAAGTGCCGAGTTCCAAGGCCATTACACTCTGGGCATGCTCCATACGGACTATTAAAAGAAAAAAGCCTTGGTTCAACTTCAGGGTATGAATAACCGTCGTTGGGACATGACAATTTAGAAGACATAAAGAAAGACT
The DNA here is from genome assembly GCA_964450705.1 of uncultured Candidatus Saccharibacteria bacterium. Taxonomy (GTDB): domain Bacteria; phylum Patescibacteriota; class Minisyncoccia; order Phycocordibacterales; family Zambryskibacteraceae; genus CAYVDB01. The sequence goes on along the minus strand of CAYVDB010000018.1, from coordinate 9,422 downwards.
CATTCTGGTCTTCTTCTGAACTTTTACGCTTCATATCTCGAAACATAATCTGTACTAGGCCGTCAGACTCCTCAAGCGCTTTCTCCAAAGCCTCAGATAATCGTTCTTCAGAATTTTTTTGATTCTCTTTAAAATCAAAAATGTTTATCTGGTCAACTAAAACATCTATATCGTGTCGCTTAGTCTTAGAGAGAATAATCTGATCTCGAAGCTTTTTCCGAGATCCATCTACAAGTACTTCTGTATACCCTTTGCCTAAAAGATCATAAAGTAATTGGTAATATTCTCCTTTTCTGCCACGTACAATTGGCGCAAATATCTCCACGTAATATGGAAATTGGAGATTCCTTTTTTCTTTGTCTACCTCTTTCTGTTTCTCTACAACTTTTTCAATAATAAAGTTTTTTATCTCCTCATTTGAAAGACGCTTGATTTCCTCTCCACACAAAAGGCAATGTGGATGGCCAATACGAGCAAAGAGAATACGCAAGTAGTCGTATATTTCTGTAATAGTAGCGACGGTTGAACGAGGATTATTTGATCTTGATTTCTGATCAATAGAGATCGCGGGTGATAACCCTTGTATTTCGTCTACGTCTGGTTTTTGCATCTGACGCAAAAACTGTCGAGCGTAGGAAGAAAGAGACTCAACATAACGGCGTTGGCCTTCTGCAAAAATAGTATCAAACGCCAAAGAAGACTTCCCGCTTCCAGAAAGCCCCGTAAATACCACCATCTTGTTTCTCGGCATCTCAACGGTAATATTTTTAAGGTTATGAGTCCGAGCGCCTTTTACGATGATTTTTTCATCTGAACGTTCACCTTTCTTTGTTTTTTCTTCTTTCATAAATAAGACAAAATACCCCTCGAAAACGCCATTAGGGGTAAACACACTATACGCAATTAACTACAAAAAAGAAAGCTATTAATCACTCTTTACCAAGTAATTTTTTATTTAGTTCGGCAATTTCATCACGCAAAAGTGCTGCAGTTTCAAAATCCAAAATCTTTACTGCCGCATTCATCTGAATCTCCTTTTGACGAATAAATTTCTTGGGATTTTTCTTAAATTGAGTTTCTTCTAAGGCTATTTGAGATAAAACTGCCTGCTTATGCTCTCGATTCAGCTCTTCGGTAATATCTTTAATCTTTTTTATTATAGTCCTTGGAGTAATGCCGTGTTTTTTATTGTAAGCAAGTTGTAATTCTCGACGGCGAGCGGTTTCTCCTACGGCTCGCTCTATAGAGCCTGTATTTACATCAGCATAAAGCGTAACCCGACCTTCCACGTTTCGCGCCGCTCGGCCAATGATCTGAATAAGAGATGTCTCTGAACGTAGAAAACCTTCTTTGTCAGCATCTAATATTCCTATGAAAGTTACCTCTGGTAAGTCGAGACCTTCTCGCAAAAGATTTACTCCTACAAGCACATCAAACTCTCCTTTACGGAAAGCTGTCAAAATCTCAATACGCTCAATAGTCTTTATATCGCTATGAAGATAACGCGCCTTTATATCTTTTTCTTTTAGAAACTCTGAGAGATCTTCCGCCATCTTCTTTGTTAAAGTAGTCGCAATCGCTCGCCCACCCTTTTTCACTACTGTCTGCGTCTCAGAAATAAAGTCGAAAATTTGCCCTTTGTATGAACCCTTTTCTTGAACGGGCTTAATACTGATGAGAGGATCAACAAGCCCTGTAGGGCGGATTACCTGCTCAACTACGTTTCCGCTTTTTTCTAATTCATATTTACCAGGAGTCGCTGAAGTGAAAATAACCGACCCAACTCGCGCTTCAAACTCTTCAAAACGTAGTGGGCGATTATCTTTGGCTGAAGGAAGACGAAACCCGTGCTCAACAAGAGTTTGCTTGCGAGACTGATCTCCGTTGTACATTCCCCCAAGTTGCGGGATAGTGACGTGAGACTCGTCAATAATGGTTAGAAAATCGGGTTTCCCGTCTTTTGTATGAGGAAAATATGAAAGTAAAGTATCGGGTGGCTCACCGGCGCTCTTACCGGCAAAGTGTCGAGAATAATTTTCAATACCATTGCAATACCCTATTTCTCGAATCATCGCGAGATCGTAACTAGTCCTTCGCTTTAGACGCTCTGCTTCAAGGATTTTTCCTTCTTCATTAAGTACTTTGAGCTGAATAGCTAGCTCCTTTTGAATATCTTTTATGGCACGTTCAAGCTCTTCTCTAGCTGTAATAAAATGCTTTGCTGGAAACAAAAAGAAAACTTCGAGATCATCGTGAAGTATCGCTCGAGAAACGGGGTCTATTTTTTGAATGTGAGCGATGCTATCACTGTCCATTTCAACTCGATACACAATCCTCTCCGATACAGGCATTATTTCAATTGCATTCCCGAGCGCACGAAAAGTTCCAGGAGTAAGATCAGCGGTGGTGCGTTCAAAATGGATATCAACTAATTTACGGATAAATTCATTTCTTGGTAATTTTTCCCCCTGAACTACTTTCAAATTGACCTTTTCATATTCAATCGGATTCCCCAAACCATAAATGCAAGATACCGATGCGACAATAATCACATCACTTCTTGTAAGAAGAGCCTGGGTTGAAGCATGCCGAAGTCTTTCTATTTCTTCATTTATCTGAGCTTCCTTTTCAATATAGGTATCAGTAACGGGCATGTAGGCTTCCGGCTGATAATAGTCATAATAAGAAACAAAATAGTGAACTGCGTTATCAGGGAAGAACTCTTTATATTCCTGAGCAAGTTGTGCAGCGAGAGTTTTATTATGAGCGATAACTAAAGTTGACTTTCCTATAGCCTCAATTACGTTTGCGGCAGTAAAAGTTTTTCCAGAGCCAGTTACCCCAAGGAGTGTTTGATGGCGAATGCCTTTTTTAACCCCTTCTACAAGAGATTTAATGGCCTTGGGCTGATCCCCGGCTGGTGTGTGCTCGTTTTTGATTTTAAATTTCCTGACTTCCTTCATGGAATCTCAGTATACAGACTGATAACAACATTCACAAAAATATATTTTGAATAAAAATATACGCCACCAATCTTTCGATTGGTGGCGTGTCCCCACTTCGTCACCCCACTAACCTTTGCCGTTAAAGGGAGCGACAGTGACAGAAAACGATACCCCCTTCTTGCTACGGCTGTTACGGGCTGTTGCCGTAATCTTGCCCTCGCCCAGGGCTTTGACGCTGTAGTGCACGACGAGAGTCCAGATTCGTCGAGTCGAATTCGGGTCATCCTCCGCAACGAGATAATACGAGTTGCGTGAGAGAACCGAATTCTCACTCTTGACCTCAACCTCGGGGGTGTTAACCCCCTCTGAGAAGAAGGTCATTGTGTTGACGAGCTCATATTCGAGCAGGTCGGGCGTCATCTCGAAGTACGAACGCTTCTCTGCCCATGGAGCCAAGTCGAACTGTGCGACTGGCTCGATAGACTCAGCCGGACCAGTGAAGTAGTTGTTCTCCACACATCCGGAAGAAACCAGGGCCGCCAAGACGATGACAAGCGAAATGCGGAAATTCTTCACGTTGTTCTCCGATAGTAAGGGATGGAAAGGACCTGTCTTGTTTCTGATATTTATTATATCACAAAGTATATTTAAAGTCAATACATCTCTGTTTATATATATGTATGAAAAAATTTATCTCGATAATCATTGAAATTTCCTTGAACAATAGCTTCTCTCATTTGAGATACAAGATGAGCAATAAAATATAGGTTATGAAGAGTTCCTAAAGTAGAAGCAAGTATCTCTTTTGCTCTATAGAGATGAGCAACATAACTCTTTGTATAATGTGTGCAGGCATAACATCCGCAACCTTCTTCAATGGGCGTGAAATCTTTTTTATACTGCGCATTTAAGATATTAATTTTCCCATACTTAGTATAAAGAGTTCCGTTACGGGCATTTCTTGTTGGGACAACACAATCAAAAAGATCTACTCCGTTTTCAACTCCCATAAATAGATCTTCAGGCTCCCCTATGCCAAGTAAATGTCTGGGTTTCCCTTCAGGTAATATTTCATTTACCCACTTTACTGCAGTTGACATATCTTCTTTTGCAAAGGATCCTCCTATCCCAAAACCATCAAAATCCATAGAGCTTATCTCCTCCGCGCTCCTTTTCCGAAGCGTTTCATCACGGCCGCCCTGGACAATACCAAAAAGAGCCTGCCTTTCCTTGTTTACTTTTGACTGGTGATACTCCAAACTTTTCCGAGCCCATCTATGAGTTCGATTTAGCGCTTCCTCTTGATATCTCAAGGGCTCTGCAGGAGAAGTGCATTCATCAAATGCAAAAATAATATCTGCCCCAATGTTGTGTTGAATTTCGATCGATTTTTCCGGAGTAAGATAATGAAGGCTTCCATCAAGATGAGACTTGAAAGAAACTCCGTCTGCTCCAATTTTTGCAAGCGGAATACTTTGAGGAGAATCAATAGATCGTTCTGGAATAAGGAAGTTAGGATCTGTTTGCCGAGTTATTTTTGATATTTCTTTGCCAAAGGCTACCCCAAGAGAAAAAACTTGAAATCCCCCTGAATCGGTCATGGTAGGCCCTTCCCAATTCATAAATTTCTGAATCCCTCCGGCTTCTTTTATTAATTCATCTCCTGGCTGCAAGTAGAGATGGTATGTATTACCAAGCACCACTTGAATACCAGCTTCTTTTATCTGTTCTGGAGTGAGAGATTTTACTGTCGCCTTTGTTCCTACCGCAACAAAAGCTGGCGTTTTTATTTCACCATGTTGTGTTGTAAGTGTCCCTGCTCTTCCAAGAGAGTTTGGAATTTTTTTCTCTATTACGAAAGAGATTGGTTTCATTGAGACACTATAGCGGTACTCTTCAAAAAAACAACCCCGTCCTTCGAGAAGCTCAGGACGGGGTTGTTTTTCGATCTATTTACTCAACGCCGAGAAGTTCTACTTCAAAAATAAGCGTTGCGTTGGCTGGGATCGGGCCACGAGCCTGACTGCCATACCCTAACTCTGGAGGAATAATAAGAATTCTTCGCCCTCCAACCTTCATCCCAGCGACACCTTGGTCCCATCCAGCTATAACTTCACCTGCGCCAAGACGAAATGAAAACGGAGTTCCTCGCGCGACAGAACTATCAAACTGAGTTCCATCCTCGAGCACCCCAACATAGTGCACACTTACTGTTTTCCCAGGAGTCGCCTCGGCTCCAGTCCCCACAATCCTATCTTGCACAGTAAAACGCTCTGTAGCATTTTGTTGTGGAGATACGGAATCACCTTGTGCTGAGCTTTTGAACATACTTGTTGCAGTATCGCCAAAAAGGAAAAAACCGACGACTAAGACCCCTGCTGCAACTGCAATCATCGTATTTCTTTTCATCGCGAATAATCTTTTTTATGAGTAATATTTCTAAAGTATACCCCCTAACCTGAGGATTATCAAAACATAGAATACACTCTGCTATAATAAACAAACTATGGAACCTCAAAAGAAAAGAGTGAACCTGCCTGACAAAGAGCTCGACAGAGACCCTCTCACAAAAGCGCAAATTCATCAGGCAACTCAAGAACGTATTTATGAAATCTCAAGAGAATTTACTCAAGGATTTAAATTTCTAGAGGGCTACCCTAAGTCGGTTACTTTTTTTGGTTCTGCTAGATTTGGAGAAGATAACGTCTACTATCAGAGTGCATTCACCCTTGCACATCGAATCACGGAAGAGCTCGGATATTCAATCGTAACCGGTGGAGGCCCTGGAATAATGGAAGCTGCTAACCGCGGAGCTCAAGACGCAGGAGGAAACTCTATTGGGCTAACCATCCGCCTTCCACGAGAACAGATCCTAAATAATTATCTAACAAGTCATATAGATTTCTATTATTTCTTCAGTCGCAAGGTCTGCCTTGCTTATTCAGCGGAAGCGTTTATTTTTTATCCAGGAGGATACGGGACCCTCGATGAATTTTTTGAAATTATTACCCTTCTTCAAACCAGGAAAATACCACACCTCCCAGTTATCTTGGTTGGTAGTGAATATTGGAATAAAGTAAAAAGTTTTATTACAGAAAGCTTACTCAATCAGGGGGCAATCGATAAAGAGGATATGGAACTTTTTAAAATTATAGACAGCCATGACGAAATTATTGATTTGATAAAAAGAGCCCCAGTCCACACCTCTCTTCCATATAACGGTTTACGAGTAAATCCGATCGATGAATAAAGATTTACACAAAAAACATTGTATTCCTTGTGAAGGAAATACACTTCCGTTTACCCATGTAGAAAATATTGAGTACCTTAAAGACCTAAATACTTGGAATTTAATCGAAGATTACGCTATTGAAAAAAAGTTCTTATTTAAAAATTTTCGAGAAGCAATAGACTTTGTAAATAAAATAGGAAATCTTGCGGAAGAAGAGGGCCACCATCCTGATATTCTAATATACGCCTGGAATAAAGTTCGAGTTCGACTTTCTACTCATGCAATTGACGGCCTTTCAGAAAACGATTTCATTCTTGCTTCAAAGATAGACTTACTTTAAGAAATAAACCCGCCCCAGCATGCGCCGGAACGGGTTTCGTTTTCAGGTGGTGGTAGCAACTTCGAGAGCCGCCACGGTTCTGGTTCCTCTGCGAAGAAAAGTGTTGCGCGGGATGATCTCAAGCGCCAACTCTTCTCCGTTTTTGACGCATCGAACGATTCGCTGACGCGTCCAGTCAGAAGGACTCACCCCAAAGGGCCTCATAAGAAGAGCGTCCCCAGGAGACAGACGAAAGAGTTCCTTGAGAAAGTTTCCACGCTCGTGGGAAACAATCCACCGTGCAATCGACTGCGGATCTCCGGAGACCCGTCCTATCTCCTCGACAAAGTCGATACTCAAGCAGTTAGAACTTCTGCGAGAGGTATCGACAAGTACAAGGAGATACGGATTCTCTACTGAAGACCGTTCCCTTACGAGAACAATGCCCGGAGCATGAATTCCGTCTTCTTGTGCGCCATAAGCTTCGAAGACCTTCCCATTCTTGACATGGGGTCGGTCGCCTTCATCTTCGGTGAAAAAGACTCTGCGTCCGAAATTCTCCCCCTCTCCGACAAGGAGAAATGGTCTTGGAGCAGAGAGAACGATGCTAATCCCTTCGTCGCACGAATCGTGCCCGACAGTGAAACAGTTGACCATGCAAAAATGACCTCTCTGTAAGGGTGTACGCCTAGCGAAAGAGAAAAACAGAACACCTCCTGTAAGGTTCAGCAAAGCACACAATATAACTTTTTTAGAATAAAGTCAAAAAAAGAGGCGCATATTCTGCGCCTCGGGAAAACCCGACAGATACAGAGGAAAGAATGGTGGCCCCCGGAACTACACCTGCCCTCCATCCTTTGTGGTTGCCTCTGCAGAAGGGGGAAACTTCATACTAAGCACCCCTGTATCTGTGAAAATAATTTTACTTATCTATAAAAAGCATACACCTACAAAAAAGAATTGCAATATATTTTTATGATTTAGGATCAAATATGGACGTCTCTACATTTGTTTCAGAAAGAAGTCGGGCAATGCGATGACCACCAAAAAGCGACGGCAAAATACCTATGCCGTTGCATCCAAGATTATAAAGTAAAACTTTATTTTTAGGCTCATGACCTATGAGACGAAGCAGGCTTGTAGTGTAACCCATAAGACCGTGCCAGAAGAATTCGTAATCTATGTCCTTCTCCTCTTGCTCATATATAGTACGCGCAAATTCATCAATAATTCTTCGGGCCTCTTCTGGATAATCTTGGTCGCTTGTATATTCACCTCCATCTTCTACCTTCATTTCTGGGCCCCCAATAGATATGAGATTGGCGTGGCGAGTAGTATCAAAATCATACTCTCGACGAGTGAGATAAAAGTAATCGCCATCAAGAGGAGACCCTGATCGTAATACATAACTAATAGCAATTGGTGGCTTATTATACGAACGGAGATACCCAGACATAAAACCGACTAAACCATGCACTTCGTGATGAAAACGTGTATCAATATCAAGCCCGCTCGTATTAAGAATATGAATTCCTTCAAACCCATTTGTACAGAGAATTACTCGCTCACAATGAATAGTGTGATTTAAAGCATCAAGGATTGCATGATCTTCTTTAAGAACAACTTTATGAATATGAGTATGTTCAAAAAGATAGAAACGATCTTTATATTCAGTAAGTAAATAAGAAACTATTTCTTGGCAAAAAAGCGCCGAGTTCATACACCCTTTTTGCTCCATGAGACAACCGAAAAAACGCCGATCTTTAGTTTCAAGTTTTTCCAAAATCATATGTTGAGGTACAACAACATAAAAAGGACGTAATGGCTCAGGGATTTCACCTAGAAATGGCGCTTCTTCTGCTATTAAAAATTCATTTACATGAAGACCACACTGATGCCTAACAAAACTATCTTCTAAAAAACGAATAGTCCTGCTTACATCAGTAACTCCTGCATACCCGGTAAAACGAGACACCGGGATGTTGAGATTCGCTTTTGTATACATATGATCTAGAAGCTCCCACGCTCCCTCTATTCCTATCTGAGCTTCTTTAGTCTTTAAGAGACCAAACTCTTCGCTAATACTTTTGAGAGATCTCTCAAAATATGAGGTAATCTGCCCAGCGTTATGCCCTGTCGCCCCATGCGCTAATCGAGAACCTTCGAATAAAGCGACTTTCTTTTCAGTCTTTTCAAGAAGAAAGAATGCAGTTGCAACGCCTGCGATTCCTCCGCCAACAATAGCAATATCTGTATCAAAATCACCATGGAGAAGGGTCGCAACCCGCTCTGTATCAAGCTGATGAATCCACGGAGAACGATTAACTTTCATAGAACAATTAAGTTTTTGTTTTTAGAATACCTGTCTCAAGCCAATAAAGAGCGTCTTCTTTAAGAGGAAACGCTTTTAAGTTATTTCTGCCAGATAAAGCAACAATCACATCTTCTGCCATAGTAATAAGAGGACTGCCCCCAAATGTTGCTGTCCGCAAGACATACGGTTCGTTATCTTTCATAAGATTTGCAAGTGTGGTTAATACGTCAGGATGGTAAGTTGCAAGTTTAGAAATATCAACCAAACACAATACCGATCCTCTCTTCTTATGGACATCACCCACCAATTCACGAACTTTTTGAGTCCACTCAACAAGGCGCGCCATAGAATGAGCATCTAGATTTCCACCAATCTTCATCTCTACTATGTCATCAGGTCCCAAAGAAACTTCAAGAGTAACTTCATCTTTCATAAGATAATTATAACAAAGAAAAAACTGCAGAGCCTATAAGCTGTGCAGTTAGCAAACTACCATCAGAGAAACCTATCGAGACCCAATGATTTCTGCGGCCCGACAAATCGCCGCTTCTCCGATAGCTGAATCAATACCTTGCTCCTCCCATTCTTCAGAACAAGCCTCGACCGAATCCA
>CAYVDB010000017.1:0-16407 GCA_964450705.1 uncultured Candidatus Saccharibacteria bacterium | reverse complement strand
AGTACTTACTCCAGTGGCTATTTTGAATCCAGTATCGGTTGCCGGATCTACTGTGTCTCGGGCAACGCTTCATAACGAAGATGAAATACGTCGTCTTGATGTTAGGGTGGGGGACACTGTAATAATTCAGAAAGCAGGTGATGTTATCCCTGATATTGTGCAAGTTCTTAAGGAATTTCGAAATGGAAAAGAGAAACCATTTGTATTCCCGAAGCATTTTCCTCTATGCGGAGGAGATGGATCTATAGAGAAGATTCCTGGACAAGTTGCGTACCGTTGTGTTGCTAAAAATTCTTTTGCTCAACAGCGACGTAAGCTTGCTCACTTTACATCAAAAAAAGTTTTTAATATTTCGGGCTTTGGTCAAAAAACAGTCGATCAGCTTTTAGAGGCTGGAATTATTTCTAATTTCGATGATATCTTCAAAGTTAAAAAAGGAGATCTCGAAAGTTTGCCTCGTTGGGGGGAGAAATCTATTAATAAGCTACTCTCTGCTATAGAAGAAGCCCGAAAAATTACACTTGCTCGCTTCATCACAAGCCTTTCGATTCCTCAAGTTGGGGAAGAGACCGCCCGTGATTTAGCTTCTCACTTTAAGACAATTGATAAATTTATTAATGCAGATAAAAAAGAGCTCCAAGGTCTTTCAGGTGTTGGCCCAATAATCGCAGATTCAGTTAGAGTTTGGCTTTCTGATACAGACAATAGGAAAATGCTAAAACGACTTATTGAAGAGGTTTATATTCAAAAAGAAGTCGAGAAAAAAACAGGAGTTTTCTCCGGCAAGAGTTTTGTTTTAACTGGTACCCTTCGGCGCTTTTCTCGTGACGAAGCAAGTGCACTTATCAGAAATAATGGGGGCTCTGTTTCAAGCGGAGTATCAAAGGAGACTAGTTTTGTTGTTTATGGTGAAAATCCTGGTTCAAAATTAGATAAGGCACGTTTATTTGGGGTTTCAGTTCTTACTGAAGATGATTTTGTAAGAAGGCTCGGCCTTTAACCGGGATGTGGTAGTATTCATTTTATGATAGACAGTAAAGACGTCCAAAAACTTGGTGAACTTGCGCGTATAGGAGTTTCTAAACAAGAAGAAGAGTCCTTCGGCTCTCAAATCGATAGCATCTTGTCGTATGTAGCTCAAATAAAAGAGGTTAGTTCAGAAGATAAGCTCTCATTTTCTCATCAGAGAAGAGTTAATGTGTTACGAGACGATGAAGAACCACACGAATCTGGAGTCTTTACAGAAAAGTTGTTACAAGAGGCCCCAGCTCAGAAGGATGGTTATGTCGTCGTGAAGAAAATACTCCCTCATGATTAATCTTAAAGAGCTTACAATAAAGCGTGCCCGTACGCTCTTAGATAAGAAAGATATTTCTACAAAAGAGCTTACAAAATTTTATCTTGATCAAATAGAAAAGCATGATGGGGACATCCATGCTTATCTTGAAGTCTTTGACGATGTTTTATATCAAGCAGAGAAAGCTCAAGAAAGAATAAACAAAGGTGATCAAGAAATGCTTACCGGAATACCTTTAGCGTATAAAGATAATATGTTGCTTGAGGGTAGAGTTGCGAGTGCTGGTTCAAAAATATTAGATAAATTTAGAGCGCCGTATAGCGCTACTGCATTACAAAGAATAAAAGATAGTGGAGGTATTTTTCTTGGTAGGACTAATATGGATGAATTTGCAATGGGGTCGTCTACTGAGAACTCTGCATTTGGAGTGACTAAAAATCCTTTCGATACATCACGAGTCCCTGGCGGTTCTTCGGGTGGATCAGCGGCGGCCATTGCTATTGATGCTGCTCTTTTCACACTTGGTTCAGATACTGGAGGATCTATTCGTCAACCAGCAAGTTTTTGTGGATGCGTTGGTCTTAAGCCCACCTATGGAGCTGTTTCCCGTTACGGGCTTATTGCGATGGCGTCTTCTTTTGATCAAATAGGGCCACTTTCAAGGACAGTTGACGATGCGCGTATTGTTTTTGACGCTGTAAAGGGAACTGACCCAATGGATAGCACTTCATACTATCCAGATGAAGCGCCTAGCGTACCCGCTTCGATTAGAGTTGGCATACCAAGAGATGTTCTAGATATGGATGGTTTAGATGAAGAGGTTCGAAACAATTTTGAAAGCTCAGTAGAAAAACTTAAAAACCTTGGTTTTGAATTGAAGGATATTACACTCCCTTCTTTAAAGTATGCGTTAGCGGTTTATTACATTATCGTTCCGGCTGAAATATCTTCAAATTTAGCCCGGTTTGATGGAGTTAGATTTGGACTAAAGGTTCCTGGTGATGATCTGTTAGAGGATTACTTTCGTACTCGCCAGGACGGCTTTGGGGAAGAAGTTCGACGTAGGATATTACTTGGCACATATGTTCTATCTGCGGGGTACTATGATTCATTTTATGGAAAAGCCGAAAGTGTGCGTCAGATTATTGCAGACGATTTCAAAAGGGTATTGAGTGAAGTTGACATTGTTGCAATGCCGGTTGTCCCTACTTTACCATTTTCTTTGGGAGAGAAAGTTGACGATCCTCTTCAAATGTATTTAGCAGACATATTTACAGTACCTGCAAACGTTGCTGGTGTCCCTGCAATCAGTATCCCGTCAGGATTTTCTTCTGCTCATGGAAATAAATTACCTTTTGGGATTCAGTTTATTGCTCGCCCGTATGAAGAAGAGACCCTCTTTTCTATTGGAGAGAAATTTTTACAAGAATAAAATATGGCAGATAAAGAAGCTCCCAAACCAAGACCACAACCTCTCGAGACTCTCGTAATCATATTTGTGGTTGCGTCTTTACTCGGGGCATTACTAAATCGTATTCGTATTTTAATTGCTAACCTGCGTATGGAAGCGGAGGAGGCCGCTGTCGCAGTTTCTTTTGTAGAGCGTTTTATTTTCCCAATATTAAAATTTCTCTCATTCAGTGTTTCTGTGTTTGCGGTATGGGGTATTGTTTACTCAATCCGCGCTCTTACAAAAATTAATGTTGCGCAAAATGCGATTTTTGCCTCTACGCCAATTTCATCTAATAGTGTTTCTGAGGGGTTTAAGAATAAACGATGGGAAAAGGTTCTTACTCACATAAATTCTACCAATCCTAATGATTGGAAGTTCGCTATTCTTGAAGCTGATATCATCTTAGACGAACTTTTGGACGCCTCAGGCTATCGAGGTGAGACGCTTTCAGATAAGCTAAAAAAAGTTGAACCAAGTGATTTTGAGACAATTGAACTTGCGTGGGAGGCTCATAAAGTAAGGAATGCCATTGCTCACGAGGGGGCAAGCTTTCTCGTTACTGAAAGGGAAGCACGCCGAGTAGTAGGTCTTTATCAGAAAGTGTTTGAAGAGTTTCATTATATATAAAACTTGCGTCTATTTTTTTCTTTCAGTATAATCCCCACTTGTAGAGAGTGTTTTAATATAGCGGGATGGAGTAACAGTAACTCACGAGGCTCATAACCTCGGGACCCAGGTGCGAATCCTGGTCCCGCAACAAGGAAATATGAAAACAGTCCCGTTATTGCGGGATTGTTTTCATGAGGTTATAGTATGAATCTCGTCGGCGTAGCTCAGTCGGTTAGAGCGTGGGACTCATAAGCCCAAGGTCGGTGGTTCGATCCCACCCGCCGACACCCTTTTCATTGTGAATCCAATGAAAATTTGTTAGTTTGTAGTCGTTGCGGTCATAGCTCAACTTGGTTAGAGCACTCGCCTGTCACGCGAGAGGTTGCCGGTTCAAGTCCGGTTGGCCGCGCTATCAAAAAGAACCATAGGAATATGGTTCTTTTTTGGTAGTGTATTGGACGTGGAATCGCGATATTATTTGCTTATGAAATCTGGAATTAACACTTTTATTTTTGATTGCTTTGGTGTTATATGCGACCCTGTTTTGAATGGGTGGTATAGAGATAACATGCTAAATAAAGGTAAATTGGATTACGGCATACATGAAGTATTCAGGAAATTTGATTTAGGTATTTTGTCCGAAGCAGATGTTATCGATCATTTCTCAAAGTATGATGGCGTAAATATAACCAAAGAACAGTTACGCAAGGATATAGACAATTATCTTAAATTAGATTCAGATCTAGAAAAAATAATTAAAAAACTAAAGGATAGTGGTTACAAAACCGTTCTTTTATCTAATGCGAATAACTCTTTTTTTGAAAGAAAAGTTTATTCTACTTATCCAAATTTCAAAAATTTATTTGATGAGATAATAATTTCTTCAAATATAGGTTTAATAAAACCAAATGCTGATATGTATCTTTACGCGTTAAAACAGAGCAAGGCTAAACCAGAAGAAAGTTTATTTATCGATGACAGTAAGGTTAATGTAGAGGGTGCTGAGAAAGTTGGTATTCAAGGTTATTTGTATACTGACAGTAAATCCTTTACCGAATACATTAATAGTATGGGTTTAGATTTGAAATAAAAATTATCAAATTTATTTTAGAATGGACATATATCCTAAAAGTAGGTGATATTGGGAGAGGCCTAGTGGGAGAAACATTAAAAGGATCACATAGTTTTTGTCTCCATGGAAAAATTTGAAGAAGAGCAACATCGTGAGTCTTTAGAAGAGATTATTGAACGTAACTTATTAATGATGGGAGATCCTCTGGACCAGTTACGAAGTAGTGAGTCTTTAGGGGGAAACGCAGGCTCGGTTGTTATTGATGGTAAAAAATATTCTTGTTGTGGGCTTAATGGTTATGCGGATAAAGATTCCGGTGAGATTATTGCATTTGGCAATTCTCAAGATGTGCCAAGAGAGATAATAGATAGGCATAGGCCTTTTACTTTTAGGGAAGCTTACAATCTTTCAGGGATTATAAGGGGGGATCATCAAGGTAAGAGGTTGAAGATCATCTCTGTTTTTGGGGTTGATTCGTTCTCTGAAAAGGCAAAGTCTGTTCTAGGAGAGTCTGTAAGAAGATATAATGAGGCAAACTGGATAGAGTAAATGTTATGAAAAGTTTTTTTATCTTTTTTCTTTTTTTGTTTTTACCGGGGGATCTTTTGTCGCAAGAAGTTTATGAAGATTACAAGGCAACATACAGGAGTAGAGTTGTAGAGATTGTTTCTCAGGAGGAAAGGAATATCCCTGGAACCGATGCAAGCTCTGTTTTCCAGACTATAAAAGCGGAAATACTTAACGGCGATCGGAAAGGTGATATTGTAACAATCGAAAATGATTACTTAGAGCTTGAGATTGGAGATACTTTTTATTTTAATTATCTAGTAGACGTTAATGGAGTAGAGCGGTTTGGAATTCTAAATATTGACAGGAGAGGGTCTCTTTCATTTCTCTTATTTATATTTATTGGCGCGGTTATCGTCTTTGGCGGTAAACAAGGCCTCCGAGCTCTTATTGGGCTTTTAGGAAGTTTTCTTGCGATATTTTATATATTGATACCGGGGTTACTTTCTGGTTGGAACCCTATCTTTTTGAGTGCTCTTGTTTCAGGAGGGGTGCTTTTTTTGGCGATTTTCTTTACTCACGGGTTTAATAGAGAATCTTTGGTCGCCTATGTGGGCACAATGTGCGCAGTTTTCCTAACAAGTATATTTGCTTTGTATGCAGTTTCGAGCACGGACTTGTCAGGGTTTGGAAGTGATGAGTCTGTTTATTTAAATTTCAATACAAAAGGTTCGCTTGATTTCGTCTCTCTTCTTTTGGGAGGAATTATCATTGGAGTTCTTGGTGTTCTCGATGATATTGCAGTTACACAAGCTGCGGTCGTGAGCGAGTTATACAATACCAATCGGTCTTTAACAAAAAAGGAGGCCTATACGCGAGCTTTACGGGTTGGAAGGGAGCATGTAAGCGCTTTAGTGAACACTCTTATTCTTGCATATACGGGAACTGCGCTTCCATTGCTTCTTTATTTCTCTACTACATCATCTACATTTTCTGCTGTTGTAAACATGGAGTTAGTTGCTACTGAAATAGTGAGAGCTATTGTCGGGAGTTTGGGTTTAATTCTTACGGTACCAATTGTTACGGGGATTGCTGTCCATTATTTGCGTGGTTACTCTCCACGAAAAGAACATCATTTCCATACCCATGTCGGACACTAAAATATCTCCTGTTTATATCTCTCAGGCTATATAAGTTGTTTAGGTATAAAATATAGAAAAGGTCTATTTATAAAGTTCTTATAAATCACGCATATTTATGTCGAATACACAAAAAGCTATATGGGCACTTCGTATTGGCGTTGCTGGTGAATTTTTGGGGCATGGAATTTTTGCTCTTCAAGGTAAAGCCGATTGGATAAAGTGGTTTTCCACATTTGGAGTAAGTGATGTTGGAACTGCCACAACACTTCTTATGCTTGTAGGGGTCATGGATATAATTGTCGCTCTTATTGTTCTGTTTAAGCCTATAAAGACGGTCATTTTGTGGGCAGTATTTTGGGGTTTCTGGACGGCGCTTGTTCGCCCAATTGTAGGTCAACCAATTTGGGATTTTATTGAAAGGTTTGCAAACTGGGCCGCTCCACTTGCTTTGTATTTCTTGATGAAAAATCAAGATTCAAGATAGTTTCTAAAAAATCACCAGCCCCAGAGACGGGCTGGTGATTTTTTGCAAAAAACGTGTCAATTACTTATGATGTCTTTTTAAGGTTATCCCGATTTAGGATTTTTTGTGGGCGGAAACCTTGGCATGGTAAGTTGTGAACACGCCAACGTAGCTGGTCTTGGTAGATAGAAGCCTCGATGGTACAAAGTAAATATGCCAATGTAGCTCAGTTGGTAGAGCACCCCCATGGTAATAAACAGGCCCATGGAGGAATTGGCAAAAGTGAGGAGAGACAAGGGTTTTGTGAGAATTCAGGAGTTCGAAGGGATACCTCTCACAGAAAACAGGTCGCGGGCACATAAAAAATCATACGCCGTTGTAGCTCAGTTGGTAGAGCACGCCCATGGTAAGGGCGAGGTCAAGAGTTCGATCCTCTTCAACGGCTCCAGAGGAAACTACTGTCCAGAAAATAAAATGGACATAAACATATTGGCGATGAAGTTCTACGATCATTCATCGTATATACGTGGCTATTCCAAAGCCACAATCAAGCGGTACAGACAGACGATAAATTACTTCTGTCGGTTCGCAAAAATTAGCAATATCGAAGAGGTTACGCCAGACAAGGTAAGAGCACTGTTCTTCCACGGCAGGACAGATAAAAAGTGGAAACCAAACACGTTTATCTGCTATCACAAATCACTCCTCGTGTTCTTCAGGTGGTGCGTGGAGAATGGATTCATGACAAAAAATCCAGTAGACGATATAGAAGTCCCCAAACTCGAAAGAAAATTACCACCAAAGCTCACAAAACAAGACACTCTCAAGCTCTTAGAGATAGTTTATAACTATCCATATGATTATAAGTTCCTACGCTATAGAAATCATGCCATATTCTCGACATTTGTATTTGCGGGTCTAAGAAAAAGAGAGCTTTTGAATCTCAAATGCACAGATGTTGATATAGAAAATCTGACTATATTCATAAACCAAGGAAAAGGAAACAAGGACCGGATAGTACCAATCAACTTCACACTTGCTCAGACACTCAAACGATATATGGAGGAAAGAAAACGCCTGAACAAAACCTGTCCAGAGTTTTTCACCTCGCTCAATAGGAATCTCGGCTTCACAGAGTCAGGACTCAAGAGGTTGGTAGAGAAAGTAGCGGCTGTATCAAAAATCCAATTCACGATTCACAAATTGAGGCATACATTTGCCACACTCATGCTCGAAGGGGGATGTGACATCTACAGCTTATCGAGAATGATGGGCCACAGCGATATCAAGACAACAACGATTTATCTCTATGCCAGTGCTGAACACCTAAGAGGAGAGATGACCAAACATCCTCTGGGAGATCTGTTAGTAAATAGGACACCATAGAACCACAAAATGAAAATTCAACAAGAAAAAAGAGAAATACTGAAAACACTTGTGAGAGATATCATCGCTTACGATCCGCTTATTTCCATTCGAAGAGCTCAAGAAATTATAGAAAGCAGGGAATATACTATAGGTAATAAATTCCTAAGCCGTCTCATGACCGAGGTAAGGCAAGAAGCAAGGGTCTATTCGGATAGCAAGGAAATTGGAAGTAGATTGACTGAAGTAAGAGAGCGGTTCAGGTTGCTTATAAAGCAATTGGGCAGGATCGCTTATTGGGATGTTGAGATAGGAATGACATACAAAATATCAGAGCCGACGAATGCTGAGAGATATCGAGCCATAAAACTCATCGGCCAGCTTGAACTTTCTCTTCTAAGGACGGAGTTTGCACTGGGGCTATTTGGGAATATGAAGGTGGCAAAAGTAGAATTATCGAAATCACAAAAAACTACTTTGAAGGTGGGGTTTGAAAAATAAAAAATGGCCACCCAGTTTCGGGTGGCCACTAAGATCATCTTGCCTCAAGCGGCAATACCTTGCTCTCTGGCCACTCTTTCGATCAGGGCGTCGAAGTTCTGCTTGGATGTTGATGCGCCCAGAAGACCTCGCGCCCATTCGAACGGAGCAGGATTCGATTGGAACAGTAACTCGACTTCTTCGGCAGAGAAGAGCTTGAGCGGACGACTCTGCTCCTTGTCGAAGTCGCTCATGGCCATGTGGTAGACCACCCCGAGTTCACGGTTCACCATGTACTCACTTGCGAGAAGCTGAGAGTCGCGCGGTTCGAGCGAGCGCCAGATACGGAAGATCAGAGTTTTGTCTGGGACGATAGCGATGATCTTCGTACCCTTCTGGATCGCGGGGAAGAACCCCATGAGCCCATGCTTCAGCTCGAGTGCGTAGCACGTCATGAGCTCGTAACCATCGCGATTACCAGCGAGAAGCTCTTTGAGATGCTTCGGCAATCCACGAGGCACACCACGCTCGGCGAGCATACGATCGCTTTCGCGACCATTCTCACGGAGTTCACGCTCCTCGTGCTGCTCTTTTTTGTACTCGGCAGCGGAGATGTGCTTGCCATCCCGCCCATGCTGACACTTGTCGCACAGGTAGGCACCACAGCCGAGACCGCCCATCTGGGCATCACAGCTTCTGGTTGCTTGTTCGCCACACGAGGAGCACTTGGCTTTCTCGTGTTTGGAGCACCAGCCGTTTGTGCTGGGTTTCTTACAGGGAGCCCAACCTCGCTTGTCGAACTGACAAGGAATAGAGTCGGGCATTTTGACGTCAGCCATAATGGAACCTCCTATGTAAAAGAAGTTTTTACAACGATTTCTGCTCACAAACTACATTTTTTATAGGAGTATGTCAAATGAATGAAAAACGGTCCCGCAGCTTGTGCTACGAGACCGTTGGAGCAACTTCTCCCGCTGAAGCAGGTGGTTGTTGCTGTTTGGATAACCATCGAGAGAGATACCACGCTCCATAGAGCGCAATGCCTACTCCAATCCATTGAATGAACGAGAGGTGTTCGCCGAGCATGATACTCGCACCAAGGATGACTGCTGGAGTTTCCCCTTGAGCAAGTACACTTGCCTCTGTGGTCGGCAGATTTTCAAATGCCATCAGATTTGCCAGCCAGTAGAGAAATCCGCCGACAAAAGCAAACCCGAGAACCAAGAGGATCAACTTCGGCTCAGCGATAGCCACCCACGAAGTGCCCGCGCTCAAGATGAGCCCGAGTATTCCCATACCCGTACAGGCATAGAAGCACTTCTGAAGCGAGGTTGCTTTCGCACGAGCAAAGAACTCGTAGAGGATGCCGTTCATAATTGTCCCGAACAGCGTCCAAGCGAACCCTACCCACTGAAAGTGACCGCCCCATCGAGCCATGAGCACTCCACCGAGAACCAACACCAGTCCCACGACTGACGCTGGAGAAATCCGTCGGCCCAGAAGTGTGCCGATTACCAGATTTACCAACGGAGTTGCAGTAATGATGATAATCGTCGGTCCTGCACCCCAGTGCCGTATCCCCTCGAACAAGCCGAGGGTAGCGAACGGTAGTGTAAGCGCAATGAGATACGTGTACTTGTCGACCTTACCAACGTCTCCACGGAGTCCGATGAGTGCCATGATGGCAGTCAGGAAACCGCGGAAGACCATGAGTTGAGTCGGCGTGAACATGTTGAGTACATTGACGAATGGCAGAGCAAGCCCTGCTGTCAGCCAGATCCCCAGTACACCGAGGAGGCCGATCGTCGTGCTTTTCTGATGCACTGCAAACCTCCTTATTGTCTATATTTTTGGGATTGAACTTCTGCTGACATGATAGCACAGTATTACGTGTCTGTCAAAAGATGGCTGAACTAAGGAACATCTATCAACTTACAGAAAAACTTACACCCCAGAGAACCACAGCAACCCACACAAGATCACTGGGAAGGAACTCCTTCTGTTCAAAACCTGATAAAAGCGCTATCATCCAAGTCAATTATATGAACATATTAGAAGCTAAGACCAAAATAGATTTCGTAAAAGAGAAACTTCTTGAGATGCAAAAAATATCATCGGTTATTCAAGAAGGTATGTTTGAAGATGATCCTGAAACAGGAGGACAGTTCTTAGAGCCGGGGATTGGAATGCATGAAGCATATCCTACAGAGAATACTCGCATGCACTCATTATGGGACGAGGTAAAGAAAAATGTACCGCCAGGATTTTCGGTAGATAGTAACCTCATACGCCACCTATCATTCAATGAAGCGCATGATTGGCTCGATGTCACAAGCCGAGATATTCCACGAGAACTGATTAGAATTGAAGAGTATAAAAAGGAATTGTTTCTCATTGAATACTTAGACGGTTTACATCCAGAGGTCAGTAGAGTGACAGAGATTGTGCTTAGTGGAGATTTGGATGCGGCTCTCAAGGTGGTTTATTCAAGCTTGGATTCAAAAATCAGAGCATATATTGAAGCAAAGCCAGGAGAGATGACTGTCCCAATGATTGGAAAGGCATTCAAGGATGGTAAATTAGTATCTCCTCAGGAGAGTCATGAAAGTGTAAGGAATTTTCTTCAGGGTGTATTAGGTTATTACAGGGGTTATATTTTACATAATACTCTGCCAACAAGCAGGAATAGGTTGGATGCAAGTTTGTCTCTTTTCGCCTTAGCTCATGAAGCGCTCAAGTTGTTTGATTTATGTTCGAAACCAAAAGATCCTTTCCTCGACGATTAACATATCTTATAAAAAATTTATAACGCAATATATAAATTGAGTTGTCCACAAGTGGGCCTTGTTTCAGAAATAGGTGGTCGTATAATTACTGCAGACTCAAATAAATAAAAGCCCGGTTGGAAAGACACAAGGGACCCCACGGGGTTCGATATTGAAACAACCCACCTTCGAATCTGATGGTCTTATGATTCGCACATCGGGGATCTATAGTCGGTAGATAGAGGAAAGGACCTCCAAACAAATTACCAATCATTATCTGGTTGGTACTAAGTATGGGGGTCTTTTCTTATGAAAAATAAGAACTTACAACAGTTATTCAACGACTACATTTATGAGTGCCAATACTCTTCGGTTTTACGACCAGAGACACTGAGAGGATACAAGGAGGCCTTTCGGCACTTCTCAAATCTGATGCAAGAGGTAAAAGAGATAAGAGCTCTGACCACAGAAAATATGGCGGAATTTTTCAAACGTCTTCAAGTTCGCAAGAGGATAGTCGGTAAGAACACGGAGAAAACCGGAGTGAGAGATTCCACGGTCAGGACATATTGGAGCAAGCTCAACTCGTTCTTTGTATGGTTGAAGAACAAACAGATCATAAAGGAGAATCCATTATCCAAAATAAAACCGCCTCAACCTCGATATGACGACCATAAATCATTGGAAACGGCTGATATTCAAAAAATTGTCACTGCCATAAATCTCCATTCAATGAACAATTTGATGAAGAAGAGAGATACCACGATAGTTTATATACTTCTCTTCTGTGGCCTAAGACGAGGGGAGATTACTGGACTTCGTGTACAGGATGTAGATATGAACAAAAGGATACTCACAATAAGAGGAGAAACGTCTAAGTCAAAAAGGATGCGCCAGATCCCAATAAATCCAGTACTTCATATGCAATTGGACGATTATCTGAAAGAGAGAAGCGGTTATAAAACAGAACGGCTGGTTGTCTCTATCACAAAGGATACCTGCTTCACTTCTCATGGATTCAAGCATTGGGTGAATAGGTTGAGAGTTCTATCAGGAGTCAGATTCCATCTTCATCAGTTTCGTCACACTTTTGCTTGTGGTCTGGCCAATAACAATGCAACTTCCGTGAAGATACAGAAGCTCATGGGTCATACAGATTTGAGGATGACGGAGAGATATCTCAGATCTTTGGGGGTCGAGGACATGAGAGATGAAGTGAACAAACTCACACTTGATAACTTATAACAAAAACGCCATGATGTTGGAGGTCGGCCAAATTAGCAGTAAAATAGGCACAGCGGTTCGATCTGTTGTTTTGGGTGATAAACAGGTCATCCAAACGACGTATGATTTTCAGCCAATACTCGAAAACCATCAACCAAAACAAGGACAGAATGGAGAAATACTCACTGTCAGGTTAATGGTAAGGGGGAGGTCACCGGTTCAATCCCGGTCATTGGCTCCATTATTTTTAATTTTCAAAAACTATATGGAAGGCGTTCCAACAGAACAAGGCTCAGACGAGAGCCTCGATAGTTTCTCAGCAGAATCAAATAAGCTTCTTGGCCCAGAGGTTCCTCGTGCAATGGTTCTAGAGGCTCTTAGAAGTATAAAGTCTGGACAAGAAGGTGACGCTCGAGTTGTTTTTCAGAAATGGTCGGATGAAAAAGAACAAAATCTTGACTTGCAACGAGTGTCTGAAGAAGATCGTCTCAGATTTCAAATTGAGCGAGCGTCTCTATATATTGATGCTGGAATGAGAAACCAAGCTTTAGATGAGTTAGAATTAGTTTTAGGAAGAACCGATAACGATCCCTCTCTATCTTTTATAATTCCAGATGTCGATGTGGCGTGGGATTCAGCAAAGGCTCTTCCTAAGGATGAGCCTGTTACTCCTAGTCCTCTGGTTGACCCCACAATACTCCACTATACTCAGGAGGATTAGTTTGAATATTTGCCACCTTAGCTCAGTTGGTAGAGCAGCGTCTTCGTAAGACGAAGGTCCGCAGTTCGATTCTGCGAGGTGGCTCATTTTATTGATTTATATTTCTATTTGATAGACTTTATTGTAGTGAAAGAAGAAATACAAAAGCGAATAGGAGAGATTGAAAGTGCTATGAATGCTCCTGATTTTTGGTCTGATAAGAATAAAGCACAGGGAATGATTCGAGAGCTTCAGGAGCTTAAGGATGAAGCAGAGGGAGTTGGAAAATATGATAAGGGCGACGCTATTATGACTATATTTTCTGGAGCCGGAGGAGATGATGCAGAGGATTTTTCAGCTCTACTTTTCCATATGTATACAAAATATTTTGATAAAAAGGGATGGTCATATTTTATGATTCACGAAAATCAAAATGACCACGGGGGTTATCGAAATTTAACAGTTGAAATTCAAGGTAAGGGAGTCTACGGAATCTTAAAGAATGAATCAGGGGTTCATAGACTTGTTCGAATATCCCCATTTAATGCTAAGAAACTTCGTCACACATCTTTTTCTTTAGTTGAAGTAATACCAAAATTTGAAAAAGCAGGAGAAATAGATATACCAGAATCAGATCTCCGCATAGAACTCTCTCGTGCCGGAGGTCCAGGTGGTCAGAATGTAAATAAACGAGAAACTGCAGTTCGAGTTGTCCATATTCCTACTAACTTGTCTGCTCACGTAACTTCAGAACGCTCTCAAGCTCAAAATAAAGAAAAGGCAATCGCAATTCTAACCGCAAAGCTTTATAAGAAACTTGAGGAAGAGCGCATTTTAAAAGAGAAGGGCATGTATATTTCTAAGTCTACTCAGATAGAGTGGGGTAACCAGATACGCTCTTATGTGCTACACCCTTATAAAATGGTTAAAGATCACCGAACGAGCATAGAGACGTCTGACGTCGATGGGGTGCTTGAAGGTGAACTAGATAGTTTTATTGAAGCCGAGAAAGATTTGAGCTAACTTTTCGTCAAAAGTGAGTGTGTTACAATTACCCGGTAATGATTTATTTCGACAAAGTCTCAAAGGTCTACTCTGATGATTCTGTGGCTCTGGAAGAGGTTACTTTTGGAGTAGAGCCTCAAGAATTTGTGTCTATTGTAGGGCATTCTGGCGCAGGCAAGAGTACACTTCTTAAACTTATTCTTGCTGAAGACAGGCCAACTGCGGGCAAAGTCTTTTTTGGGTCAACCGATGTCCATTCACTGCGATACAACGAGGTTCCAGAATATCGTCGTAGAATTGGTGTGGTGTTCCAGGATTTTCGCCTTCTTCCAAATAAGAATGTTTACGAGAATATTGCTTTCTCAATGGAAGCCGCCGGTAGAACTGATGAGGAGATTGAATCTGATGTCCCTCATGTTCTTGAACTTGTTGATCTTGGAAAAAAAATATGGAGCTTTCCTCATGAGCTTTCTGGTGGAGAAAAGCAGAGAGTTGCTATTGCGCGCGCAATTGTAAACCAGCCAGACATTATCATTGCCGATGAGCCAACAGGGAACCTTGATCCGGTAAATACCTACGAAATAGTCCAGATTCTTAAAAAGATTAATGATCTTGGAACAACCGTGATACTAACCACGCACAATAAAGGGGTCATTGACTCTCTAGGTCGAAGAGTGATTGTTATGGAAAATGGAAAACTTGTACGGGATGATAAGCAAGGAAGATATATAATTTAAATAAATGCTTTGGATTAATGTAAAAAGAATCATTAGGACAGGGTTTCTCAATTTTGGGAGGAATGCTTTTGTTTCTCTGTCTTCGGTTTTAGTAATGATTATCACTCTTTCTATTATTGGCTCTCTTATTTTTGTGTCCGCGATTCTGAACGCTTCTTTAGATGAAGTTAAGAGTAGGGTTGATATAAATGTTTACTTTATCACCACAGCAAAAGAAGAGAATATTCTTTCTTTACAAAAAACACTTGAAGCCTTACCTGATGTTGCACTTGTTACCTATGTATCTCGCGAACAAGCACTTGCAGATTTTGAAGTCGAACATCAAAATGATGAGCTTATACTACGAGCCCTTGAAGAGCTCGGCGAAAATCCATTAGGCGCAATCCTTAACATCCGAGCAAAAGATCCGTCGCAATACCAAGGTATTGCGGAGTATCTCTCTTCTGCAGATCTCCCAACTGAGGAGGGTATTTCGATTATTGATAAAGTAAATTACAACCAGAATAAAGAGGCAATCGAAAATCTTTCGGCAATTATTAATTCTGCTGAGAAACTTGGTCCTATTGTTGCTCTCGCGCTTGTTATTGTTTCTATTTTGATTACTCTCAATACGATTCGATTGGCTATATTTATATCTCGTGAGGAAATATCGGTAATGAGATTAGTAGGAGCAAACGGTTTTTACATTAGGGGTCCGTTTGTGGTTGTGGGGACGATCTATGGCGCAGTTGCAGGTATTTTGACCCTCATCCTTTTCTACCCACTGACGTATTGGCTTGGAGGGAAAACGTCAAACTTCTTCATTGGTTTTAATGTTTTTGAATACTACACAAATAACTTTGGGCAAATATTTCTTATAATTCTCGTGTCAGGCATGGCAATTGGCGCTCTGTCAAGCTATCTTGCGGTCCGAAAATATCTTAAATTGTGATTATGGTGAAGAATCGGAAGTATATCTTTGTCGTCGGGGGAGTGATGTCGGGAGTCGGCAAAGGTATCGCCTCCTCTTCTATTGCTCTCATTTTAAAAAACAGAGGATTCCGAGTTACTGCTCTCAAGATTGACCCATATATAAATGTCGATGCCGGGACCATGAATCCTACTGAACATGGCGAGGTCTTTGTTCTAGATGATGGCGACGAGACAGACCAAGACATGGGCAACTACGAGCGTTTTCTGGGGGTCGATCTTTCTCGTGCAAATTACATGACGACTGGCCGCGTGTATCAGGAGGTGATACGGAAAGAACGTAACTTAGAATACAAAGGAAAGAATGTTGAAGTTGTTCCGGATGTCCCAAAAGAAGTTATCGCTAGGATTGAGTATGCCGCGCAAAAAGCAAATGCTGACATTACTGTTATTGAAATTGGAGGAACTGTGGGGGAGTATCAAAACATAATATTTCTTGAGGCCGCAAGAATGATGAAGAGTAAGTACAGAGATGATGTTGCTTTTGTCATGGTTTCGTATCTTCCTATACCTTCTAAAGTGGGAGAAATGAAAACAAAACCAACTCAATATGCTGCTCGCACATTAAATTCTGCAGGAGTCCAAGCGGATTTTATTCTTGCGAGAAGTGAAGAGGTCC
>CAYVDB010000016.1:9192-16554 GCA_964450705.1 uncultured Candidatus Saccharibacteria bacterium | reverse complement strand
AAGCATGTAGCGGCTGCCCCAAAGAAAACATAACGTAGTTAGTCACATCCACAATATTATTGATTGACCTCTGCCCAATAGCCTCAAGTCTTTTTTTTAGCCAAAGAGGACTTTCGCGCACTTCTACATTCTCAATCACGAGAGTACTAAATCTTTGGCAAGCCGCAGCATCTTGTATATCAACACGAAGTACGTTTGATTCTGGAAATTTTTTTTCTTGGAAAAATTCCGATTTCTTAATAGAAACCCCACACAGAAGTGAAATCTCACGAGCAATACCTCTATGAGAAAGCGCATCGTGGCTTCGGTCTGGAAGAACTTTTATATCAAAAACAACATCGTCACCTACTTTTTCGAGAGACTCTACCTCAAACGCATGCAAAGTAAGCGCCTTACGTATTTCCTCGGGAGTCGGCAGAGAGTCCTCGAAGTATTCTTTCTGTAGCCAGTTGTAACTAATCTTCATAGCATCAGAATTGATTTACCAAACGAAGATCGCCTTCGTAAAACATTCTCACATCAGGAATACCGAACTTAAGCATCGCAAGCCGATCAATCCCCCCGCCAAAGGCAAAACCTCGGTATTTTCGGGAATCAACGCCCATTTCAGTAAGTACTTTAGGATGAACCATTCCAGCGCCCATAATTTCAATCCAGCCTGTGCTCTTACATGTCGCGCAATTTTTTTCACCTCTCAGGCCTTTTCCTGCGCATCGAAAACAGGTCATGTCGATCTCTACACCAGGTTCCACGAAAGGAAAGTAGCTCGGTCGAAAACGAACATCCGTCTTTGTCCCAAAAAGTTTGCCGAAATATTCTTCAAGTACCCACTTGAGATTTGCAAGAGAAACTGATTCCTCTATCATAAGTCCTTCAAGTTGAAAAAATTGCGCTTCATGAGTTGCATCTGTTGCTTCGTGGCGAAATACTTTTCCTGGAACAATAATCCGAATTGGGGGCTTGTGTGTTTCAGCATATCTTACCTGCACTGGAGAAGTGTGCGTTCTTAAAAGCCTTTTACTATTCTCTGGCTTTAACCAAAAAGTATCCCACATATCTCGCGCCGGATGATATGCTGGAATGTTAAGAGAATCGAAATTATAATACTCAGTCTCTATCTCTGGACCGTCAGCGACCGAAAAGCCCATACCCGCAAAAATATCGTTTGTTTGACCTATTATATGGCTTAATGGATGAACGTGTCCTTTTTGCGCTTGCATATAGGGCATTATATAGAAACCCTCTTACTTAGACAAAACTCTTTATTTAGCAAAGATTTCTCTACCCCTATTCCAGAAATCCTCATAACCTTTCTCTTTCATAAAATACCACCATTCCCCTCCCCATAAATACTGCCTCTGAAATCCGGTTTTTTTAGCAAAAGAAATTATTTCATCAAATTTTGGAATACTCATTCTTTCAAGTAATAACTCAGTGGGAGCTTTAACTATTGGCTCCAAAAGCCACGGCTCTAAAGATAGCTCAATCAGGAAACTTTCTTTCTTGCCAAAGAAAATTTCCATAAGACCAGTTTTCACTCGATAAAATGCAGGAGAGTAAACACTTTTTATTTGCCCAACCGTAGGGTTCCACAAATACATATAGACGCTTGTACCAAATATATCTCCTGTATTCCAAGCTTTATACCACAGACCCAAATTCCCGCTATCAGTCACTAAAATGTCTCGATCTGGATCAAGACTTTTTACTAAAAGAACTTCTTCCTCGAGAAATTCTCTATCTAAATCCCCACAATGGTCATACGCAAACACAGACAGAAAGGGCTCATTTTCAACTTGCCAATATTCAATCACTTCTCGATCTTTGTATCGATTTACTGTTTCGCTAATAAGAGATCTTATTTCTTCTTTCCTGTCCTCCCACGACATATCTTTAGCCCAATTTGGCTCGTGGCACTCCGGCCAACTTGGAAGACGTCTCCCGACCGCAAGGACAACTTTCCCTCCTCTTTTCTCAATTTCATCTAACTGATAATCGAGATCTTCAAAGCTCCAAATATCTTTTTCCTTTTCAATCATTGGCCAATGAGCGGCTAGCCGAAAACGTCTCACCTTAAGATCATCTAAAAGAGCAATTAAAACCTCTTTATAAGGAAGCTCAAGCTCATCCGATCGATATTTAGAGAAAGAAAGACCATAAGAGATGGTCTCTGGAATTGATCGAAAGGACAAGGCAAAAAGACCCACACTAAAAATCACCAAGAAACCCAAGATAAGAAATACTACCTTTTTCTTCCTGCTCATAGAAAGAGTACTGAGAAACCAAACACAATAAATAGCATTGCAAGCATTTTATGCAAAACATGGCCTGGACGAAATTCGTGATGAAATGTTTTCTGCATTTTATTTTTCAAGAGAAAGATGAAAAGAAAGATAAATACAAACTGGAGCGAACTCAAAGAGTTCACAATAGAAACACTCCCAATACGGATAGCATATAGAGTAGAGAGAAACGCGATGCCTCCAAGCGCACGGTTTAGCACTATAAGAAATGTTGTTTTATGTGGAGAATTCTTTGAGGTATGAAAAACACTTTGCCTACACTCAGGTATAAGTAGGAGTAAAAGCCCGCCTAAGACATTCCCCATTCGTGACCAAAAGAAACCATTCACGAAATCCGTATGGCTAAAAAGCGATTTCAGAAGCACCGCTGAAATACCGAAAAATATCCCCGACAGGACAACAAAAGTAAACGACTTAGCATTAAAACGAAAATGCCCCACAAGCAACATTCCTATTACAAAAAGAGCGAGGGCGTAAGGAAAATAGCGAGGTAGGTTCTCTTCAAGAAAAAGGAACCCTAGGAGAAAAGTAACGATAGTAGAAACCGCCGCAAGCCATGGAACAACATCTGTCGCACTAGCAATTTTGAGAGCGCTATATAAAAGAAATATAGAGGCGATAAAAGTAAGACCTATTGCAAGAGATATAAGAATAACTAGAGGACTTGGGGTAGTAATAACCCCGAAAGGGAGAAGGATTACGACTACTCCAGAAATGATACTTACATAAAAAGCATACACACTTGGTCGAGAAATGTGGGTTGAGGTAACTATATACTTATCAATGAGCACAATGCACGCATTGAGTACTTGAGCGAAAATTGCGAGCGTAAAAGATACAGCAAAAAGAGTCATCTTTCAATTATAAACTATTTCTATCTATTATATCCTTATATACAAAAGCAGATTTTCTAACAGTCCTTTCTTGCGTATCGTAGTTTACTTCAATAAGCCCGAATTGCTCAGTAAAACCAAACGACCACTCATAGTTATCGAGAAGAGACCAATAAAAATAACCCCTGAGCATAACTCCGGCCTGAAGCGCCCTAAGGGCTGCTTGTATATATTCTCTAAGAAAAGACGCTCGATAAATATCTTTGCGGTCAGCAAGGCCACTTTCGGTTATATATACTGGTATTTTATATTTTCTAAGGGCAACCAGCGTACCATAAAGACCTTGGCCGTAAATATCCCAGCCCATATCGGATTGTGGGAATTTCTTTTTTGTCCCAAAGTTCTTATGAAAATATTGATTAAGCCCAATAAAATCTTGAAATACCCTTATCTTATTAAGAAAACGCTCATTCCAGTACCAATTCGCAATCAAACGGGGAAACACTCCCCACCAAGAATCGGAAGAAAAATATATATTGTGTTTTGCAATACCAATAGAGACTTTTGGGGAAGATTTTTTAATTGCTTTGTATGCAGATATGTGAGCTTTAATAAGCCAACTTTGCACTTGATGAAATAAAATAAAACTTTTTTTAAAAGGAGGCCATTTTCCAGTTCTATACCCACCTGACGCCCACACAAGAGGCTCATTCATGGTCATCCAAAAAGAAACGTCCTCCTTAAGAGACGCCACCACCTTTTCGCAATAACGCCCAAATATCTGGGGTGCATCAGGATTAAAAAACCCTCCTTTCTCTACAAACCAATTCGGGAGAGTAAAATGCCATAAGGTTACAAATGGTTCTATGCCTCTTTTCTTAAGGGATCGTACTACCTGTTTGTAATGCTCTATCTCTTCTTCGTTGAAAACTCCTTCTTGTGGTTCAATACGAGACCATTCAATAGAAAAACGATGCGCATTATGTGAAAGCTCTTTAGCAAGATCAAAATCTTCCTCAAATCTATGGTAATGATCTGTTGCCTTGCCACAAACAGGAACCTTCCCAAGACGAGCCGCCTCTGCCCAATCATTGTTCTCAATTCCGCCTTCCACCTGATAAGATGCGGTAGCGCTTCCCCAAAAAAAACTCTCAGGAAAAGAATCTCTTGTCTCTGGCTCGAGCTCTGTCATGTAGTAAATTATAACAGAATAGAACTATCAAAAAATAAGCTCAAAGAAAATTCCTTCTTTACGCA
Organism: uncultured Candidatus Saccharibacteria bacterium; assembly: GCA_964450705.1. Classification (GTDB taxonomy): domain Bacteria; phylum Patescibacteriota; class Minisyncoccia; order Phycocordibacterales; family Zambryskibacteraceae; genus CAYVDB01. The sequence continues at coordinate 12,161 of CAYVDB010000016.1, read as the reverse complement.
CAACTATACGTTCGCCAGAAAGTATTCGGAAATCAAGATTGTCACCTTTAATTAGAGTCTGCATATTTTGAGAGGATCTATCATCGATCTCGACTACCGCTATCATATCAGCAAGGGCAAGTATGAGAACATCATCTCTTCCTGGGAAAAAATCAAAAGAACGCACCCGAGAGTCTGTCTCAACCTTGATAATATTTTTACACGTCTCCCCTACACAGAAATATGTAGGAATTGAATCTTTATCACCATTCCAAAACGCAAATATTGTTCCTTTTCTATTCTCAATGGAAAGTTTTCGTTTTATCTTTACCGTATCTGAAGTTGTGCCAACTTTTGTTGTAGTTGCAAATGCTTTTACAACTTCTGTGAATAAGGGATTTTCTTCTGCTTTGAAAGCCCTTGTGGTTGTTCCGTTTTCTTTATTAGTAGCCAAAGAAGATTTAATCTCTACAAAATTTGGTTCTTGCGGGATTAAGAAAGGATAGGCTTCTGTAACTCTCTGAGGAAATACCGTTAAACTCTTAGACCAAGAATTATAACCTTCCTTGGATACAGCTATTTCATACCTTCCAGGCCTTAAATTCTGAACAAAAACATTCTTCTGGAATACACTAGTCTCTTTGTTTAAGTTTTCTCCAATGCGAACATTCACGCCCGAATACGGAGTGGAGACAAATAAACCCCCCGTTCGTATTAAATCAAGAGCATCTCCAAGACGATATCCACTCGCGTATAGCAAAAGTATTGGAATTACAAGAATAAATACAATCGAGAAAAATATGAAATATACTCTGCGACGACGAACCGAAAGAGGTTTCATGATTTATTTTCTATGCTTAGGGGTAACCCAAAACCCAAGGTATTTTCCAAAAAGGAGCCTCGTCTGCGCATCAAGTCCTGGTATTGCTCCGAATATAAGAATGGTAAACGGGATAAGGATCCATTGCAATGCCATATATATTTTTGAAATTCGCTTTTTACCTTGAGGCGCAGGCGGAAGAAAAGAAAAAAATATAATTGCCGTTAGTATAAGACCAAGCATCGAAAGAATCATTAAATTCCTTGTCAGATATGGGAGATTATAAGAAAGCACAGAAACATTAAACCTATCCCCACCAAGCATTACCGGAAGCCAACCCAGGAAGAAAATCATAATTGGATTTGTTGACAATGACCAAAAGCCTTCGACTTGAACAAAGGCAATTTTTAACTTCCGCCTTAAAGGAATTGATTTATTTTTTATAAAACCAAACAGAATGTAAGGAATATTTTCGCTACCCCACGACCATCGGCGATGCTGTTTGTATATATTTTTAACTGTCTCCAAGAAAGATGGGGCAAGGTTTGCATCCATAGAGACCGGATAGGATATTGGGATAACACTGTAATCACCATTTCTAGCAAGGAATAAGTTCCAAAAAATTCGAGAATCCTCAGACACCATATTCTTCTGCCAATATCCTATCTCATATAGAGAGCGAAACGGCACAGAATGAGAAGAAAATGTAGCCAGTTTCTCTGGGCGTTCTTGCTGAATCATCTGCCAAAATGTACTTGATGCTGCAACTACTCGAGAAAGAGCCGGCACATGCCAAATATTATTGTTATAAAATGGTACCGGCTGGAATGAAACTTTATATGGATCTGGGACAGAAAGGAAATGCCATGTTAAACATAAAAAATAATCTCTATAAGCTACAGTATCAATATCAAAAGCTGAAACAAGAACATTGTCATAAGGAAGAGAATATTTATCCAAAATCTCAACACGTGCGCGCTCTGCGGCATAAGAAATATTTGATCCTTTTCCTGGCATTTCGCCATCTATGCCCTTAGGATGTTTCGTAACTAAAAAATGACCGAACACACGTGCGTATTTACTTTCAACCTTTTGGGCAATGGCAAAGGCATCTTCTCCAGCGCTCTCCTCACAAGCGAGAACCACCAACATTTTCTTATGTTCATAGTCCACCTTAGAAAGAGCTTCTACACTTTCTTCCACAACCGTAAGACTTTCTTTAAAAAAGGGGAGGATAACTAAATGATGCACATGCTCATGTTTCATGTGAGAAAGCATGGTTTTCCAATCCAAAGAAAGATTATGTTTGATTCTTTTCCAATTATGTCGAAGATGGATTGATAAATAAGCATTCTTCAACAGCCAAAACAAATCGAAGGCAATAATAAAATAAGCCGCCCATACCGGAATAAAGAATGAAGCAATAATTGTTCCTAGAATCGTCCCCCACGCCAAAACACCTGGAAGCATCTCGAGGGCTCGATACAATACCCTATCTTTTCCGGATAAGTCGTCCGCCCGACCGACATGAAAGTAAGGAGAGTTTTTATATTCCATTCTAGAGATAGAAAACTTTATCTTGAGGAGCCACCTGTCAGGCTTGAACTGACGACCTGCTGTTTACAAAACAGCTGCTCTACCAACTGAGCTAAGGTGGCGTATTTTGATAATATCATCATCAAACAAGTCTGCTGATATGCCTATTGAGGCAATCAGACGGTTTATTCTTGTTTTATGATACTACCGCGAAGGGGCGCTACTTGTATAGGGCACGACAACAACCAAAAACCGCTCTAAGAAAGGCTATCGTCTTCTATCTTGCCCGGGAGAGACTCTTTCTTGTGTCTTGCAATATCTTTGAGAAAAGAAGAAACGTCTCCGTTTTTTCTTAAAATTCGACTTCCACGAAGATTAGGAAGTAAGTTATCATATTTCTCTCTTATCGTCTTTTTAAAAACAAAAATACTGTACTTTATATATCTCGGAGTATCTTCAGTTAAAAAACCATAAGCTTGAGTCTTATTGTCTTCAACCATACTCCTGAAATTTTCAAGATATACCAAAAGAGAGCGATCAAATTGAGCGAGTGTATTTGATAAAAGCACTCGCCTACGACGTCTATTCTCAAAAACTTTGAGAATAATCATTCCGAAAACTCCGACAAGAGAGA
>CAYVDB010000016.1:0-9182 GCA_964450705.1 uncultured Candidatus Saccharibacteria bacterium | reverse complement strand
GTAAGCATGGATTTAGCTTCCTGTTGAAAAACGAACAAATCTTCGAACCTCAGTCCTTTCGCCAAACTTTTGGGTCGCTTGGGATATAAGATCCTTTATTTTTCGCTCAGGATCTTTAATGAAATCCTGTTCTAGCAAAGTCTTCTCACCAAAATAAGAGAGGATCTTGCCTTCAATTATTTTAGCGCGAATTTCCTCTGGTTTGTCGAGAGCTTCTTTTTCAAAGACCTCGAGAGCTGCTTTCTTTGCTTCTGGGGTTATATCGTCCATCTTCAAAAATTGAGGATCTGTTGCGGCAACTTGCATAGCAAGATCATATGCAAGAGACTTAAATTCTTCATTCTTAGCCACAAAATCAGTTTCACATGATAACTCTACAATTGCTCCGACACTCCCCGTACCATGGATATAAGAAGCGACCGTTCCAGACCCAAGAGTTCGATCTGCTTTTTTATCCGCAATAGCCGCAGAACTTTTCCTTAAAATAACAATCGCTTTTTCAGGATCACCACCCGCCTCTTCAAGAGCCTTGCGACATTGCATAATAGAAAGACCTGTTGTTTCTCGAAGTGCTTTTACTTGTTCTATAGTAATCATAACGTGTATTGTAAATAAAAAGACCAAAAAATAACACGAGAAGACCTAAGAAGTTTTGGCATCCTCCTTTCCGATAAGTAATTTACCCGCATCAACCGCTTTGACAATTTCTGTAATAAAATAAGTAATACTTGAAAGAGAAGCGTCGTTTCCTGGAATAGGAAAAGGAACCTCTCGCATATCACAATCTGAGCTTGCAAGCGCAACGACAGGTATACCTAAGCGACGAGCTTCTCTAACTGCAATGTGCTCCCTCTTCGGATCAATAACAAAAAGTACTTTCGGGAGCATTTTGAGTGAAGAAAGACCTGAAAAAGATGCTTGCAATGTTTCTATCTCACGATCAATTAAAAGCCGTTCTTTCTTTGTATATTTACCAAGCTCTCCCTTTTCTTTCTGTGTCGAAAGATCTTCAAGACGAGCAATTCTCTTCTTTATCTCTCCAAAATTTGAAAGAGTACCACCAAGCCAACGAGAAGCAACATATGGCATCCCCACCTTTTGAGCACCGTTTCGAATACTTTCTTGAGCTTCATTTTTGCCACCAACAAACAAAACAAGGCCTCCTTGTCTTACCACATCAGTCACAAAAGCTTTTGCATCCTCAAGCATACGATCAGTCTTCTCAAGGTCAAAGATCTCTATGTTGTTTTTAACACCAAAAAGGTAGGGTTTTGCCGAAGGGTGTCTTCGAGACCGTATCAAGCCGAAATGCGCACCTACTGAAAAAAGTGCTTCGACGTTTTTTGGTTCAATTTTCTTTGTATCTCCTGGCATAGAAACGTGGGCACAATTCTAACAGAGCTCTCTATTTTACGCAATATGAGTTATAGCGATACATTTTCTGTACTCTTTTGACGCAGAGTAGCGATCACATCGTCTATTTCTCCTCGGAAAATGGCCTCGATATTATGCCAAGATTCCTTAACCCTGTGATCAGTCACCCTGTCTTGCAAAACATTGTATGTGCGTATCTTTTCTGACCGATCTCCGGTCCCAATCTGGTTTTTTCTGTCTAAAGAAAACTTTTTACTTTCCTCCTCTTCCTGAAGAGCTTCTAATTTTGCAGTAAGGATAGCGAGCGCCTTTTCGCGATTAGCCCCCTGACTTCTCTCCGAGGTTGAACGGACATCAATATTGGTAGGAATATGAACAATCCGAACCGCTGTTTCTACTTTATTCACATTCTGGCCACCAGCTCCACCAGAGCGAGAAGTCTCCATATGAAGGTCGGAAGGATTAATGACAAGCTTTGTTTTTTTGCGCAAAGGGAGTATCGCAACTGAAGCTGTAGAAGTATGTATTCTCCCAGATTTCTCAGTTGCAGGGACTCTCTGTATACGGTGAACACCTGTCTCAAACCTCAATTCTTCGTATACCCCCTTGCCACGAATCTCAAATGAAGCTTCCTTATACCCACGAAGAGAACTCCTAGACTCGTCAACTACAGAAACATTCCAACCCTTTTTTTCTGCGTATTTTCTATACATAAGGGCAAGCTCCTCAGCAAAAAGAGCAGCTTCTTCTCCCCCAACCCCCGCACGAACTTCTAGAACAACTTCATTTGGAAATTCTTCTTCTTTCTCTTCAGAGCGAATAATATCCTTTATTTCTGATTCAAGCGCCTCTTTTTGAAGAGATATATTGCGAACCTCATCTTCAATGAGCTCATCCATATGCAGATCGTTTTTAGCCATATCTCGAACTTCGCCCTCTTCTTTTTCTAATTTTTCGTATTGTTCAATAAGAAAAGACGTTTTAGGGTTATTCCTATATTTTTCTATAAGAGATTTATCCATAGAGATATTTATTGTATATCAAAAGAAAAACGAACAGTTTGTCTGTTCGATTTCTAATTATTTTTTCTTTGATTCCGCTTGGGCTCTCTTGGTCTTAAATTTCTCAACTCGCCCAGCAGAGTCGATAACCTTATCATTTCCTGTATAGAAAGGATGGCAGTTGCTACAGATTTCAACTTCTATTTTCTCTTTGGTGGAACCGATAGAAAAAGTATTCCCGCAAGCGCAGGTCACTTTTGCATCTTCAAAATATGTAGGATGTATCTCCTTTTTCATTGTGGGAGTACTATATCAGAGTTTTAAAAGAAAACAAGATCTCTTCATTATAAAACAAAAGAGGCCCAACACGATTCGCGTTAGACCTCCCTTCTCCCTAAGGAGACTTGCAGTATTGCAAAAAAAGAGCATCGCCTCTCCGTAACGTTTCGGCTGTGAGCTACCGGGACCACACAACCGAAACGCCACGAAGATGACAAATCGCGTCCGAGGGGATCACGACAGAGATACTATAGAATACTCTTTATATTTGTCAAATATGAAAATAGGCACACAAGCGACAAACTTACGCATCCTTTAGAAAATCAATATTTGCTTGTATCTCTTCAGCTTTTTGCATCACTTGATCGCCATAGAAAACATTCGCTGGTTTTCTCCCAGGTTGGCAACTTGCCCCAGAATAATACCTACAGGCCGCATTTCTCTCAGAAGTAAAACTTGTCGCTACCGCACCTAAATCAGACATATATATCGCGGTGGCGATAAAGGCATGCTCGGGGTTCCAGGGATTTGCGAGATCTGGGCTAATCTGTAGAGATGCGCCAATTCGATCTTTGAAAAGTTCCCAAGTTGAAGGAATAAACTGGGAAGGACCCATGCCACCTCCAAAACCTCTTCCAACGACATATTTTGTGCCCGGAGGGCATGAAACAGGTGTTAATTTCCAATCCCGGCCAAGACGCTTGGTAATGCTTTCAAACGGCGCTGTATCACGAGGAGATTTCATAACTTGCTCAAAAAGAGTTCCTGTATTCTTACCAACACCATCACCTGTCTCAAGGCTCGATAGCAAACAAGAACCTTGATTCTTACCTAAATCAGACTCCTGAGTAAGAATAGCGAGAATAAGAGCAGCTCTCACTCCTGTCCTTTTTTGAGCTTCACTTGCATACTCCAGGGCCTTTCCAAAAGGAATCCCCTCAGTATCACGAAGGCGGAAAAGTGCAGCGCGAATCTGGGCAGCACGAGCCTGGCGCTCAGCAAGAACCGTCTGATAATTTTTCTCCTGCTGTTTAGTTGCGGCAAGAAGTTGTTTTTTCTCAGCCTCACTCTGAGCGATGGTTTTCTTCTTAGTCTCTACCTGATAGCGAGCATCTGCCTCTTGATTCTTTCTTTGATCAAGTTTCTTTTTCTCTTCCTCGGTTAATGCCTTAGCCTCCCGAACCAAAGTAAAGTGGCTTTGAAGGGCTTTTTTAATAGAAGTAAAAGAATCTAGATCTTCAAAAAACTCGGATATATTCTTGCTCCCAAACATAACTTCCGGGAGAGAATAAGAATCTATTTCGTTTGTCTTCCTAATAAGCTCTGCTAGGGACTCTCTGCCCTCATTAATACGACCTTCTAGTTCAGCTATCTTGAAGTTTTTTGCACTGATATCCTTTGAAATTTGATTTATGGCAATATTTTTAGCTCGGATTGTAGCTTCTGCTTCCTTTATTTTTGCATTTAGAAGCTTTACATCACCATCAAGAGAATTTGCTTTCTTGCGAGTATCATCAAGAACACTCTGCCACTGTAATATCTCTTTTTCAAGTTCAGCATATTCTGCTTTCAATTTTGCTTCTTGGGCAAGTATCTCGCTTTCAGAGAGAGTTTGGGCATAGAGATTACCGGGCGAAATCGCCACCAAAAATACACCAAAAAAAATAACTGTGCGGATATATAATTTTCGAGAAATCATGGGTATATGCAATAGAAAGAGATACCTATTCTATCCTAAAAAATGTCTCTCTCATAGAAAAAGACGGCCAAAGCCGTCTTTTTCTTTCATATTATTCTTCTGTTTGAGCTTCACCTTCGCCTTCAACTTTCTCTTTTCCTTTCTTCTCAACTTCAATTGCAGAGAAGTCTATTGGAGTACTTGTTTCTTCGACTTCTTCTTTTGGAGTATCTACAAGGACCACTACTTCGTCAGGATTCTCAAGTAAAGTTACACCCTTTGGTAATACAATATCTTTTGCATGCAACTGACTTCCTAGAGTATTTAAAGATGATATATCAACCTCAATTTGATGTGGTAAATCTTGAGGAAGTGCTTCTATTTTTATTTCATGCATAACCTTAACCAAAAGGCCTCCCAAATCCTTCACCCCGGAAGAAACGCCAACGAATTCAAGCGGAATTGCAATCTCAATCTTCTTATCTTTATCGAATACATAAAAATCAGCATGTTGAGGCTCCCCAGATACAGGGTCCAACAAAACATCGTGAATAAGAGCATCAACCTTTGTGCCGTTATCATCAAGGGTGACAACGCTCGATTCTCCTGCCTCTTTCCATACTTTTAGAAAATCTTTTTTGACAATAGTAATAGGGGTAGAGTCAGTCTTCTTGCCGTAAAATACCGCAGGTAAAAATCCCTTTGCCCGCATATTGGACAAGTTTTCCTTTGTGTCTCTCTTTTCTGCGCTGAGTATAAGCATGGGGAGCATTATAAAGAGTTTTCTACAGAAATCAAGAACCCCTATTCCCCCGCAAGGTGCTCTTTTAAGTAAGAAAGGTCTCCTTCAACTTTCTTCCCAGGGTTAAATATTCGTAACGGATCAAAGATATCTTTAGTCTTTACAAACAAACCAAGCATCTCTTTATCGAACATCTTAGAAAGGTATGGGGTACGGATTATTCCATCGTTATGTTCTGCGGTAATAGAGCCTTTGAAACGAGAGACGAGGTCATATACCTTATCTGAAACCTCAAGTATGACCTCCTTATTCTGAGGATCTTTCATATCCATAAGTGGAATTATATGAAAATTCCCATTTCCAGCATGGCCCGCAATAGTATAGGTAAGCTTATACTGATCCAGAATAGCTCTCATTTGTGGAAGAAACTCTGGTAAAAACTCTGGCGGGACAATTACATCGTCCACAAAAGGAGCAGTTCTTCTACCTCGGACATGTTTACGAAGAAGGTTAAAACTTTCCCTTCGGATCGTCCAGTATTTTTCTGATTCTTCTTCCGATCGGGTAAGTCGTGTTTCAAGATGGAATGGGAGAACTACTTTCTTTAATAATTCCATCTTTTCATCTATCTCCTCTTCCCTGTCTCCAGAAAATTCAACCAAAAGGACAAGCTTCGGTATTCCACCGCGCATCATCATGAAAACTTCTGGTATAAAAGAAAAAATAAGCTTTAGAAAATTTTTAATTTTCATCGAAGCAAGCATGCCAGGGAAAAACCTTACCGCGAGCTTTAAAGTATCTCTATCATAAGATTCCAAACTTTCCGGCTTCAGCGTAAGTATCTCGTTTACCAGACGAGCGATATTCTTTAGATCGTTTAGAAAAATAACAAAAAGTTTAGATTTTTTCTTTACCGGAACTAAACGAAGGCGTGCTTCCGTAACAATACCTAGAGTTCCTTGAGAACCTACAAAAAGTTTAGTGAGGTCAAAACTTTTTCCATCCCAAACATTCCACAGAAAATAGCCTGCTGAGTTTTTTGAAACTTGTGGCTTATTTCGAGCGATAGTTTCTTTGTTTTTTTGGATAAGATCCCAGACTTCTCGATAAATACACCCCTCAAATGTTTGTAAATCCATCTTCTTATCTAACTCCTCTTTTGAGAGAGCCTTCAACTCATATTCATTTCCATCAGAAAGAACCACCTTGAGAGATTCAACAAAATTTTCCATCTTTCCGTATAGTAAGGTCTTTTCCCCTCCTGCATTATTCCCGATCATTCCACCAATAGCACATAGATTCTTAGACGCCGTATAGCATGGAAGAAGTAGTCCCTTTTTTAAAGTCTCTTTTTCAAACTCTCTATAAAATGTTCCCGGAAGCACTGTTGCAATACGATTTTCAATACTTTTCACGCCAGAAAAATGTTTCATTACATCAATCACAATAGAAGAAGTGAGAGACCCTCCTGCCATGCAAGTACCTGCGGCTCTTGGGGTAAGAGACAAAGAAGAGTTTTCTTTCTTATGAGTTGAAACGTAAGACACTAATTTTTTTATATCGTCCGCATCTTTTGGAGTAACTACTAAAGAAGGGTGAACTTCGCATAAACTTGCATCATGACTATAAGTATCGAGCGTTTCTGTGTCATTAAAAATCTCTCCCTTTATGCGTGAAGAAAGTTCTTCTTTAAGCATTTGAATTATTATACAGGATCTTATGTATTTTTTCTTTCAAAAGATATGTATTTCCATATCTAAACAAACCCAGATAAGATTGTACTGTTTCAGGCACATAACCTGAATCTTTAATTCTCCTAAACATACGTTTCTTTGTTGTGGTCCTTGGTACTCTGTGAGTAGGAAAATGCACCCAACCCAGAAAATCAACTCCAGAAGCAAATGTCTTAATAAAGATTTTGTTTGGATGGAGTTCTAGTTTGAGTTTTCCTCGCAAAAAACATGCAATATATCGTATGGTAGTAAGTAACTCATTTTTGTCTTCATTGAGAATTACAAAATCATCTGCATAGCGAATGAAGTATTTGATTTTTAGTTTGTGTTTTACAAATTGGTCAAATTCATTCATATAGATATTGACCAAAAGTTGAGAGGTTAGGTTACCTAGCGGTAACCCTTTTGAAAAGCTACCAATCACTTGCTCAAAGAGCCATAGCGTATCTTTATCTCTAATATGTTTTGCTAAAATATTCTTCAATATTTCGTGATCAATATTTGCAAAGAACTTTTTAATGTCACACTTGAGAACAAAGCAAGTTTTGGTATTGTTCTTTGAAACTTTATAGAAATATTGCCTAAACTGATTCATAGCTTTGTGCGTGCCTTTCCCTACTCTACAAGAATACGAATCGTGTATGAATTTTTTGTCGAAATATGGATAAAGAACTCGATAGATAGCATGGTGGAAGAGTCTATCTCTGACACTAGCTTTATGAATACTCCTAGGCTTAGGATCAGAGATGTTAAAAGCAATGTACCCGCCATGAATATATGCTCTTGATTGCAGTTCTTTGTAGAGAAAAAGAATATTTTTCATTAAATCTCTTTCAAACTCTTGCACATCTTTTCTATTTCTCTTGCCTCTTAAAAATTCCTGCCAAGCATTTAGCAGGTTTTCTGTTGAGATGATATATTCAAAAGTATAGCTATGAAGACCCCCCCCCCCCGACAGGATTTTGCCGGTTCTCACTAAACTCAAAATTGCCTATATCATTTGGCATGGCTATCACGCTATTTTACCAAAGACTCATAGATATTCTCTGGGTAATAGAATAGACAAACTCTGGATAGATACCATGGAGGCTGTAGCTCCTGCATCTTTCTTACAAAAAGAAGAGAAAATACCGTGGCTCAAATTAGCAATAAGAAAAATAGATACAATAAAAATACTTTTACTTGTCACTTGGGAAACCAAATCTCTTGACGATAAGAAATATATCCACATATCAGAGAGAATTGAAGAAATTGGAAGAATGCTCGGAGGATGGCATGGTCAAATATCAAAACAAAACTCCTCCGCTTTCACGAAGGAGAAATGAAGAAAGTTGCGGCGAAGCGCGGGGTTGTTGGAGTTCCAGTTATTGTCAATCCAGTTCCAGTTCAACACAACCTTGCCACCATTCTCGATGAGATACGGCACGTTCTCATCCTGGACCAAATGTATAGGATGCCATCCGAGCCACCATCCTTCAAATACTCTCAGGATTGAATTTTATTTTGCATTAAAATACACCAACACCCTATACCAAGTATCTTCATTTTTTGACTCCTTCGACTACGCTCAGAGTCATCCTGAGTTTTATCGAAGGATGAAGTTTCTACACAAATCCTCCGTCTGAAACCGTGGTCTCAAACGCTCTCAACTTGTGGATACTGGATTCGGCCACTGGAAATCTTGATCGCCAGCAGATTAGCCTACTACCGAGTTTATTATATATGAAAAATGAAAAGAGCCGCACCTTCACTTTTGTGAAAATGCGGCTCAAATCGAATGCAGGACAAAGATCAAAGTGTCTAAAAGACCACAGTGACTAAGTCCGAAGAACTACTTGCGGCGAAGCGCGGGGTCGTCGGAGTCCCAGTCACTGCCAATCCAGCTCCAGCCCAACACAACCCTGCCACCACCCTCGACGAGATACGGCACGCTCTCATCCTGGACAGTCCGCCACCCGAAGAAGGCCTTCCTCGCGAAGTGCTCGCGGAAGAAGTCGATACCCTTGGCCTGAATGGCCTTGAGTTCGTCGAGGTCGGCGCAGCTCGCGAGAAGCCCCGTATCGGTGAGGTATCGTAAGATGCTACGACCCACCACCCATCCAGTATCCTGCCCCGGCGCAAGCCAGAGCTCGGTTCGTCCTTCGACGATCGCTGAGACAATGTCTCCGCCACGCCGCAGTGAGTCGCGAATGCCGATGAGGCGATCGCGTCCCGCTTGGCCGAGCAGAGTGAGATCTTCGGGAGTCCACCCAGCAGCAGCCAAAGCGTTGCCAGCTTGGCGGAGCTGTCCAGCAGAAAAGATGGAGGACATGTCCTCGATCTCCTTGGGCACATGTGCCCATACGGGTTTCGCTAGAGGACGCCAGTCGGCAGTC
>CAYVDB010000015.1:0-16676 GCA_964450705.1 uncultured Candidatus Saccharibacteria bacterium | reverse complement strand
GTCTTATTGTTTTTTCACTATGATTTGCAAGCCCGCCTTTAAACATCCCCGCAGAAGAAGTTCTGGAAAGATTTTGGTGTTCCTCCATCTTCTTATTAAAATCTTCTCGATTAATAATAAGTCCTTTTTCTTGGGCTAACTCTTCTGTTAGCTCTATCGGAAAACCATATGATGAAAAAAGGATAAAAGGGTCTGTTCCTTTTTCAAACTCCTTTAGGCCAGACTCAAGCGTCTTTTTAAATTTTACTTCTTCTTGCTGTATCACAGTACTAATGTGAACACTATTGATTAGTAATTCCGGATAGAGATCTTCATAAATATTAAAAACAATAGAAGATAACGTGCTAAGAGGCTCTCTTGATTTCAACAGTTTCTGAAATCGAATTGCTCTTCTAATAATTCTCCGAAGAATGTACCCCCTATCTGTATTTGATGGGACAACTCCATCAGCAATCATAAACACAGCGGTTCTAATATGATCAGCAACTATTCTTTCAGCTTTTTGATTTCTGACTTCTGAAATTGCCCTAATGTTTTCAATAATTGGCAGAAATAAATCTGTTTCATAAGCTGTATTCTTTTCTTGCAACACAGCAGTAATGCGCTCAAGCCCAGCACCTGTATCGACGTTCTGGACAGGCAGTTTCCCTATTACCTTTCCATCTTTTTTCTCATATTCCATGAACACATCGTTCCAAATTTCTACAAGATCCTCTCTTTTTACAGCCTCAAGGAATTCTTCTTTTGAAAGATCTCCGAGCCCCCCAGTCAGATCGTAGAACATCTCTGTATCAGGGCCACAAGGGCCATTATCTCCAGGGCTCCACCAGTTATCATCTACGCCCAAAGCATAGATACGAGACTCTTTAATACCAAGAGATTTCCAAATCTCTAATGATTCTTCATCTTTTGGAGCATTTTCATCGCCCTCAAATACAGTAATGTAAAGTCTTTGTGGATCAAGGCCAAAACCTTCTTCTTTAGAAGTAAGGAGTTCGTAGCTCCAGGTAATAGCTTCTTTCTTAAAATAATCTCCTAAAGACCAGTTCCCCATCATTTGGAAAAAAGTAAGATGACGGTTGTCCCCTATATCATCGATATCGCCCGTTCTTACACATTTTTGCACGTTAACAAGGCGTTTACCTTTTGGATGAGGCTGCCCTAAAAGATACGGAACCAGAGGTTGCATTCCCGCAGTCGTGAAGAGAACCGAAGGATCATTTTCAGGGACAAGTGAACTGGAAGGGATAACTGCATGCCCCCTTTTTTCAAAAAAGTTTAGAAATCTTTTTCTTATTTCAGTTGATTCCATTGCTATATATATACCCCAGACATTCCTTGAGATACACGAATAAATGTCTCTAATAAGAAGCTCAGGACAAGAAATATTACGCCAAGATATACAAAAACTTTCTCTCTTCTCATGCTTTTTAATACAACCTCATCAATTTTGTGCTCCTTAATAATTCGAGAATGTACCCCCAACACCACCAAGGCAATAAGAATAGCCCCCACTAGCTCAAAAACAGAAGAAATAACTAAAATATATGCGGGAATTATTGTCATAGTCGGATTATATACCATGAATTCCTATAAGTCTTTTCGGGCTTGGCCCAGGTATGTTTTGAGCACAGCGAAATCCTCTTTCAAAACTGGGAGCATACGGGCATTATAAACAGCAACGGCTGGGTGATAGAGAGGGATAATATAGACGATTCCAAAAGAAGTCTTTCCTTCAAATATTTTTCCATGATTTACAGAAATAGACTCTATAGAATCAGCTAACCCATATCTGTTCATTAAATAAGCCATTGAAAAACGCCCGAGCGTTGCGATGACTTTTGGTTTTATAATTTCAATTTGTCGGTCAAGAAATGGTCCGTAAATCTCTATTTCTTGAGGAGAAGGATCCCGATTCTGGGGTGGTCGATCTTTTACAATGTTTGTAATATATACCTTCTCACGAGAGACCTCGATTGAATTTAAAAGCTCATCAAGAACTTGGCCTGATCGACCGCAAAATGGCCTTCCAGTCTCTGCTTCATTTTTTCCAGGAGCTTCACCCACAAATACTAAAGGAGAATCATGATCTCCCTCTCCAATAACTGGAAAATTTTTGTTCTCAATCCGAAACTTATATAGAGGAGATACAGAAAGTTCTAGAACTTCGTCTCGAACTTGTTTCATCTGATCATATTTTGTACTCATTACAATTTTAGAACAAAGTTCCGCTATCCTTCTCTTTTTTTTGTTTTTGCGCTGAGCCCTTTAAAACTTTCAAATAGGCATCAATATACCCGCAATAGTCACAACCCTCATCAGCACTTGGTATACGATCGTCATCAAGAACTTTTTTTATATTAGATAAAGTATCAGAAATCCAAGAATCATCTCCTGTATATGAAATTATCTTCACATCAAATTCGAGCTTTCCATCGAAAGAAGCTCTATCCTTTTTCCCATTTACATAAACAAAGTAACCAGTATTTGATACAGGGAAACCTTTCTGTTTAAGAAGCCACTGGTAAACTTCCATTTGTCGGCGATATTGGTTATGCCATGGAGTATCCTCAAGGGTAATTTCTCCATCCTTCGCAGTTGCTTTGTAGTCAACCACTATAAGTTCCCCTTTTGGATTCACCCAAACATCGTCAACAGCCCCAGTAATGACCATATTTGTTTCCTCGTGGGTATACTGGACTCCAACAAAATTTTCCCTCCAAATATCAATGTCTGGATGAGAAAAAGGAATAGCATCTACACCATACTTTTCCATCAACGGATGCGCCGTCTCTTCTCGTCTATGCACATCAAATTCTTTCTTCAAAAGATGATCAACAGCGACATTCAGCGTAAACGGAGGCCCGTCTGGTCGAGAAAGCCCAAAGCGCCGATCAAGATAGAAACATCGTTTACATTGTTTGAATAGATCAATCTTAGAACGCGAAAGCTTAAATGGCTTTTTTGAGTCAGATTCGAAAAGGTTCCTTGTTTTCAAAGAATACGGAGACATCAAGGTTTAGAGAGAATTAATTTCATTAAATATTCTTTGGGACTTTTCTTCATTAATCCCAAGAGAGGCTAATATTGATCGATCCTCCTTAAGAGTCTTACAGAGGACAACCCCACGAGAAAGAAGCATCTTCTTTTGGGCAAGAGATAGTGTCTCAAGACACGTGAGAGGATGCAGGCCGCTATCAATAATCATATCTTGCAAATTGCCACGCTTAGGATAATTCCACCCAATAAGGATTAGCCCCTTACCCTCTGCATAATGAATTGCAGTTGAAGTAAACTTAGTATTGGTAATAAGCCAACCTTCATCAACCTTACGCTCTTTATCATAAAAATAAACATTCCCCGAAAGATCATCCATGCGCGCTTTAACATAAAGAGCAACCTTTAGATCAGACCGAATGCCAAGCTCATTATGAAACTTAGCCTCAGCCATAATGAGCTTGTTTTCATTCCATGCAACGATGTCAACCTCGTGTTCCACGCAACCGCCCATTACCACTTGGCCAGTAAGCGCTTTATATCCCTTTTCTCGCAAAATATGAGCAATAAAATCCTCAAAAGGAAACCCTGAAGGCCCAAGGTCTGTAATTGCTCTACGTAACGAATATCGGGTCGCAATAGGTTTCTGTTTTTTATTAAGCAGAAAAAAAGCATGCTTATAGATTTGAGATGTAGACATACCATCTTTAAGCTCTAAAGCGACATGGTTAACTATTTCGTCTACAGTTTCATGGTCGGCTCCTGCCCGCAGAAGCGAGTTCTCAAGTTTAGATTTATCAAAAACCTCACGTTCTCCACTGGCTTTTACAATATAGATTTCTCCGCTACCTTTCATATAAAGACAAGTATACGGTGTAACAGAAACGACCGCAAAGTATGCCTACGAAATCTCAATAATCCCTCCACCAATACAGCGTTCTTTATCATACACAACAAGAGATTGGCCCGGAGAAAGGTTCATCATTTTATCTTTAAGTATTACTCTAAAACGACCGCCTTCTTTCGTTATCTCAATAGGAAACAATTTTTGCCGATAACGCGCGCGAGCAAAATAAGAACGAGACACCTCAAAAATCTCAGTATTCCATTGTGTTTCGGAAAGAAAAAAGGAACTAACTCCAAAAATTTCCTTATCTTCCTTTGGCAGAGAAGATACTGTGATGGTATTTTTTTCTATATCTTTTGAAACTACGTACAGAGGAAGCGATGCCTCTTTATGGTTTCTGACAGTAAAACCGTGCCGTTGCCCAATGGTAAAAAAAAGAGCTCCAGGATGATGCCCTATTTTCTTTCCATGAGAATCAAGGACCGCTCCCTTTTTAGCTTTTGTAAAATGAGAGAGAAAATCCTTCATATCGACTTTGCCTATAAAACAGAGCCCTTGGCTATCTTTTTTTTCAGCGGTCGGTAGTTTGAATTTCTTAGCTAATACACGAACCTGATTTTTTCTTAAATGACCCACTGGGAACAAGACATTTTGTAAGACCTGATTAGATAAGGTCCACAAAAAATATGTCTGATCTTTTTCCTTATCAAGACTTTTTACAAGAGAGAAATTATTTCGACTAAGAACTTTTACTTGTGCGTAATGACCTGTTGCAATAAATTGGGCTCCTTTTCTCTTCGCAAAAGAAAGAAAAGCACCAAACTTAATCTCCTTATTACACATCACATCTGGATTAGGAGTTCTGCCTTGCTTATACTCCTTAATCATGTAATCAACAACTGACTTTTTATATTCTTTTTCTAAATCAAGAGTTATGAATGGAACATCTAAAAGAGCGCAGACCCTCATCGCATCTCTCCGATCACTCTTCCAGTCACAAGGAAACCAATCTGGATGCCAAGATTTAATAAAAACCCCAGTAACCTCATAGCCTTCCTTCTTTAGTAAAGCTAAAGAAACGGAGCTATCAACTCCGCCAGAGAGCCCAACAAAAACTCTACCTTTGGTCTTTTTCACGAGGCTACTCTAACATATTTATAGAAAATGACCCCTGGAGAGGGTCATTCAAGAAAGACGTGGCTTGCGCCGAAACATCAAGATAACACCGCCGAGCACCGCAATCCAGAGGTAATTCATCAGAACCCAAAAACACGTAAAACCATGAAGATTGAGTTCTCTTAACAAACCAAAGAACCCGCTTCCGAAAATCAAGAACCCCACAGCGCCCGAAGTCATGATTTTGTCTCCAGAAGAAGAAAGTACTCTGCTACTACCTGAATAATACCACGAATAAATTACTTTCGCAAGTAAAGCTCCCTATTCCTCTGATGGCCTTCGAAATCTTTTGCATAATAGATTGTTCCACTTAAATCAGACAGGAAGTACAGGGCATCTGTTGCTTCCGGATAAAGAGCAGCACGAATAGCAACAAGGCCGGGATTTGCGATCGGACCTGGCGGTAACCCTTTGTTGGTATAGGTATTGTAAGGAGAATCATCTTTAAGATCATCGCGAGAAAGCGAATATGTTCCTTTACCATTCACATAATAGGAAAATGTTGCGTCTACTTGAAGAGGCATATCTATTTTTAGTCTATTCATCAAAACTCCTGCTATCTTTTTTTTGTCTTTTTCATAAATGGCCTCTTCTTCAAGAATTGAAGCGAGAATTACGATTTCTTTGAAAGAAAGTGTTGTGCTCCCAATTTCATTTTTTAAATCTTCTGTTTTTTCATCAAAATTTTTTTGCATTCTAGAAATAATTGTTTCAGCATGAGCATTGGGGAGAAAAAAGTAAGTATCAGGGAATAAGTATCCTTCTGGAGCCTTTTCAATAAATTCTTGTTCATCAAAAAGAGACAACTTTTCTTTCAAGATAGGCGCAATCTGAAATACCGACAAGCCTTCGGGGATAGTAATTCTAAGTGGGACAAGACCATACTCACCTTGAGAAAGTCTGCGAGCAATAGTAAATAAGTTTTCGCGATCATTAAAATAATAATCTCCTGCATGTATCGAGCGAGAACCATGAAGTATTACGGTTACGATTTTAAACCAAAACTCTGAGCGAACTACCCCTCTTTCTCTCAAAATATGCGCCGTCTCCGACAAACCAATTCCTTCTTCTATATGAATTGTCGAATAGTGCGGGAAGGGTCGAGGGGCAGACCAAAAGAAAATCCAATAAGATAAAAAACAAATAAAAAAGAGAACTCCAACTAAAAAATATTGGTTCTTTTGTGACAAACGAGATAACAGTAACCGATATTTAAGAAAGAAAGACCGGACCTCTAACATAGATTAAATTGGTAAGTTTGCAGGAGGTTCTGCTTTTTTGGAAACAATTCTCGTAAATGTAGGCGTTGAAGCAACCTCGCCAGGGAAATGAAATATCGTCGCAAGTTCTTCGGTAGTAAGAACAAAAGGCTTGCCGTGAAAAAACTTGTACGGGGCCTGAAAAAAAGAACGCCGCTTATAAGCATCAAGTAACTTTTTCTTACCTTCATTTGCTCGTCTTCCTTTAAAATCCTGCCATGGATAATCATACCCAGTGGTAAAATCAGGGCGAAAACCATTTAGATTTCCTGAACTATACTGCTTCCAAGATCCAGTAAGGCCGGTAATACTAACTGGATTAAAAGCATCTTTACGAGCAAGATAGATACCGCGGATCATAGTATCGAAAGCTATTTTAGAAAGATTCCTTTGTATCGCGTTAATAGTCTCTTTCTGGATTTCGGTTGCACCAGTAAGGTTTGGGGATTTGCCCTCTTCGGGTTTTACAGGAGATTCACTTAACACCTTCTCAATCTCCTTTTTAGCCTGGCCTTTCCAATCTGGTTTCTTTTGTAGCCGACCATCTTTTATAGTTTCTTCTCTGTGGGCTTGTATAAGAATTTGGATCCAAGCTTGTTCCCCATTACGAAGAGACCCGAGAAACTCGAGCACAGGAGTTATTGGATCAATTTTAAACTCTTCTTTTGGATTTTCATTTAATCCGTAGTCCACATACGTTTTTATTGGATAAACATCTGCCTTGTTAAGTTTTAGTTGCATACCCCAGTAGCCGAAAACCTCTGGATCAAAAGGCACTTTAAGTGCGTAATCTTCTACTTCAAATATCTCAACTAAAGGAAACTGAGAATAAATTTGTGATTCAATTACATTTTTAAACTTTTTCTGACTCCAAATAAAGAAACGAACTTCTCCGTTTATAGATACAAGTTCTAAGGAAAACCACGGGCGAACTCTTCCCTTAATAAAGACATCAATGAAAGTCCCCACCGACGGCTGAGAAAGCGCTTGTAGAATAATCTCCATGGCTGCAGGAGATTTATTTACTTCTTTAGGAAGCTTGAGCTCTAGAAGAACTGAGCCTTGTTCAGTAATATGCTTTGTCCGAACATATCGAAGCCAATTGCTCAAAAATATAGACAAAAGAATGAGCGGAAGCCAGACTGGGGTGAAGTCCCAAAATATACCCCACGCTCGAATAAATACTTCGCTCTGGAATAAAGAAAAAAATCTTTCAAACATCTTTATTATTCTATCGAATATTTACGTACTCGCAAAACGCCCCTTTCAGGGCGTTTTGTTATTCTTCTACAATATGGTACTTGCCTTCCTTATCCCTTGAGAAATATTTTGGATTTTGAAGGTTAACCACAATAGTATTTTCCTTTACATAACGCTCCTTTAAAACTTTCTCCACAATCTTTTCCTTAGTAAGAGGGCCATTCTTTTCAAGAATCTTTTTTATCACATCTTTTACTACGCCAGACAAATACCCCCATTCAGCAAGTGCGTACAATCCACGCCCAACAAGAACAAATCGCGGATCCTTAATTAGCTCATTGTGGGTTGTCGCAACGTGAGCTTTTTTATTGAAATATTGAGTAATCGCCTTAGCAACTTCTTTAAAATGAATCGGCGATCCATGCTTTCTAATAACCAGAAAAGCATAATCTCGCATGCCTTTAGCGTTAACGTTTGCAGAATCAGATTTACCCCATTCTCCAAGCGGATTCTTATCTATTCTTCGAGAAAGTGACAACCACCGTTTAATAATTTCTTCACTCTTGTATTTCTCGTTTACATCTTCGACATATTCAAGAAAATTATCGATCATGTCACCTTCTGCAACGAGCTCATCATCATTTAAGTTTGTATAGAGTTTCTTTAGTGAAGTATGGATTTTTTCAGCGAGCTGTTTATCTACATGCCATCGATGACGAAAATCGTCATCCTCTTTCTCTTTTGTGAAATCTTCACCAACAACAAGCATAAAGTGAATGTGGTTCTGAAGACTCTTATCTTTACTCATATGAAGAAGTAAGTCTTCTTCTGAGATAATTCCACCAAGGGAGTTCACATAATCACGCAATTCATCAAATGAAGTTTTTTCTTTTGCGTATTCTTTAGATTTACGTATAGCAGTAACAGAGTGGTTTTCTATCTGACGGACTCGTTCTCGTGTAATACCGTACTTCTTACCAATACTTTCGAGAGTCATTCGTTTGCCACTTTCATCAAGACCATACCGTCGCGTCATTACATCTCGCGCTCGGTCACTCAAAACTCCAAGAAGCCGTTTGGTAACTTGCTTTGGCTTAAATTTTATGGTCTTTTGGTCACTCATAGGGTGATGGGGGCTTCTAAACTATTGAATAAATGGTATATATGTGGGATTGTTTTTATCATTATAGCGAAAATTAGTCAAGTGTCCTGTCAATATTAACGAATGACAATGTTTAATATCCGCCCAGGAACGAAGATCTCTTTTACTATTTCCTTACCTACGAGCCACTTTCTGACTTCAGGAAGTTCAAATGCCTCTTTTTTTACATCTTCCTTACTTGAATCAGGCAACACAGACAGGCTCGCCCTTACCTTACCATTAACCTGTATGGCAATATTTATCTGCTGAGGAAGATCTTTGAACTTCTCCGCCTTTGGCCAAGACTCTTCGTGAATTGATCTCTTTCCTCCCCATATATGCCATATTTCATCAGCCACATGAGGAATAAAGGGGGCTAGAAGTTTCATATATTCTGAAAAAAGCTCATACGAAACATCTTTTTTCTCACATTCGTTTGCAAAAATCATTAGAGAAGAAACTGCTGTATTAAAATTCATCTCTTCAATATCAGAGCCTACTTTTTGTATGGTTTTTCGAAGTAAACTCTCTAGGTTCGGATCTTTTGCTATTTTTTTATTAGGAGAAACATTTTGAGCAATACGCCATATTTTTTCAATAAACCGATACGGTCCTACAATACCTTCTGTAGACCAAGATACCGCCTGGTCAAATGGCCCAATAAACATCTCGTATAACCGGAGAGTATCTGCCCCGTGCATTTCTATGACGCTATCAGGGTTAACAACATTTCCCTTGGATTTAGACATTTTCTCCCCTCCTTGAGCAAGAATAAGGCCGTGCGAAGTCCTTTTCTTATAAGGTTCGGCAACAGGAACGTGCTTATGATCATAAAGAAATTTAGTCCAAAAACGAGAATAGAGAAGATGCAGGGTGGTGTGTTCCATCCCTCCGTTGTACCAATCAACCCCCATCCATTTTTTCAACTTTTTTGGATCAGCAAATTTCTTTTTATTTTTGGGGTCAATATATCTCAAAAAATACCAAGAGGACCCAGCCCAATTTGGCATTACATCAGTTTCTCTTTTTGCAAAACCTCTACATTTCGGACATTTTGTATTTACCCAAGAAGAGATGTTAGAAAGCGGAGACTCTCCTGTGTCGGTAGGCTCATAGTTCTTTACTTTTGGAAGTTTTACAGGTAGTTCTTTTTCAGGAACAGGCACTATCCCACATTTTTCACAATGAATTACAGGAATAGGCTCGCCCCAGTATCTCTGACGAGAAAAAACCCAATCACGGAGCTTAAATTTAGTAACCCATCTACCTTTAAAATATTGAGTGATTTCCTTCTTTAATTCTGAAGAATGTTTCCCATCAAAGATTCCAGAATTCATTAAAGGTGCTTCACCTGTAAAGCAGAAATCCTTGGAATCAGCATGTTGGATATAATCTTCTGGTCTATTTTTATATTCATGTGGGATATTGCCGTGATCTGTATCGGAATTTAAAACTCGTCTTATAGATAATTTATATTTCTTTGCAAAAGCAAAATCTCTTTCATCATGAGCAGGAACTGCCATAAGAGCCCCCGTCCCATACCCACCCAGAACATAGTCAGCTACCCAAACTGGGATCTCTTTTTGAGTAGCTGGATTTATAACTTTTACACCCTTAAGACACACCCCCGTCTTTTCTTTGTTTTCTGCGCCTCTTTCTATTTCGGTTTTGTTTTTTGAGAGATGAACATATCGCTCAACTTCTTCTTTATTTTCTATTTTCTGAATAAGCTTTTCTAATAAACTATGTTCAGGAGCAAGAACTACATATGTAGCTCCAAAAATAGTATCTGGTCGAGTGGTAAATACTGTGATCTTATCGCCCCCCTGAGTAAGGACAAAATCGATTTCCGCACCTTCACTTTTTCCAATCCAATTTCTTTGCTGAAGTTTTATTTTTTCAAGATAGTCAACAGAATCCAAATCTTTATACAGGCGGTCGGCGTATTTTGTTATTCTAAGCATCCACTGCTCTTTTTCTTTTTTTACAACAGAAGTTCCGCATCTCTCGCATTTGCCATCAACAACTTCTTCGTTCGCAAGACCAATTTTATCTTTCGGACACCAATTAATAGGTATTCGAGCTTTATATGCTAAATCGTGTTTAAGAAACTGCAAGAATATCCACTGTGTCCAACGATAATATTCGGGATCAGTTGTGTTTATCTCTCTACTCCAATCAAAAGAAAGCCCCAGAGAGTTCATCTGTTTTTTGAAGTTCTGTATATTTTTTTTAGTAGTAATACTCGGGTGAATCTTTGTTTTTATCGCATAGTTTTCAGCTGGCAAACCAAAAGCATCCCATCCCATGGGATAAAGCACATTAAATCCTTCCATTCTCTTCTTTCGAGCAAGAACATCGAGGGCTGTATAACTTCGCACATGGCCCACGTGAAGACCGTCTCCTGATGGATATGGAAACTCTACGAGACAATAGTAATTTTTTTTCTTAGAAGAATCCTTGGCTTGATAGATTTTTTTGCTTTCCCAAGCTTTCTGCTGTTTCTTCTCTATATTCTTAGGGTTATAAGACTTCATACATGGAATACTATAGCAAAACAGGCTTCTTTTAAAGGATGCCGTTTTTTGTGTTAGTTTAAAAAACACCCCGATGTAGTCGGGGTGTTTTTTAAAATGCTGGTTTTGTATACGGCTGGTATAACTGAGGATCAATTGTTCTTGAAAAACACGTTCTTCCTTTTTTATAGTCCCATCGATCAAAATCTGACATGGCTGCGTAGGATCGAATAGAAGCAGGATCGGGATTTGCTTCAAATGTTGCGCAGAGCTCAAATGAAGTCCCACCAGTAACCTTATATTCATATGACACACCAGTCCTAGGATCAGTTGGTAAATTGTAATATCCAAGTGAATCCTGCGATTGCTCTATAGTTTGTGGCAATACATTCTTTGATTGCCAGTGTCTTACAATGCTTGATTGAATTGTTTGAAGGTTCTGAATACGGGTCTGATCATCGCGCATTGCTCGCAAAGCTCGCGGAGATCCGAGCGCAAGAAAACCAACAATAATGACCAAAACTGTGAGAATCGCCGAGGCAATAACCCAAGCTTTTCTCTCTGGAGAAGAGAGCTGGTTCTTGAGTTCCTGAGCGTAATACGCCAACACTACTGCCGAAACCAGAAAAAGTGAAACCGTTTTCAAAAGAAATGCAGTGGTAATGTCTTGCCCGTCAATAAAGAAGTAGATTACAGTGATGAGACACCCGATAATCACTGCACCCGCAATTGCAAGGTTGAAATAGATAACATCTCTTCTCCCCTTAGTATACTTACCTTCGGTATCGGTGGCATACATTTTCTGCGCAAGCCAAGAAAGAAAGATAAACACCGGGAAAAGAACAATGATCATGGAAACCGGCCAGCTAATAGATGACGTATATCCGTAATAATATCCTGACCCTGCCTCACGGAAAACTTTATCTATTACCGCAAAAAGAATGTTTATTAAATTTGCAGTAACAATGTAGAGAGATAACACTACTCCAATATGTAGTAGTTTAGACTTTGTAGACCCTCTTTCTTTTGTTGGATGTGAAGGCTCTTGGTACGCAGGAGCGGGAGTAGAAACAGGATTTTGATTTTGTTGTGG
The DNA here is from genome assembly GCA_964450705.1 of uncultured Candidatus Saccharibacteria bacterium. GTDB lineage: Bacteria > Patescibacteriota > Minisyncoccia > Phycocordibacterales > Zambryskibacteraceae > CAYVDB01. Next base: position 4,447 of record CAYVDB010000015.1, on the reverse strand, counting down.
ATCCATGAACTATAAATAAAATTCTATTAAATTTACCCTAATTATAGCACAAAAACACCCTATCAGACGAGAAGATACAAAAACTAGATCTTAAATTCAATCACATCACCATCTTCTACAACATATTCCTTGCCTTCTGTGCGAACAAGCCCTTTTTCTCGAGCGTTTGCATACGATCCTGCTTCGAGAAGATCCTTACTACTTACTACCTCTGCCCGAATGAATTTGTCTCTAAAGTCTGTGTGAATTGCTGTACCCGCAATCGGCGCTGTTGAACCCCGAGCTATAGTCCAAGCCCTTGTCTCGTCCTCTCCTGTCGTAAAAAATGTAATTAGATTTAGTATTTGGTAACCTTTACGGATAAGGTCGTCAATCCCATCATCAAAACTGCCGAGACCTTCTTTCATCTCTTTCTTCTCGAGAACGGTCATGTCTTTTATTTCATGCTCAATGCCCGCATCTACCACTGCATACAAAGCATTGTTCTTGGCAAAAAAATCAAGGAGTCTCTGCCATCGTTCGTCTTTTAATTCATCAATATTTTTGCCTCCAGATTTCTTATTCAAAATGTAAAGAATCGGTTTTGTGGTGAGTAGGTGAAGGCCCTTAAGAATAATTTCTTCCTGCTCTGAAAAAGTAACTGTACTTGCTAAATTGCCCGCTTCTAAAACCGGACGCAACATTTCAAGGAGCGCGAGCTCAGCAATAGCTTCCTTTTTGCCACTCTTTGCGTCGCGAGAAACCGAATCTATCCTTTTAGTAACAGTTTGAAGATCTGCCATTACCAATTCAAGATTAATAACCTCAATATCAGAAAGCGGATCAACGCGACCATGGACATGAACTACTTTTTCATCATCAAAAATACGAACCATTTCCGCAATTGCATCCACTTCCCGAATGTTTGAAAGGAACTTATTACCAAGGCCCTCCCCCTCCGAAGCCCCTTTCACAAGCCCGGCAATATCAACAAACTCCACAATCGCAGGAATTGTTTTGTTAGAATTCGAAAGTTTAGTAAGGGCTTCGAGACGATCGTCGGGCACAGGAACCACCCCCACCGATGGATCGATGGTACAAAATGGATAGTTTTCTGCTGGAACAGATTTTTTTGTCAGCGCATTAAAAAGGGTTGATTTCCCTACGTTTGGCAATCCCACAATTCCAATCTTAAGTTGCATAGTAGATGGGATAATAGCACAATGCCTAAAACCAAGACAGATATGAAAAAGAGGAGCTAGAAGCTCCTCTTTGAAAACTTTGACTACACTTCCGCGACCTCTTCCAAGGTTTCGTCAGCAGCGAGGACGCGCTCGCGCAGGCGTCGGGTCCTTTTGCCGCTATTGATATGATCTCGAAGCAGGCCGTACAAAAGCTCATGAGACTTCCCGCTTGAACCAGCAAGGTTCACAACACTTGGATCATGCACCGGGAACTGAGCAATCTTGCGACGGAGCGGGGCTTCGATGAAAAGCCGTTTCCCTTCCTCTCCTTGCCAGAAATCGAGATGTCTCGAAAGCATGCGAGCAAGGGTGAAAAGGAAGCTCCCCTTGATATGGGTGGCACTTCCTTGGTAGTGGATCTTGCGCACTCCCCAACACTCATCAACGAGGTCAAAGAAGGTCACAACATTCCCGCGGAAACTCTGCGGGCCACATACCGTAAGAACTCGTCCAAGACCCACGGCAAGATCTTCGACAACCGAGCCCGTAGCCCCCGGGACAAGATGCGAATGCAAATGCCCAAGAGTCTTTCCAACCGTAAGAGCAGTGATAATCTCCCTTCGTGTCATACGCTGAGACCAGCACACCCGCTCGTTCAAAACAAACGAACGATTTGCCGGCGTATCACTCGTCGTAAGAGCGTAGAGCAAGGCAACAGCGTCATTGTCATCCTTTTTGTTCCGGAGCAAGACGTTGGGAGAGACCCTGGCTCGAAGCGAGTTCAGGATACGAAACCTTTCCCTCTCCCACTCACGATTGGTTCCGAAATGGATAGCCGCACCAATCCGAACCTTTGCATCAGGATTAGTCTGCAAAACGTGTCGAGCTGCGCTAACGCGCTGTTGCCCGTCCACGATGTAGACTTGATTCCGAAGGAAGTAGACTCCCTTGGAATCCGAACACTCGTGCCCTCGCATGCCAAGTTCGATGTCAGGTACAGTCCCTCCTTCCTGGAGGGCCTTGGTAATGCCAGTCAAAGAAGAAAGCGGTAAGACCTCCCTCTGATAGTCATCAGACAGAAGGTATTCCAGACTTTCAGGAGCAATCACTCCGCGAAGAATGATGGTGCCGTTTGGCCCTTCATCCAACGCGGCGTTGAGAACCCTGATTGGTTCTCGCGTTCGTGGTGTCATGACCCTTCTCCTAGATTGGGTTGGGTAGGTGAAAAGAACAACTCCCGAAACAGTAGACGGCTCATGCGCCCCTTATGTTCGAGGAATCCGCCAGAATGACGGAAACGCAATTAAAATACCATCTAATATTAAAATGTCAAATTAGTTTTTACTTCGCTTTCTTCCCCATTTTGTACACTTTCTTCTTAATTCGTTCCCGGCGCCACATACCAAAGTGTTTCAAATAGCCAAACTTTGTAAGACGAATTGGAGAAAAACCAGCAAACCATAAGATACCTTTTCTCATCTCATTTGTAGTGTCTCCAAAAACAAGCCGAAGAATGATTGGCATGGTGTCAGAGGTAACAAACATGTGCGCACTCCTTCCTTTAAGTAGCCTCTGCCACATATATCCATCTTCAGGAAAACGATAAGCGAATCCAGGAAGCCATGCTCTATCGAAGAGACCCTTGAGAAGCGCTGGCATTGTTGAAAACCATGTCGGATAAAAGACAACAAAATGCTGAGACCATCTCATATTCTCTTGGAAAGACAAGAGGTCTTGCTCAAGATCTTGAATAGCTCTATAACCTTTGTGAAGGATAGGATCAAAGCGCATATCACCAATATTCATTCTTCGAACTTCATGCCCGGCCTCCAATGCCCCACGCTCGTATTCAGAAGCAAGCGTTCCATTGAAACTGTCTGTATCTGGATGACCAAGAAGTATAAAAATTTTTCTACTTTTCATAGATTACATATTTGCAATCGAACGAATTTCTGTTTCATGGCGCTTCATGACATTCATCGTTGCTGTCATCTGATCTGCCCCACCTTGTATCTCTACTTGGATTTCTTGGGCAAGTTTTGCAAAAAAATCAGGATTCTTTTCAATAAGAGCAACGACCATATCTCTCTGTTCTTTTGGAACATCTTTCATCTTCGACTCAACTAATTTACGCACAAAAAATTCTTTTAACATTTTTTAAGATTTCTTATTCTATATTTATCCCACGAAGGTATGCAAGGCACCCCCAAAGACCAGATAGATCTCCAAGTTCTGATTTCACTATTTTTGGTAGCTCGGGGAATATCTTCATAACTTTTTCTAAATGTTCTTTTACTTTTGAAACTGAAATACCCACCTCATTCATCATCGAACCGCCAAGGACAACAACGTTAGGAGACCAAAAGACAATTACATTATGCACTCCGTAGGCGAGGACCTGCGCCATTTTATCCCAAAAAACAGGGTCAACGATTTTCTCTGGATCTAATCCTTCTCTATTTTTTACAGCTTTACCAGAAATAATAGTACCGAGATAGATATCTTGGGCTCCTTCTATAAGAGTTTTGCTTGGATCAATAATCTGGTGACCTGGCTCAAAACCAATTGCATGCTTATCAAGACGACCGTCTACCACTCGGGCACCGCCTACTCCGGTAGAAACAGTCAAATAGGCAACGATTGAATTGTTACGACCGGCTCCAAAGGACGCCTCACCAAGAGAAGCCATTGCTGAATCGTTTTCAATAAAAACTTTAGTATCAAAAGCTTCTTCGAGATCTCTAACTAGCGGCTTGAGGGCCCAGTCACTTAAATTAGGGCTTGTAAGTAATGACCCTGACCTTTCACCGAATGGACCGGCAATTCCTCCAACTATAGCTTCAATTTTTTGCCCAGAAGAAAGCTCTTGTGTAACCTTTTTAAGTTCACCTATTCCCTCATTATAATTAAGAGGAGTAGGATAAACGCGAGGTTCCTCAAAAGCGTCAAGGTTGGTTGCTCTTGCAACTCTTGTCTTTGTGCCACCAATATCAAAAAGGATATACATAGTTATTTACTCTAACATAGTACGTGCTCGCTCTTTATATTCTTCAACATTTGGCTGGTCGTAGACATTCACATCAAGGAGTGCCCCAAGAAAAACCACCTCAAGCATCGCAAACACCATATACGCTCCAAGAGATCCCAGAGATATATCCTTTAGGACAATATCAAAATATGGCAAATCCTCTTTGGTATAGGATTCCTGCACAGAAGCAAGTATTGTCCTTTCTATATCTTGGTTGGTTTTGCTTGTTATGCCAACTGGCAATACATCGAGCGCC
>CAYVDB010000014.1:8789-21672 GCA_964450705.1 uncultured Candidatus Saccharibacteria bacterium | reverse complement strand
ACAACGGTTCAACGCCTATTCCTTTCTTTTTTCCATTTTGCTTCTTCATATATGAAAAGGTTACATGATAATAATTTGGCTTCTATTATAGGAATAACACTTAATACGTCAATCATAATAAAAGAAAAGGCCCCGACATGAAGTCGGGACCTTGTTCTCTGTTTCTGCACTACACGGTGACGAGCTCGAGGTTCGCGAACCGAGCGAGACGCTCGTCGATCGCCGCCTCTTCGGCGCGCCGTTCTGCCTCCTTGGCGCGACGCTCGGCGTCGGCCACCTGGCTCTGCGCGAGCGAAGCGAGAGGCACGAGCACCTGCTGGCACTCGTTGTGCGCGGCGACGATGGCGCTGTAGTCGCTCGCGTTCGCGTTTGTTGCGGACGTGAGCTTGGCCACCACTGCCTCGATGACTTCGCGGTTGGCATCGTAGAGATCCGGCGCGAGGCGCTGGATCTTCGCGACGTTCCCCATAAAGCGCTCGAGCGCACCATCGAGGTACAGGTCGAGTTCATCCCCGAGGCGCTTTCGGAGCGCACAGCCTGTGCCGTACGTCTTCCCGAGGTCAGCGCTCGAGTCGCCCTTGACGAGCTTCCCAACCCACATCTGGAAGCCGGAGAGCCTGGTCTTCGACTCCGTGGTGAAGGGCTCCGCCGGCGCAAGCCGACGAGCGATGGCGATGATCTCCATGATCTGGCTGATCACGAGGTCAAGGCTCGTCTTCGTCACGGGCTGGGTCTTGATCGTCTTCGTCATGCGGTTACCCTCCGAGGGTGTCTGGGAAAATGCCTGAGAAACTAGAGAACTTCAAGGTACTGTCTTACTGTGTATATAGTAGCATACTATATATAGTTTGTCAAATACTTTTTCATCTTTATCTGAGGATAAGATAATATATGGCTCTATTAAGCCATATTAATACTATCCTTGCAAAAGATACTTGTTTGGGTATACTGATTTCAATGAGTATTTCTGCTGTATTGCCATATATTCAGATAATTCTCTCAATCCTCCTAATCGTAGGCATCCTAATCCAGAGATCAGAAGCTGGTCTCGGAGGAACTTTCGGAGGATCCGACGGATTTGGTGGCGCTCATTATGAGCGACGAGGAGCTGAGAAAACAATATTTCGTCTAACAATAGTCATTGGAGTATTGTTTGCTTTGTCTGCAATTGTGGCTCTTATTTCTGCTTAAAACAGATACTATTCCCTTTTCCCTTTTTGTACTCATTTCTTCTTGGAAACAAGAAGACATTCAGAACTACTATTAGTTTTCATTTATGTTTAGGAAACAATTCAATCTGCCTCACGCAGAAACTCTTAAGAAAGCTCACCGTTCATTCTCTCTAACAGAGAAGTTTATTTTCTATGTATTTACCTTGCTTTTTTGTATAAGCGCCTTTTTCCTACTCCTTCAAGTAAATAATGCATTCTTAGTATCAATACCGGTACGTGGAGGCGAACTTGTTGAAGGAATTTTGGGTTCTCCTCGTTTTGTTAACCCTCTTCTCGCAATCAGCGAAGCAGATAAGGATCTCTCAGCGCTTGTGTATTCTGGACTGCTAAAAGCCACTCCTGAAGGTAACCTTATTCCAGATTTAGCAGAAAACTTCAGTATAAGTGAAGACGGACTGACTTATACGTTTTTCTTGAAAGAAGGCCTGACATTTCATAATGGAACACGAATCACAACAGATGATGTTTTATTCACGATAGAGAAAGCTCAGGATCCGCTACTCAAGAGTCCGCGAAAAGCGAATTGGGATGGAGTTGTCGTCCAAAAAATAAGTGACCGAGAGATTCACTTTATTTTGAGCAAACCCTATGCTCCATTTATAGAAAATTTCACCTTAGGGATTCTCCCTCGCTCCATATGGAAAAACACAACAACTGATGAGTTCTCATTTAGTGAGTACAATATATCTCCAGTTGGGTCAGGGCCATTTAAAGTCAAAAGTGTTAAAAGAGATTCCGGTGGCATACCTGATGAATACACTCTCAAAGCATTTAATGAATATGTTTTAGGAGCGCCATTTATTGATACTTTACGAATCCGTTTTTATTCAACTCAAAGCGAACTTGCTCAGGCTCTTGAACAAAAAGACATAGAAAGCGCGAGTGGACTCTCGCCTTATGTAGTGAAAGAGTTTGAATCCTTGGGACACATCGTAGAAAAAACCATACTTCCGCGTATTTTTGGAGTCTTTTTTAATCAAAACGAAGCGCAAATCTTCACTCATACAGAGGTCAGGAAAGCTCTTGATCTAAGTATTGATAAAGATGCTCTTATAGAAGACATCCTATCTGGATATGGCACCTCTATTGATAGCCCCATTCCTCCACGAACATTCTCAGTAAAAAAAGAAAGCCCAGAGAGTTCTCAACGCTTAGATGAAGCACGGAAAATCCTTGAAGATGCTGGCTGGCAAAAGAATACGGAGACAGGTATATATGGTAAAAAAACAAAAGGAGGTGAAGAAGTTCTATCATTTTCCCTTGCAACTGGAGATGCCCCAGAACTTAAACGCGCAGCGGCAATCATTCAAGAAGCGTGGGAAAATCTTGGGGTCCTTCTTGATGTAGAAATCTATGAAACTGGCGACCTTAATCAAAACGTAATCAGGCCACGGGCATATGACGCTCTACTTTTTGGTGAAATTGTTGGCAGAGATCTTGACCTATACCCCTTCTGGCACTCATCTCAAAGAAACTCTCCAGGTCTTAACATTGCGCTCTACGTTAATAGCAGTGTCGACAAACTTCTTGAAGAAGCCCGTCTGACAACTGACAAATCTCTTCAAACAGAAAAATACAAAGAATTTGAATCAATCATTAAAGAGGAGAGTCCTGCTGTTTTCCTATATGCCCCACATTTTCTTTATATAGCCCCAGAAAAAGTGCGAAATTTATCTCTTGGACAAACAACAATACAAGCAGAGCGCTTTCTAAACATTCACACCTGGTATATAGAAACAAGTAAAGTATGGAAAATTTTTAACCGAAATTAGAGAATATATTATGAACGAAAACACACAAAGCAAAAACGAAACTTTTCAGAATGGGAGACCTCCGCGACGATTTCCTCCAAAAAGACAGGGAAGCTTCAATAAAAGACCTCGTGGTAATTTCCGAAGACCCTCCCCTCCTAGAGGGGCTCCAAAAACTCAAGACACTTCCAAAATACCTCCGATTGGAGACAGCATTCGCATTATTCCGCTCGGCGGAGTAGAAGAGGTTGGTCGCAACATGACAGCGATTGAATTTGGTGAAGATATTATTGTTGTCGATGCAGGGTTTCAATTTAAAGATGAGGAAACCCCTGGGATAGACTATATTCTCCCTAACACAAAGTATCTCGAAGAGCACCAAGGCAAAATAAGAGCTCTGTTTATTACTCATGGGCACCTTGATCACATTGGTGGTATTCCTTACATAATCGACAAGATTGGTTACCCGCCAATATACACAAGACAATTTGGAGCGATTATGATCCAAAAGCGTCAAGAAGAGTTCCCTCACTTGAAACCTCTCGACATAAGAATAATTGATGGAGAAGAGACCATCACTTGCGGAGGATTAAAGATAAAGACTTTTGCCATCTCTCACACCATTCCAGACTCAATGGGTATTGTAATTACGACCCCTTACGGAGACATAGTCTTTATTGAAGACGTACGCGTCGACAACGTAAAAGGAGTTCCGACAGATGAAGAGGTTAAACAGTATGAACGCTTCAAAGGTAAAAATGTGCTCCTTCTCACTATGGATTCAACGAGTATAGAGAAACCAGGATTTTCTCTTTCTGAAAACGTGGTTATAGAAAATATTGATAAATTTATTCGAGGCACACATGGACGTCTCATCATTGGGACATTTGCTTCTCAAGTAGAGCGTATTATTGCCATACTTGATAGTGCAGATCGATGCGGTAAAAAGGTTGTAGTAGAAGGACGTAGCATGAAGACGAATCTCGAAATTATTAAGCACCTAAAACTCGCAGACACAAAGCACATCATCCCTGTAGAACAAATCGAAGAATACCCGCCTGATCGAATTGTCATGCTCGTAACTGGAGCTCAAGGAGAAGAATTTGCAGCATTGATGCGAATTGCCAACAAAACACATAAGTACGTGAAACTAAAGAAAACTGACACTGTACTTCTATCCTCTTCTATTATTCCAACCAACTACAAATCTATAGTTAAACTCAAAGACAATCTTTATCGAACAGAAGCTAAGGTGATTACCTATCTCGACTCTGACATACATGCAAGTGGTCATGGGAATCGTGATGAGCTTCGCTGGATTCATGATCAAATCAACTACAGATTCTTCATGCCTGTCCACGGAAATCACTACATGCTACGACAACATGCTGAGCTAGCTTATGCGCGAGGCATACCAAGAGAGAATGTTGTTGTCCCTGACAATGGTTCAATCATTGAAATCCAAGATAAAGGAGAAAAAATTGTCGTTCTCAAGGAGAAAGCCCCCGATAGCTTAGTTCTTGTTGATGGTTTTGCGATCGGAAATGCTCAAGAAGTCGTTATTCGAGACCGTAAAATGCTCGCCGAAGATGGGATGTTTGTCATCATCGCTTCAATCAATATTAAAACTGGGAAACTTAGAAAATCACCAGATATTATTTCAAGAGGTTTTGTATATCTTCGAGAATCTCAGGATCTCCTCCAGCAAAGTCGCATTCTCATAAAGAGAACTATAGAAAAAAGCTCTGCCGGCATGAACCCAATCAATTTCGATTTTGTGAAAGGAACAGTGACCGATTCGGTTGAAAAATTCCTTTTCCAAAAAACCGCAAAAAGACCGATTGTCATCCCTGTAATTCTTGGAGTTTAAGACAAGTTATTTCGGTTTCTGTTATAATGAGAACTCTAGATGGAAGGAGTTCTCTCTCATATTCGAAAAAATAAAGCTCTCGTTGCGGTATATACAGCAAATCTTCTTGTTGCTACACATTTTTTCCTTGTCATCTACATAAATTCTCCCAATCTTCGAAGGTTTTTCACTGACGCTCAGGTGGGAATCCTGTTTACATTTGGTTCCCTCATAAGCACACTGCTATTTCTTACTGCCCCCAAAATGCTCAGGGCCTGGGGAGTATTCAGGTACTTCATTTTGTTTTTAATAACAGAGTGTATAGCAATACTCGGGCTCTCTTTTTACGATGCAAAAATTGGGACCGTGCTTTTCTTCATCCTTCATCAGGCAAGTATCCCCATGCTCTCGTTTAGTCTTGATGTTTTCTTTGAAACTGTTTCAAAAAACGAAAAAGAGACCGGTGAGCTTCGCGGTATATACATTACGCTTGCAAGTGCCGTGCTTGTTATAGCCCCAAGCATCGTTGGTTTTATTCTTGAAAAAACAAATTTCGCCTCAGTATATCTTCTTGCCGCTCTATTTCTAGCTCCCTTAGCTCTTATTGCGCGCTCTAAATTACAAAACATTAAGACACCTCTCCCGGAGGATACTCGATTTTCTAAAAGTTTCTCAAAATTATGGAAAATAAAAGATCTCCGATATGGAGTCCTCGCTCATTTCATATTGCAGTTTTTCTATGCATGGATGGTTATATACCTCCCTTTATATCTTACTGAAAATATTGGATTTTCATGGGGGCAACTAGGGGTTCTCTTCACGGTAATGCTCCTACCATTCTTACTATTTGAAATACCGGTAGGCTATCTTGCGGATAAAAAAATTGGCGAAAAAGAACTCATGATTTTTGGCTTTTCGGTTATGGCAATAAGTACAGCGCTTCTCCTTGTACCACAAACGCCATCTTTCTTTGTGTGGGCTCCATTACTTTTCCTCACCCGAGTTGGGGCAAGTATTTCGGAAATAACTACAGAAAGTTATTTCTTTAAACATACACGGGGCGAGCACGGAGACGCTATCAGTATATTTAGGATTACAAGACCAGCATCATATCTTATAGCTCCTCTCACAGTTGTTATCTCTCTTTCTTTCTTAAGTTTAGGACAAGCCTTTTGGGTACTCTCGATAATACTTATTGCCGGGGCAATATTTGCACTACAAATAACAGATACACGCTAAGATTTACTATAGATTAGAAGAGGTGACTCCTTCCCCTTGCTCTTCTTTATGGGCCCCATCTTCACATCCGCATATTTTTAACTCTTCACCTTTTTTATTACAGAAATCAGCTTGGCAAATTCCCGGTTCTTCTGAAACGTGTTTACAATCACCGACACAAACATAATGACTTTTATTCTCCATAATTCTTTTATGATTTATGCTTTTCTTACCTTTTTTATTTCACTCTGAAATGATTTCCAATGCCTCTTAAGATCTTTCCCAAGTTTTTCAACTTCCTTTGTATCTACTGACTTAAGAGCGCTATATTTACGAAGCACGGTATCAATAATATTTTTATACTCAGCTTCAGTCTCCACACGAGCTTTTTCTAGTTTTTCAAGAACCTCTCCTTGTGCCTTAAGCATCCAGCTTTGAATCTTCTTTCTATTTTTTGGAGCATCTTTTGTGCCATAAAGGAAATATGCCCCTGCGATAGTTGCAAGTGCAAACGCCCCCATAACAATAGACGCTTTGTTTGATTTAGATGTTTTTGGTGTCTTTTTCATGAGTTTTTTTCTTTTTACCTTTTGAAGCAAGACCTTTAACGAAGGATGTCGCTTCTTGTTTAACCTTTCTACGAATCATCCCAACATCATCGATAATCGCCTCCCCTTCCTCACGAGCCCTGGAGGATATCCTTCGAGCATCGCGCAATATTCCGATAATATGGATAAGAGCAACAACAATTACCGTAGTTATGATGACTACTGCAATTGTAGTAACAACAAAAAACACGTCTGCTTTCAATAAATCCATAAAACTATAGTATCACCTAAGAAGATTTCTTGAAAATAATTGGAACAACAAGAGCGTCATCTCTTACAGGATCCCCTGAAGGATTTTCTTTCTTAAGAAGAATCTGCCCTGCTTCAGTCTGGGGTTCTTTAGATAGGATTACTCTACCAGAAAATGGTACGAAGTCTTCGGTCATCCATTCGCTTAACGACTCCACAAAGCCTTCGCCAATAACATTACCAAGAGAATCTACAACTTGGATAGAAAATGTTGCTTCAAAAAACCAATACCCTCTAGCCTTTCCCAATAAAACAATCTCCTTCTCAACAGTATCGTTTGGTCTAGGAGTATCAAGGATGATAAGGTTTTGTTTTTCAAAAGCATTACCAATATCCTCTGTAAACACAAAACCTCGAGCTTCGCATTGGCGCGGGTAAGATTCCCTCACTGGATAACCTTTCTCAACACAATCTTTAAAATTAAGAACTTTAAAGTTAAGCCCTCTCACTAATAAAAGAGCCAAGAAAATAAGAAAGATAAGTAGCAATAAACCGACTATTCTTTTCACAAAACCTTTTCAAGTACTATTAAGGTGCGACCACGACGCCAGCAACCCCAGCATCAACCGTTGCTTGAGATACCCCCGCGACACCCAAGGCGCTAGCTACACTTCCATGCCAAGTAGTACCTACTGGGTATGTAGCCCCCGAACTTCCAATAATTGCATTGTTTGTCCATGTAGAATTGCCTAGAGCTCCAGCCTTCCACGCAGGAAGACCTTCTCCAAGACTACTTGCACCGACTCCATACTTACCCTTTGGAATTACATTGTTAGTAAACTTTAGATTAACTACTGGCACTTTAATATTGCCACTTAAATCAAACAGCATCCCAGATTCGAGCGCCTGTGCTCCTGCAATAGAATTTCGATCAAGGGTTACGTCATAATTCTCAGCAGTAAAGATTATGTTTGGTCTATTCTGGTTGGTATAAGGAGGAACTGAAACCATATCAGACCAGTTCTCGGAAAACAGAAACCTTTCGTTAGTTGCAAAGGTGAAAAACCCTGAAGAACTATCGGCCCTACCTGCAATCGAAGCCAGCACTCCTATTCTTTCAAACTTATTCCTTCGCACAGTCCAATCACTCGTAGAGCAACCTGGGCAAGATCCATTTTGGTTTGTCGATTTTAGTACCACGGCAGCATGGCCCGGAGCACCGCCTGGATTATCATACCAGTTACCACTAAATACATTTTCCTCTATAAGCACCCTCTGAGAATTTTTACTTTCTATAAGATTCTTAATATTCCACTGCTTTCCCATCCAACTATCAGGCTTGTAAATGTGGTTACGCCTCACTGTAATGTCTGAATTTCTTGTTCCTGGCACAGTAGGATCTGCCCCACCAAACATAATATTTTCCGAAGCTGCACTCAAATGGTTATCCTCAACAAGAGCTGGCCCCGGAGTGGTAGCAAAGAGAATGCACTGAGAATCAGCATTATACATATGAATTTCTTCACACCAATTTCTAGTAAAGGTTAGCCCCTTACCACTAGCAAACCAAGCGCGGCGGAAATGTTGGGTAGGCCAACCATGTACATAAGTTCGATCAAACACAATATCTGAAGGCAGATCACTTGCTAGCTTTTCATTCAGAGAACTTATAATTATAAGATTAGTAGGGCCTGTGGTTAATTTAGAATCACTTGTAATCTCAACGCCCATAACCATAACCCGCGCTGATCGAGAAGAAAATTCCATCGCCGCGAGAGTATTAGGAGTAATAATTTTTGCCAAAGGGGCAGCTAAAGTTGGAGTCATGCGCCCAGAAGGAAGTTGTGCGCTTGGGTCAGTTCGAAGCACAATCCATCCACTCGTATCGGTAGAAGCTCTTGCTGGGAAAATAAACCTTCCTGTATGCACAGAGCCTGGAGTAAGGCACAATACCGCATTCCCCTTTGCATTTGATATCGCTTGTTGTAACCCACCAACTGGAACATTCACCGTACAAGGAAGAGACTCGAGATTTGAAGGATATGTTGGTTTAGTACGAGGTAATTCTACAATAGGAGAACCTGTCGTGGAGACAGAGACAGTGACAGACCTATAAGTTGGCTTACCTGTAGAGTCAATACAGGATAGGAAATATGTAGTGTTTACTGCAGTTGGAGAAACTGTTGTACTTCCTGAAATATTTTGGCTTCCACTCCAGCCATTTGAGGCATTACAACTTACCGCATTTGGAGCAGACCAAGTAAGAGTTGCACTTGACCCAGGTGTAATAACTGTCGGAGAAGCAGAGAAGGTAACTGGCGACGATACACTACTTACCGCAACAGTCACTGACTGGGTCACTGTTCCGCCATTACCAGAACAGGTCAAAATATATGTAGTATTTGAGGTTGGCGTTACGCTCTGTGATCCAGAAGCAGTCTTAGATCCAGTCCACCCACCACTTGCGGTACAACTTGTTGTATTAGTTGCAAACCATGAAAGAGTGGAGGAGTTGCCTGAGGTAATTGATGCTGGATTTGCAGAAAAAGTTATAGTTGGGGGGAGCACAACGTACTTATCTAAAAAATCTTCTACACTCCAACCATCAGGAGAATTGGTATAATCAATATTCCACCAATGGAATCCTCCTGTATACACCGGCCCTCCGGAAACACTTCCAAGAGAATCTATGCTTTGTGTACCAAGAAGAGAACCGTTTGCCCCCGCTCTAACATTTACGCTTGAATTTGTTTGGATAGAGTCGCCTATTTTAAATTTTGTAGATGGCGGCATTACAGTAACGCTAACAGTAGCTGACCCATTAGCGCTTCCTCCAGCTCCAGAACATGAAAGTGTATAAGTAGTATCTGTAGTTGGGCTAACAACTTCTGTGCCAGAAATAGATTTTGTACCAGTCCACCCACCTGAAGCTGTACACGATGTTGCGTTTGTTGACGACCATATGACAGTCGCAGAATCTCCAGAGTTAATAGAGGAAGGCGTAGCTGATATTGTTACTGTAGGAAGAGGAGGTGGTGGAGCAACAGTAGCTTTATCTAGATAAGTCTCGACAGCCCAACCATCTGGTGCATTTGTGAAGTCAACATTCCACCAAATTTGTGATTCTTTACCTAAAACTGGTCCAGAAACAACAACCCCGGTTGCACCATTTGACTGCTGGCCCAAACGAGATCCCCCAGGAGTCGATCGGATATTTAAATTTGAGTTAGTTTTTACACTATCTCCTATCTTAAATTTTGCTATAGGTGGCGGTGGAGGGGTAACAGCTATTGAAACTGATTGGCTTCCTGAGCCACCGCTGCCTGAACAAGTTAGAGTGTAGGTAGATGTATTAGTTGGAGATACGGATTCACTTCCTGAAGTATTTTTTGCTCCTGACCATCCTCCCGAAGCCGTGCAACTTGTTGCGTTTGCTGATGACCATGTGAGGGTTGAGGGGTTCCCAGAAACAATACTTATAGGTGAGGCTGACAAAGTTATTGTAGGGGCTGGAGCTTTAGGAGGAACTTCGGTTGGAGAACATACTGATGAAGCTTTTACAGAAACAGCAGGAAGTGTCCACGCTGACATAAGCGTACCTTCAATAAGGGCACGGATTTGATATCCATAGGTAGCATCTGGATTTAAATTTGTATCAACAAATGAAGTCCCAGTGACCTGAGGCCTTTTACCCCCAGGATTACTATATATTTCATAAGAAGTTGCTCCAGAAGAAGCCTGCCAAGAAAGATTGACTTGCCCCCCACAAGCCCCTGTTACTGCATTAAATTGTGTAGGAACTGCAGGGACTGTTCCTCCTGTAGTTAAAGCAAGATTTGTTCCGACCTCAACAAAAGTTCCTAACTGTTTGGTTATATTGCCAAAAGATGTGAAAATCACTAGCAAAAGAATAGCTATCATTCCTACCCTCTGTAAACCTTCCTGCTTCATTATTTTAGGATTAGATAATAATTAACAACGATACATTATCCCCTAACAATAACACAAAACAGCCTACTGAAGGCTGTTTTGTACACAATAAAGGGTAACTCCTTATTTCTCTAATCCCCTAAATCAACCAGCCTCTGTTGTGTTCTTGGTCCAACAAGACCATACCCTGTTGATTGTGAATCACCACCTGAAACAATATTTTGTTCTGCCTGGAATCTCTTCACTGCCTCCTCAGTAAGAGAACCAAAGTAACCTGTAGTTTCCTCAGAGAAGAACCCAAGAGATCTCAATATATTCTGAAGCAAACTCACATCGCTTCCATTCATTCCCTTGCTAAGAGTTCTATAAAACCCACTAACTGTTGCACCTAGAACGCTTGAGGTTTGGTTTATAGAGGCTAGGTTAGAAGAGGTCATTGAAGAAACAACTGGAGGTTGCCCTGTGCCACTTACTGCATACTGGGTGGCTGTTAGAACTTTACTAATGTCGGCTCCCGGATCAGTTCCATCACTTGCCTTACCCTTAAATGGGCTTGTAGATATAAGAGCAAAATCTCCACCAGTTATTGGGCTAGCTCCACCAGCAAAGCCAACCCCTGCCGCAGTAGAAGCGTTGAAGTTTCCAGGATAGGTAGAACTTAGAGCCTTACCAACTACAACGTTATAGTTGATAATTGCCCCAGGCATAGAGGTAGGATTGGTGTCAGAAATACCGTATGGACCATAATTTAAGATGTTGTCAGAAACAATAAGGTTATTATTAGCCGAGCCACCTACTGACAGCATATTGCTCCCTCCTTTTTGTAGACCTGTATTGTGCCTGATAGTCACATTATCAGCATCAGACAGTACTTGGAAAATACCATTGCAACAACCGCCTCCTGAATAATTTGTCCACTTATTAACATCAAGGTCTGTAAACAAATTGTGCTCAAACAGATATCGATCAGTTTTCACCCCAGGACCTTGAGTAATACCTGCTATATTCATCCCCATTGCCGAACCATCTATGATGTTATTCCTTACAGTAATATCTCGTGTGGTGAGATGTGCGCCAGCCTGACCACCGCCTTGGTTTGCTTGCTTTATGACAAATGAATACCCAACTTGTCCGTCAGCCCAATTGTTTTTAAAGATATTACCTTCCACCAAAATTCGTTCTCCTTGCTTAAGCTCAAATGAATTTTTTACAAGCCATCTGATTCCAACATAGTTCGGGTCTTTAACCATCCACGACGTCGGCTTGTAGAAGTAATTGCCTCGAATCTCAACATCACGAACAATTGCGCCAGGAATAGTTGGATCAGCGCCTCCAAATATAAGATTTTCTCCTGCACCCTCTAAATGGTTATTTACAATCTTGAATGGCCCAAAACCGTTGTAACCATTTATAGCTTGGGTATCTTGTCCTATTCCATGAAATTCTGATAGGTATGAATCTATAACCGCAAGATGGGTACCATTAAGACTCACTCCGAACTTAATGTGACTATTTGGTTGACCATGAATGTAGGATCGATCGAAAATAATATGATGAGGCTGATGAGACACTTGTGTATCTCGGCCTAGAGTCCCTAAATCAATTAGTCCGTAGCTATAACCCCCCTTTCCGCCAGAAGGAAGAGTTGGGCCGTATTGACTAGCAATTCCATCATCAGTTATTTCTACTCCAATAAACCTGTAGTAACCAGCTCCTTGATTAGCGACAATCGCTCTACTTGGATTCTTCGAAACAATCTTAGGCATATTGACCGCATCCTTTGGAAATACACGCTTCCCAGGAGGAGGAAGACTAGATGCCTTTGAAGAAGTAATCACAATCCACTGACCAGTAGAATTTTTATTTGGTAACGTGAAGTTTCCTGTAAACGTTGCTCCTGCTTCAAGTACAATAGTATCTCCTGGAACCGCTTGGTTAAGCGCTTGCTGGAAGTTGCCACCTGCATTTACTGTTATAGTTTTTCCTGTCTGAGTCGGCATCGTTGTATCAACATACACCTGTGGCAAGATCGGTAATTGTGGTATTCCAATTGGCGGTGGTGGAGGAACACTTCCAACACCAACAGTTACGCTCTTTGTTGCACTT
>CAYVDB010000014.1:0-8689 GCA_964450705.1 uncultured Candidatus Saccharibacteria bacterium | reverse complement strand
TGGCGGTGGTGGAGGAACACTTCCAACACCAACAGTTACGCTCTTTGTTGCACTTCCTCCTGTACCAGTACAAGTTAATGTATATGTACTTGTTGCAGTTGGAGAAACTGTCTGTGTTCCTTGAATTGCCTTCGTCCCAGTCCAACCGTTACTTGCAGTACAACTAGTGACATTAGTTCCTGTCCATGAAAGTGTTGAGGAGTTACCTGCTGTTACTGATGTAGGGTTTGCAGAGAGAGTGAGGGTTGGGGTTTGTCCTGAAGTTACTGTAACTGTTACAGATTTAGAGACATTCCCAGAAGCCCCAACACAAGATAAAACGTATGTTGAAGTTGTATCAGGATAAATTGTTTGGGTACCTAACACCGCCTTTGTCCCAGTCCATGAACCACTTGCTGTACAACTTGTTGCGTTAGTTGTTGACCAAGAAAGGACTACCGGCTGATCTTGGATGGTTGATATTGGATTAGCAGAAAAAGTCAGAGTTGGAGTAAGCGTTGGAGAGTTCGCGGTCACGGTTACGGATTGAGATACACTTCCTCCTGATCCAACACAAGTCAGGGTATATGTTGTGGTTCTCTCTATATAAATAACTTGGCTACCAGAAACTGCCTTCGTTCCAGTCCAACCGTTACTTGCAGTACAACTAGTGACATTAGTTCCTGTCCATGAAAGTGTTGAGGAGTTACCTGCTGTTACTGATGTAGGGTTTGCAGAGAGAGTGAGGGTTGGAGTGTTTGATCCTTCATCTCCAGATACAGCCACAGTTAATGTCTTAGAGGTGGAGCCGAATGACAGCGTATATATTGTAGATTGCTTGAGAATCTCAGTGGACTTTTCTCCTTCATTATTAACGGAAATACCTTCCGTTCCAAATCGTCCACCCTTTAATTTTCCTCCACTACAAGCAGAAGTTGCGTCCCAATAGATTATTGTAGCCGAGCCAGAAGCAATGGTTGGTTTTTCTGCTGCAAAAGAAATAGAGCATGCCCCAGTAGAAACCTCAGCAAGATTGTTCCTATTTGCAATAAGTTGAGCAACTTGAAGCAATAAAGACTGCACCGCGCTAAACATACTGTCTATATCTGCTTGAGTATATGCCCCAGCTGTTGAGGGGATAATAAAAGAAATAACAAGACAGACAACAACAACATATCTCAAAATACCTTTTTTCATAATTCTCTCTGTTTACTAATATAGCTTCTCTTTATAATACTTGAAAAAAAAGATTTTTTATATGTTTTTATAACAGAGGATACTATATAAAATGGCTATAAATAACACTTTTTCTAATACTCCAAAAAAGATATCCACTACTAGCGCCCACCTACTTTGAGATTTCTTTCAAAATGGGGAAAATTCGCAGTGAAAGCAATTCATATCCTCTGTCGTTAGGATGAATAGAATCGTACATATATTCTCTCTTTGTAAGGAGCCCATCGAGAACATTTGAAACATAAGCTGTCTGATATTTTTCATGAAGGGATTCAAACTCATCTTTAAAATTATCTTTGAGCACTCCTCCACGAATTCCGAGAAGTAAAACAACAGCTCCTCTTGATTGAAATTCTTTAATGATTGTTTCTAGATTACGAAACGTCTCTTCTTTTGGAACTTTTCTTAAAAAATCATTCCCGCCCAATAGAAGAATCACTACTTTTGGATTAGGAATTTCTTGGACTACTCTAGGAAGGCGCTCAAGCGCAAGTGCTGTAGTATCCCCTCCTCGGCCAAAATTACGAATTGGTTTGTCGAGCTTACTACTCAGTATGGAAATCAAATCGTTCCCCTGCGTTGAACCAACTCCTTCAATAAGGCTGTCACCGAAAGCAATAATTTCTGAGTTCTTTGAGGGATAATTTTTTATTTCTTCACCTCGAGAAAAAATGAAATACAAAAAAAGAATAAGAGTACTTACTCCAAGTAGTATGAAAAAATATTTTTTCATTTTAAATGAGTTTTATCTCACCTCAACAAACTTATCAAAGAGAACTTGATATATACCACCAAGAGCGATAAGCAGCAAAATATAACTGAGAGGCTCTCCAACAATCGGAATCAGATCGAGAAATGTTATAGCGATAACTCCAACAAGAATACTTCTCCATGTCACTTGATGATCTTGCAACTTTTGTCTATGAAATAGGACAGTAATAAATGATCCAAAAATAATTGGGGCATAAACCATAGCCACAAGTATTCCGATTGTGAAAAGCGCAAGAGCAAGAAGGGAAAATGGAATTGCAATGAAAGTAAGAAAACCGATAAACGAAGCTATTGGAACTGCTACAAAAACAAGAAACCCTCGCAGAAGAGAACCGAAAGGATGCTCCATCGATACGCTGACAAAACGACGAGATATATTACGCAATAACCCATGAAATACCAATGCCGACAAAAGCAAAACAACAAATTTAATAAATAGCCACGTTCCCCATAAACTCGGTATAAGTTTCTCTGCTTCAGTTCTGGTCTTAATTTGACTATATGAAACCTCTCCGATCACTTGAGATCCATTTTCCATCTCAACAGGTAAAGATGCGGAATAAGTTAGGTTACCCTCTATGCGAGCTTGAGGGCCTAAAGTAATACGATCTGCGCGAACAGTTACGTTTCCTTTGATAACATCATCAATGTATACCTCTCCGGCAACTGCACTAAGATTCCCCTCAATCTTACCTCTAATAGATATATCGAGAGCGACAACAGATACACTTCCCTTTACTAAAGTCTCTGGAATAATTTCAAAAGTTTGAGAAACAATCGCAACATCTTCACCAACCGAGCCTCCAAGATACATCTGCCGAACCAGCCCACGAAGATCCCCCTTTATATTTGAAACAACATTAGCAGTATTTGCAAAAAGAATAGCGTCATTTTCTACTTCATTCCCCCCGACAAAAAGAGACAACCCTGTTGCAATAAGATCACCAAAAACATTACCTGCAAGTGTAGTGTTACTACCAATAGCATAGAGGTCTTCGGACACAACCTCCCCTTTCCTTAGAGAATAGTTCTCATCAACCCGAACTACCCCTGCAAAGGCAAATAGAGGTAAGCTTATAAGACACCCAACAACGAAAAAGATACGGTTTTTCTGCATATATACCTATTAACTAGAGAGATACTATCACTTGTAGATGCATCTTTCAAAGACTACACTGTAATAGTGGGACCTTGTATACGTCTTACGTTATGAGCTAGAAATTTATTAGCAAGCAGTATTTATATGAAGAGATTTAAGAAACTTGTTTCCCTTTATTTAATGGTTTGCGTATTGTCTTTTGGAGTAGTTACCCAAAAAGCAGATGCTCAGCAAAATTCAAGTGGCACAGTAGGTGATGTACAAAAACTTCTAGAACAAATAAAATCACTTCAAACACAACTTGAAGAATTGAGAAAAAAAGAGTCAACTCTCGTTACTGAACTGCAAAACACCCTCGCTCTCACCCGAGAACTACGACGAGGTATGTCTGGAGAAGATGTGAAAAAGCTACAAGAGATTCTTGCAACCGATCCGACAATATATCCTGAAGGAATTATTTCTGGAACCTTTGGACCTCTTACCGAAAATGCGGTGAAGAAATTCCAGAATAAATTTGGTATTGAGCAAGTGGGAAACGTAGGCCCAAAAACTCTTGGACAATTAAATAAGATTCTACAAGAAGGAGCTGGAAACTCTGGTAAGGTTCCCCCTGGATTATTAATTGCTCCAGGAATTGCAAAGAAACTTGGATACCAACCTATGCCGCTTCCAGGACAAAAACTTCCTCCAGGAATTGCAAAGAAACTTGGATACGGGACATCCACCGGCTCAACTACTCCTGACACGACCGCTCCGGTTATTTCTAATGTAAGTGCCACAAGTACTGCATCAACAAGCGCAACTGTTTCGTGGACAACAAACGAAAGTGCAACAAGTCTTGTATGGTTTAGCACTTCAACTCCAGTAACGACCGCAAACGGACTAAAGGTTGAAAGTCTAACTCTTACCAAAAATCATTCCTTGAATGTTACTAGTCTTACAGGAACAACAACATATTATTATCTTGTTTCTTCTAAAGACTCAGCAGGAAATACTGCAACATCAAGCCAGTACTCATTCATTACAGGACAATAATTCTAAGTTTCTAAAAAACCTCCGAAAGCATGTCGGAAGTTTTTTGTTATTGAGTGCGAGGTGGCAAAAACTGTATTGTTTCAGGAGGTATGAAGAAGGACTCGTCTTTTTCCCAAGGAACGCAAGAATATGAGAGGGTCTGATAATAATCAACACCATTTTGAGAAGATTCCTCTGTCTTTTGAATTGGAGTTTTAAAACCATCTTTCATAAGAGATGACCAAACAAAAGAATCTTTACCATCAGCAATCATAAAGGCCTGAAATGGTGTCTGCCCAAGCGCTTTTACTACTACAGAAAAATTTCCTCGCACTTTATTGTTTGACACAAACACTTCACCAGATGTCTCTGAGTATTCATTATTACTTTGGAACGTACAGCGTAAATCTTTATTAAGTGCAATTAGGTCTGCCATTGACCCAGAGATAATTTGCCCACTCTGTGATACCTGAGAAGAACTGCCTTCATTGTTAGAGACTTGATCTGACACCGGAGCGTCATTTCGAATGATAAGGGCGACTCCCCCGACAATAACAACTGCAGTCACTATATATACTAAAATGTTTGTTTTCATCCATTTATTCTAATCTTCTTTAAGCTTTTTTAAAGCTCGACAAATAAAAAAGCGTATATACTAATACTATTCATGAAAAAGAAAATTCTTATTGGAATCCTAATTGCTACTCTCCTACTTGTTGGAATATGGTCAAGTATCACTCCTTCTCTTAAAAGAGATTGGTCCCTAGACCAAGCGATCCTTCCTACTGCAAAAATAGAAGGTGACTTAGTTACTGTAAAAAACATACGAAATTTCTCTTATGCTTCAACAACGTCCTATACACCCGCATACTACGATAAAACATTCGACTTAAACACACTCAAAAAAGTCTGGTTTATTATTGAACCATTTTCTGGGTACGTTGGCGCGGCACATACATTCCTCTCTTTTGAATTTGAGGGAGATAATTTTCTTGCAATATCAGTAGAAATAAGAAAGGAAAAAGGCGAAAGCTTTTCTGCTCTAAAAGGGCTCTTTAAGAAATACGAACTCATGTATGTTGCGGGCGATGAGCGAGATCTCGTAAAACTGCGGTCAAATTACAGGAAAGATAACGTGTATGTATATCCAATTCGTACTACAGAAGAAAACCAGAGAAAGCTGTTTCTAAGTATGATTGCGCGAATGAATAAGCTTGCCGAGGAACCAGAATTCTACAACACTCTCACAAGTACTTGCACTACTAACATTGTGGCTCACGTAAACGAAATCGTACCAAAGCGAATCCCTCTACGTTCGGAAATATTCTTCCCTGCCGAATCGGATCGCCTTGCGTATGACTTAGGGCTTATTGATACAGAGCTTTCTTTTGAAAAGGCTCGGGAACATTTTCTTATAAATGAACGCGCACTCAAATACGCAGATAGCCTAGACTTTTCACATAAAATCCGTGAACTTGAATAAAGCCTTCTTTTTAAGTATCGTATTCAAAACATTGCGGGATCGACTGGGGTAGGAGCTATGATTCTGATCGAGAATCTAGGAATTTATTTAGTTTAATATATTGCGGGATAATCTAAGAGTAGGAGTTATGACTCTGTTTGAAGACTAAGTTATTGTAGATACATAAATATTGCGGGATCGTCTAATGGTAGGACAGCGGACTCTGAATCATCTAATCTAGGTTCGAGCCCTAGTCCCGCAGCACTTCGACTCGCTTCGCTCGCTCAGTGCGAGCAAGGCGAAGTGGCCTGAGCGTAGCCGAAGGCCTTTATGGTGTACTTCGTATATATACTAAAATGCAAAAATAGTAGCCTGTATACAGGCATCACCACTGATGTGACACGCAGATTTAGTGAACACAAAAGTGGTAAAGGCGGTCATTACACTAGATCTGTGGGGGTTCAAAAAATCTTATATACAGAAGCACATTCAGACAGGTCATCTGCATTAAAAAGAGAGATTCAAATTAAAGGCTGGCGAATAGAAAAGAAAATTAATTTAATCAAGAAGGCGAAAAAATTTTGAGTCAAGGGAGAGACTCCTAGCCCCGCACATAGAACGAATCTGCAAACAAAAAACCACCAGTTCTAAAAAAGATACTAGTGGTACAACACTGCCTGTGGGAAACAAAAGAGCTACGCCCCGAGTGGGTATCCGGTGTCGGCTGCCATTATTTATATTGGCTTCACCGATCCTTCTCCACCCACTCGGAACGTGGTGCCTATTTCAGCACCTAACCTGGCACCGCAGTTAGGGCCTACCCCGTTTTCATCCTTGGCTTTGGGGTACCGTGCCGAGGACTAGCCCTCTATTGGCTCTGGGCATCGGGCCTCCCAGAGTTGCCCCTGTTCTTTCGCTCTTTTGGCCGAGGAACACCGCAGAGTATATCGCTGTTAAACCGTCAGTAGTTAAGCCGCGAATCGCATACCTACTGCTCGTCAAACATCCGGAAACCTCTCGGGAGTGATGAGATCGTTGTGGGGTCCTGGGGCAAGCCCTCTCACCTCACATTCGATACTCTGAATTATATCATATTGATATTTTTTGTCAATACAAAAATCTATTAGTACCTTGCTGGAGAGAGTTACTGTTTTATACGCAAGAAAAAGAACACGGCACCAACATCAGATTATTCAAACTCAAGCGTATCCATTTTTTCCACCCCAATCCACACAAGCTCCCATGGCTCTGGCTCTGGGCCTCCATCACGCTCCCCTCTTGGATAACTTGGGATAAATCCATATTTGCGAACAGCTTCGTAATTATTTCTTGAAACCCATTTGTATCCACGAGTCTTTCCGAATTCATAAAAAGATAAACCTGAATCAATATCTCGAATATCAATAGTGTACCCACTGTGATGCCTTGAATACCCTGGGGGTGCCGCGTATTTAAGCGTATTTAAAATCACTATATCTGCCTTGCCATCTTTTATATCTTTTGCCGTAAAATCTTTTTTGAACCCCGCCCTTCTGGTTTCTTCTTTGAAATACTTATTAAATAACGCTTTCTGTGCTTCAGGACTTCTGAAACCTGAAACAATCCCAAGGTTAATACCACTAATACGCGCAGAAGCTTTCAATTCTTCCCAGGCAAACTTAACTTGAGGCTGTACTCGATACCCCTCGAGAACAACAAGTGTTGTTGTTGCAACAGGTTGCCTCAAGTAGCCAGCATCTTCGGCAAGAGTGTTAATTACATCATCTGCAATTTCATCTCCAGTAATAGAAACAAGCTTTTCTTGAAGAGACGTATTTGGAAAAGATACGCTTGAAAGAAGATCCGAGAAAAGCGTAAAAAGCGCAGGCGAGTTAGTAACAAAATCCTCTTCACTTGTAGTAGCAATAGCTCCTGAAGTGGTTGCTGTGGTAGTGCTTGTTTCTTCTTGGAACTCATACGGAACCGTATCTTCGGGTATAGGAACGAGAGGTAGATCAAACTCCTTTGCAAATGAATCAACTTTTAGATGAAGCATATAGACCCCGCCCCCCAGGATAAGGATGAGTAAGATAGAAAAAATATTAAGTGTCTTCCAGAAATCCATATATCTATACTAACGCGTTTTATTTTTTATCGACATTACATTCCTTTTAGCGATATCCATAAAAGCAGTAAAAAGTGGGTGCGGAGAAAGTGGTCGAGCCTTGAACTCTGGATGAAATTGCGTAGCAAGAAAAAATGGGTGTTTTTCTCTTGGAAGCTCCACGATCTCGCAAAGCCTTCCATCTGGAGATTTCCCTGAAAACACAAGCCCTCTTAATTCAAGCTCATTCACAAAGTTTGGATTTACCTCATAGCGATGTCGATGTCGCTCCGATATTTTTACACTTCTGTATGCTTTCTCCGCAATACTCCCTTTCTTTAAGAAAGCCACGTATGCACCAAGACGCATAGTGCCACCAAGGCGCGAACCTTTTATGTTCTCCTTTTGTTCGCGCATCACATCTATCACCGGATACCTTGTGTGTGGCTTTACCTCAGTTGTATGCGCATCTTTAAAACCACAAACACTGCGTGCAAATTCAATAATCGCAAGTTGCATGCCATAGCAAAGTCCTAAAAACGGTATCTTATTTTTTCTCACATATCCGATCGCAGAAATAATACCCTCGACCCCATTTTGACCAAATCCTCCGGGGACGATTACTCCATCAAAACTGGAAAGAATCTTTAGGTTAATTTTTCCACTCTCAAAATCCTTACTATTGATACAAGTTATCTTTGGCCTAACCCCAACAGAATATGCAGAAAACTTTATGGCCTCTAGAACAGAAATATAGACGTCTGACAAAACGAAATCTCCAGAGTCAAAATATTTACCAACCACAGCAAGAGAGACTTCCTGCTTGCCATTCTTAGTTTTTCTTACAAACTTATCCCACGCACCGCCATCTTCTTTTCTACGGCTCTTAACCTTAAGCACCTTAAGGAGTTTTTCTCCGAGTCTATCTTTTTCAAAATTTAGAGGGACATCATAAATGCTTGATACATCAGGAGCAGAAATCACATGCTCAGAGGGAATATTACAAAAGATTGCAATCTTCTCTTTTCTTTTTTGATCGAGGACC
>CAYVDB010000013.1:16932-22029 GCA_964450705.1 uncultured Candidatus Saccharibacteria bacterium | reverse complement strand
AGCTATAAGCTCTCCAAATATCTTGAAGAAATTATAGCTATGACCGCCGAAAGTAGCTTTGTTTTAAAGACCTTATTTCTTGTCTATTATACCATATTAAGTGCCTAAAAGTCAATAAGGTGTAAAGCCATCGATTTAAGCCATATTTTAGGACTTTTCTAGAAATTATTAAAAAGCTTTAGTTTTGTTTCAACCAACTTCTGCATTGCAATTACGGTCGGTTTCAAAAGTTTATACGGAGCAACCTCATCTGGATTTTCTTGTAAAGAAATTTTCAATGCATCTTTAAAAGCCACGCGAAGTTCTGTATTTATATGGACAATTGACACCCCCGCATTAATTGCATTTTTAAAGTCATCTTCTGAGTTTCCAGAACCTCCATGAAGTACCAACGGCACTCCCGCAGTGTCTCTGATAGCTCGAATCCTCTCTATATCAAGACGTGGGTCACTTCCCCCTTTGAGCATCCCATGAATATTGCCGACCGCAGGAGCAAGCATATCTACTCCAGTCAACCTAACAAATTCCCGAGCTTCTTCGGGAGAAGTTAGTGAATCTTTAGATAAAAGGACTCCTTCAGGTATTTCATCTAACACCTTTGAAGACTGCCCAATATAGCCTAACTCACCTTCAATCACTATTTCTGGGTTAACCTTTCGCGCATACTCTACGCATTGTTTAGTAAGAGAAACGTTCTCTTCGAAAGATAGTTTCGCGCCATCAACAATTACTGAGTCATATCCTGCATCAATAGCATCTTTTACCCGATCGAAAGAATATGTGTGATCTGCGTTCAGAAAAATCGGGTGATCAAATTCTTTTTTAAGAGAATCAACAATCGCTCGAGCAACTTTTACACCAACAAAATCACGCTCCCCTTCAGAAAGGCCTATTATTACAGGAACGCCCACTTCTCGTGCGGCTTTTACAATAGCAGAAGCGCCCTCGAGATTAGAGATATTGAAATGCCCCAGGGCAACTTTCTTTGATTCTGCATCTTTTACACAGTCTCGAAGTGTTTTCATGCTATTAAAATCTGATTAAGGAATAAACTAATAACTGAAAGTATAACACGAGAAAAATAAGCCTATGATAGAATTATCTCATGGATAAAACATATGACTTTATAGCGATTGGCGATATCGTAACAGACGCCTTTATACGATTAAAAGACGCCGAAATACACTGCGATATCAACAGAGAAAAGTGCAAACTTTCCATGAGCTTTGGAGATAAAGTTCCATATGATTTTGTTGAAGTAGTAAAAGCTGTAGGTAACTCTGCAAATGCTTCTGTGGCAGCATCTCG
This sequence comes from uncultured Candidatus Saccharibacteria bacterium, assembly GCA_964450705.1. Lineage (GTDB taxonomy): Bacteria > Patescibacteriota > Minisyncoccia > Phycocordibacterales > Zambryskibacteraceae > CAYVDB01. The sequence continues at coordinate 20,721 of CAYVDB010000013.1, read as the reverse complement.
ACTTGGGCTTTCTTCTGCGCTCATTGCCCACGTCGGCGAAGATCAAAATGGTAAAGATTGTCTAGAGACTCTCGATAGCAATGGGGTTTCGCTTGAGTTCATGAAATCCCACAAAGATAAAGAAACAAACTATCACTATGTACTATGGTATGAAGATGACCGAACAATTCTTGTAAAACACCAGGAGTATGAATACAAGCTACCTGATATAGGAAACCCTCGCTGGCTGTATCTATCATCACTTGCAGAAAATTCACTTGAATATCACCACGAAATCGCATCCTATATAGAAAAACACCCTAACATTAAACTAGCCTTCCAGCCGGGAACATTTCAGATGAAACTTGGCGTTCAAAACTTAGAAAAAATATATTCCCTATCAGAATTGTTCTTCTGTAATGTTGAAGAAGCAAAAAGAATTTTAAGCATCATAGAAGAAATCAAAATAGAAGACTTGTTAAAAAAAGTCCGCGACCTAGGACCAAAAATTGTTGTAATTACTGATGGGCCGCGCGGAGCATACGCATACGATGGAGAGAGCGCTTGGTTCATGCCTCCCTACAAAGACCTGAAGCCGCCTTATGAAAGAACGGGCGCAGGAGATGCATTTGCTTCAACATTTACAAGTGCTTTAGCGCTTGGTATGAGTGTTCCAGAGGCCCTTATGTGGGGACCAATAAACTCTATGTCAGTAGTTCAATATGTGGGAGCGCAAAAAGGGCTCTTGGAAAGGAAAGACATTGAAAAATATATGGAAGAAGCCCCATCAGAATTCAAGCCTCAGCTTCTATTCTAACTACTCTAAAACATCTTCCTGGTCTATTCGGCCTCGGAATATACTCTTCAAAACAGCATCATTAGAAAGGCCCACGGAAAAAAGCTCTTCTTCCAATTTCTTTCTTCTTTCTTTAAGAGATATGAGTTTATTCTCAATTTGCATGCGAGCCTCATTTGCTGGGCCGTGTTCAATAGTTTTATATTCACCCTCAAGCCGGCTAATCTGATCATTGAGAGAGCTCAACTCTTCCGTAACTTTTTTGATATCTTCGGGGTCATAACCAAATGCAAAACCTTCTTTCATTTTTTTATATAAATAAAAACTAAACCCTGTGTTCTTCTGGCACTTCTGATAAGTCACGATACACATCGAGTCCGTTGATATTAGAAAAATAATCATAAAGACCTGCACGTCTAGGATTATCAGCCATTATTCTTGAATGTGATGAATAAAGGTTTTTTACATAACTTAATTGTCTATTAATTGCCGCCATCTCCTTTAGTTGGCGAACATATACGTATGCAAGAGAGGCAATGTCTTCTTCCTCAAATTCTATTGGGTCTACTCCCGGCCAAGGCTTATCAAAGTGAATATAAATTCTCTTGTTATTTTCTTTTTCTTGCCTCATATCTTCTCTAATCTTTGTAACCAATCCATGATGCATTTCGAGAGCTCCAGGAAACTGCTTCCCGGCCAGGAGCCCTCCTGTCCACTCAAGAGAATCTACTGCAAATACCTTTTCAAGAAGCGAGTCTAATTCTTCTCGAGCTCCTTTATAATCTTCTTTCTGAAGTAACCCCTCTATAAGCTTGAGAATCTCTTCGTTTTCGATAACAAGTTCACTTATTCTTTCAGTAATACTTTGGGGAGATTCTAGCGTTTCCATATCTGTATCACTTTCTTAATACAACCTTTTTAACAGCTTCTTTAATATGGCTTTCTCCCATGCCATAGTGTTCAATAAGCTCGTCAGGAGTGCCTGATTGACCGAAAAGATCATGAACTCCAATAAATTCTTGAGGAACTGGATAATTTTGTGAAAGAAACTCGGATACGGCTGAACCCATTCCACCCGCAATTTGATGTTCTTCTACCGTGACTACCGCTTGAGTATTTTTTACGCTTTCTAAAATAGTTTCAGTATCAAGAGGTTTTATTGTGGGAAGATTCAATACAATAGATCCAATTCCTTCTTTGAGAAGAGCTTGGGCAACTTTCAAAGCTTTATAAACAAGCGCCCCAGTTGCAATAAGTGTTACTTGAGGATTTTCACTCTCAAAAAATACCTGCGCTTTACCAATTTCAAAAGGAGTTTCTTCTGTAGTAATTATAGGAGTTTTTTCTCGAGCAAGACGAATATAGACTGGGGTATCAGTCTTTGCAGCCGCAATTGTTGCTTTACGTGCCTCAATTGCATCACACGGAGAAATTACTACCATTTTAGGAATCACGCGCATAATCGCGATATCTTCGATTGCTTGATGAGTCCCCCCGTCAGGACCAACCGATATCCCAGCATGGCTTCCCGCAATTTTTACAGGACGATCGTTATACGCTACCGTCGTCCTAATCTGCTCCCAATTTCTTCCCGGAGAAAACATCGCATACGATGTGATGAATGGAATTTTCCCCATCGCCGCCATTCCTGAAGCAACTGAAGCGAGATTTTGCTCTGCTACTCCAATCTCAATAAAACGCTCTGGAAACTTATTCTTAAAAAGATGCATCTGAGTTGATTCGGTCAAATCAGCACAAAGCCCAACAATACGGGGATCTTTCTCAGAAACTTCTAGTAGACCTTCTCCAAAGCCTTTACGAATTGGAACCTGTTCTACATCGTTATCAAATAATTTTGGATTGAGATTAATCATTATGATGTCCTGCAATCTTGCCACCTAAAGAGCGAAGCTCCTTGAGTGCCATCTCAGCTTCTTCTTTATTTGGCGGCTTTCCGTGCCATTCAAACTTTCTTTCAAATTCTTTCACTCCTTTCCCTGGAATAGTCCGCGCAATAATCATTGTTGGTTTTTCAAAAACTGCTTCTGCTTGCATAAATGCATCATTAAGCTCGTCAAAGTTGTGGCCATCAACTTCAATCACATGCCAGTTCCAAGCTTTCCATTTATCAGCTAAAGGTTCAAGAGGCATAATATCTTCGGTATAGCCATCAATCTGAATATTATTTCTATCAATAATCCCTACAAGGTTTCTCAATCTTTCCTTTCCTGCAAGCATACCGGCTTCCCAAATTTGCCCTGATTCTTGCTCGCCATCACTCATAATACAAAAAATTCTTCGACTAGATTCAACCCCGTTATCAATCCTATCAGCAAGAGCCATGCCTACGGCCTGAGAAAGCCCTGAAGCAAGAGGCCCGGAACTTGTTTCGAGACTAGGTAAAAATTCTCGATGAGGATGGCCCTGAAGAATTGACCCGAATTTCCTCAATGTTTTTAGTTCTTCTATATCAAAATATCCCGCATGAGCCATAGTTGCATAAAGCACTGGGCAAATATGCCCGTTTGAGAGCACTACGCGATCGCGGCCTTCCCATGAAGGCTTTTGGGGATCATGAGTTAAAACGTGAAAATAAAGTAAGGTAAAAATATCCGCCATACCAAGAGGCCCGGCAGTATGTCCGCTCTTTGCAAGAAGAAGCATCTCTATAATAGACTCGCGAATTCTATTCGCAGTAAGTGCTAAATCGTTTTTCTTTTCCTCAGTGAGATTTGCCATTTTTATAAAACAAAACTCCCCCAAACGGAGGAGAAATGTAAGGACTTGCTAGGACGGCGGAAGGATTGCTCCGATTCCAGACGTTCTCGAGCCAGTTCGCGTTCCAGTTCCACCCACGCTCATCGCGGTACAAGTACAGGATGAAGCGGTTGCCGTTCGGGTCACGTAATGTATAAAGCGCCATCTATATCTTCACCCTTAGAATACTCTCAGGGTTGTAGCGAGTCTACTCGCGAGTCTTCCGCATCATAATGCGTTAGCGCTTTACACCAAGT
>CAYVDB010000013.1:0-16832 GCA_964450705.1 uncultured Candidatus Saccharibacteria bacterium | reverse complement strand
GCGAGTCTACTCGCGAGTCTTCCGCATCATAATGCGTTAGCGCTTTACACCAAGTTCCTTCATTTTTTGTGATCCATTCGACTGCGCTCAGGATCATCCTGAGTTTTACGAAAGATGAAGTTCCCCATGCTACCACTCTCCTTGAAGTTTACCCGCCTCTGGCGGGCCACACCACAAGAACTCTCGATACATGGATACTGGATTCGGGAGCCGGAAGCCTAAGAAAAATCTATTGACCGCCGGTGACTATTCCCCTACTACCAATCATAATTGTATTACAAAAAACAAAAACCGCTAGTTTCGACATGATGTCGAAACTAGCGGAAGTGCAAAGTGTCCAAGGGCAAATACAAAACCCAAGGACACAAGGTTCACAGGACTAGGACGGCGGAAGGACTGCCCCGACTCCAGACGTTCTCGAGCCAGTCCGCGTCCCAGTCCCACCCACGCTCATCGCGGTACAAGCACAGGACGAAGCGGCTGCCGCTCGGGCCACGTAAGATTGTTCCTGGAAAGTCGATCCAGGTGACTCCCTGTGTTTGATAGAGCCAGTCGAGCATCACCTGTCCTGGCTCGGCCAAAAGATCGCGCGCAAAGCGAGCATCGAGACGAATAGCGAAGGAACTCATAGTCTTGAGACGAAGGATCTTCTCTTCACCCTTGGTGCTCGTCTCGCCTTCTTCCTCTCGCAACATGTGCAGGAAACGCACTCTGGTCATGTCAACTTCGACAAGTTCGCAGGAGTGCTTATCCTCCTCCAAGACACTCCACCCCACTCCGCAAAATGCAACTGGATCGAACAGGTCAGTCTTGAGAGTAAAGATCCGAGCCTTTGGATCTTTCTTTGCCCAAGTCGGCTGTCGCTTGAGAAACTTCTTTGCTTCTCTCTGCCACTCGTCAGATCCAACAAGCGCATCTTCGAACTGGTCGCGTAGTCCGCGCACGGCACGGAGTTTCGCCTTACCGATCATAGCTTCCGCCATGGTCAGCTCCTTATGAAAGATCACCTAGGTGCGCTAGGTCGCTGAGGAATTTCCTCAGATAAAAAATATAATAAAAATACTACTATGTCAATTACTTTTCAGGAGAGTGCCCTTTAAGCTTTTCTATCGTTTCTGGTATGTTGTTACTTTTTAAAATTACTGAGCCGGCAATTAAACGAGTTGCACCAGCTTGTCGGAGAAGTGGCGCTGAGTCGAGATTTACACCCCCATCAACGCTTATCACTAAATGAGGATATTTTTCATGAACACTTTTTATTTTCTCAAGAACTTGCTCATCAAAAGGCTCTCCTTGATACCCAATACGAAGAATACCCATACATTGGAAGGTCTCTACGTTAGGAATAAGATGAGCAAAAGACTCAAATGGAGTATCAATATTTACTGCAAGCCCAATCTCCACGCTAATTGCAGAATCTGGGGTATGAAACCTATTTTTAAAGTTTTCGATAAAAGATTCGGCTCTTTTTGCATCAGAAAAAGATTCAAAATGAACGATAATACGCTCCGCGCCGACATGAACCCATTGTTCTGCTACTTCTTCTACATTTTCTACCATTAAATCAATTTCAAACTTTAAGTCTTCCCAGTATGGTAAGCCTGCCTCTTCATTGATCAAACGAATAAAATCGGGATCATCTCTATCTATGTAAGGCCATGTTTTTTCGGGAGTAAACTTTCCATCACAAATATCAATTTGAACAAAAGATGTATGAGATACAACCTGAGTGAGCTTATCTTCTAGTTCTTTAAAACTCTTAGGAAGGATTGCCGGCAGTACTTCAATCATGAATTCTATCAATCTTATTTATTCTACGAGTATGGCGCTCTCCTCCAGAGAAAGGAGTGTCTAGCCACTGCTGGACAGCTTCGAGCGCATGATCATCAGTTACAAACCGACTACCAATCGCAAGAATATTTGCATCATTGTGCTGACGAGAAAGCTCTAGATTTGAAACGTTACTCGTGAGTGATGTCGCGTGTCCATAAAATACAGCTGCCCTTACTCCCTTAAACCGATTGGCAACTATCGCTTCTCCTTGTCCGGATCCTCCGAGAATAATTCCTCTCACGTCCTGAGGTCTCTTGGAAACCTCTCTTGCAACAGGAATAACAAAATCTGGATAGTCGTCATTCTCATCATACTCATGCGCTCCCTGATCAATAACCTCATACCCACTCTCTCGCAAGAAAGAAGCTATTTTTTCTTTCTGAGCAAGCCCAGCATGGTCTGTGCCAATGTAAATCTTCATGAAAACTATTATATAACAAGACGAGTCGATAATATAACCCCCGATTACATCGGGTGGTTCTTAACCGAAAATAGCTCTTCCTTTTCTATTTCATAACCACTAATATATCATATATGATATATTAGTGGTTATAATTTTCTCACGCCAAATTAGATTTTCCTTGGTAAAGAAACTTCCATCTACCTCTACCTACCTTAGGCGGTAATCCTGCAGAGAGTATTTTTTCTAAAAATTTCCAGATGTCTTCTTTCTCCCTCTTTATCAAACTTAAAATAGTTTTATACTTGCCCAACTCATACTGTAAAGACATACGAGCAATAGTAGCGGGACTCATTCCAAGCGACTCATATATGTAGGACTGTGGCACGCCCTTATCGAGCATACAAATGATTGCAAATCTTTTTGCAAACATTATTTTCTCGGTTTTAGTGAAAAACTCTTGCAAAAAGAGTACGGTTAAAGATCTCTTAGTTGACATACTCAACACATCACCGAGTTCTTTATAAAGCTTCTCTAGATGCTCTCTCTTTAACTGCTTCTTGGAAAGGTGTGGCATTATACTTAATTCCTATGCCCTACTTTAGGTATTACTAAAACTTGTTCACCGTCACTAATATACCATATATGATACATTAATTAGAAACTAATATTTACATGGAGCATGAACTCTTTAACTTAAAGCTTTACCCGCTTTAATTACATGATCGACAAGGGTGTAGGTATACCCCATTTCGTTGTCATACCATGCAAGAACTTTTACGAGATTTCCTCCAACCACGCGAGTAAACTGTAAATCTGCAATAGACCCGTACGGACTTCCAAGAATATCAGATGAGACGAGCTCTTCTTCAGTAATAGCAAACACTCTCTTCCACCGATCTTCACCAGACGCTTTTTTGAGAAGGCCATTTACTTCTTCAGCAGAAGTTTGCCTCTTTGCAATAAAAGTAACATCTACAATTGAACCCGCAATCACCGGCACTCGCATAGAAACTCCATCAAAAAGTCCCGAGAGACTTGTAAAAGCTTTTGTCACTGCAATTGCAGCACCAGTTGATGATGGCACGATATTGTGCGCAGCGGCACGACCTTCTCGGAACCCCTTTTTAGAAGGACCATCAACAAGAGACTGTGTCGCAGTATATCCATGAACAGTATTTAGGATAGCTTTCTCGATACCAATCGCTTCATCAAGAATTGCAATGAGAGGGCTCGCTGCATTGGTAGTACATGACGCGTTTGAGCTAATAATACAATTTGAAAGACTCTCATCATTTACACCCATAAGAACAGTTGCTCCGGGAATCTCTGGATTTGGGTCATCCTTCATTGGAGCTGTTACCACAACCTTTTTTGCTCCAGCATCAAGATGCATTTTGGCTTTTTCAAAACTTGTGAAAAGACCTGTGGACTCAACCACCACATCAATATTTAAATCTTTCCACGGAAGATTTGTCGGCTCTTTCTCAGAAATCATTAAAACTTCTTTGTTGCCAAGTTTTATTTTCTTTTTATCTTCTGAGACAGAAACTTCAAACGGAGCCTTTCCGTACACAGAGTCATATTTCAAAAGATAGGCAATATTTTCAATGTCCCCTAGATCATTTACCGCGACGAGCTCAATCTCAGGACGCTCATATGCAATCTTCATAAACGCTCGCCCAATACGCCCTCCTCCATTTACCGCAACTCTGATCTGGCTCATCCAATTAGAATTAATTACAAATAAGTATAACGATTATAACATATAAGATAGGCCTTAATTTGCCAAATCTCGTCTAGAGCTAGAGCCCCCGCGCACTTCTAACCCTCGCCCACAGCGGGGGTTCTTATTCTCCCTTTTCTTCCTTCTTAGTTTCTGTGTGAGCTCTCACATCTACCTCATAGCTAGTATTTTGGGCTTCAAAGAAGTTCACAAGCTCATATACATCGGTTGCCGCACTCATCCATTTCGCAGGATTTGTTGCATTGTAGTATTTTGGCATTCCAAGCTCTTCGAGACGTCGATCTGCAACATACTGCACATATTGATTTACATAATCAGCATTGAGCCCCAAGATTCCATTAGGAAATAGGTCTTTGTTGTATGCGGTTTCAAGGTCAACCCCCTCAATCACAATGTCTCGAATTTCTTTTGCAAAATCTTCAGTCAGTAAGTCTGGGTTCTCTTCAAGAATATTGTGCACAAGATTCATGCCAAACTTAAGATGCAGAGATTCATCCCGGAGCACCCAGTTGATCATTGAACCGAAGTTTCGAAGCTGATTTCTCTGGCGAAAAGAAAGAGCAACCATAAAACCAGAATAGAACCACACTCCTTCCATAACAATATTTGTAGCAACGAGATTGCGGATAAAGTCCTTCTTTCCATCGAGGGTCTCAATATCAAGCGTATCTTCTGTCATACGCTTCATATATTTATTTATGTAAGCCTCCTTTGCAGTCATTGAAGGAACATCAAGATGCAGGTTGAAAATCTTCTCACGATCAAAAGGGAAAGTTTGGAGCACATACTCAAAAGCTACACAGTGATTAGCCTCTTCCCACATCTGCTTTGCAAGATAGAGATGGCACTCTGGGCTTTTTATATAAGGATACACACCAAGAGCAATCGAGCGATTTACAATAAGCTCTGCAGGGTTAAAGAAAGCCATCAAAAACTTCACAGCATGACGCTCATCTTCGGTCATCTGTTCCCAATCTTCGATATCTTCCTTAAGCGCGATTTCGTGTGGGAACCAAGTATTTCGAACCGCTTGATTATAAAGATCGTATGCCCACTGGTACTTCAGTGGGTGCAAATTCATGTCATCAGGCGAAGCTTTTCCTACTAGCATGTGTCGTTTAAATTAAAAAATAATATTACTCCCTACCTCCTTGATTCTCTACTCGTTCTTGAGGAATTAATTCCACTTGAGGTAAAGCGACCGTTATCACGGCGCCCGATTCAATAGGCTCCTCTACTTTCGCCTTGAGAGCAGAAGAATCTTTTAGCCCCGCAATTGCGCCGAAACCGCGCTTGCCCATAACTTCAGCTTTATTAACCCTTACCGTTGACTGCTCTGCAGTATGTCTTGGTTTCATGTGAAGATAGTATGTCGTCTTTACTCCCTTTTTCCATGCAGTCGTATATATCTTCATCGTCTCATCAATATCACGAGTCTCAAGATACATATTTCTTGAAAGCGCTTGATCAATCCACTTCTGAGCACGAGCCGCAACTTCAACATAAGCATATGGAGATGTGGTAAATGAGGTCTTATAGACATCTTTTATGTGTTGCGGAATTGATGTTATCCCAGAAATATCTCCCTGATGCTCAATGATTGCTTCGCGGACATTTTCCCAAAGCCCCATATTTTTGAGATCACGAACAAGATTGTGATTAATGTCTAAATATTTACCAGACATTTTATTTCGAGAAAAAACTTGAGAAAAACGAGCATCTATTCCTGGAACAGTACCTGCAACAAGGCCTATGTTTGCATTTGGAGCGACGGCCATAAGCGTTGCGTTACGAATTCCTTTTTTAACTTTTTCCCGCAACAGATCCCAGTTAAGACCTCTATGGTAACTTCCTTTATCAACGGTAAGTGGAATACCTCTGTCTTCTTCTAAAACCTTAAGAGTGTCAATTGGCACAAAACCCTGCGACCATCGAGAACCTGGGAAATTTTTATAAGCTCCTCGGACTTGTGCAAGATTTGCTGATTCATCAATCGCCATATAGCTAATAAACTCAAAGAGTCTGTCAGCAAAAGTGTACGCATGCTCGCTATCATACGGAAGACCAAGACGCTCAAAGACATCGGCAAGCCCCATGACTCCAAGCCCTATTGCTCTGTTTTCTTTATCAGATTTTTGCGCCTCAGGAGTAAGAAGAGTGTTTATATCAATAAGATCGTCAAGGAAACGCACGGCCATTCTGGTACTTTCTTCAAGTTTTTGCCAATTCACTTCTTTATTTTGAACGTGTGCAGCAAGATTCAAAGACGCAAGATTACAAACGGCAATGTTGTCTTTGTCTTGAGGAAGGCAAATCTCTGTACACAGGTTAGACATATGTATAGTACCTGTATTGTTATTTAACGCTCTAAGATTAATTGGATCTTTCCACGTAAGCCATGGATGAGAAGTAGTCTGAAGAGAAACGAGTGTCTTTCGGAAAATTTCCTGAGCAGGCATTTTTTTAAACGTGCGCAACTCTCCCTGCAAAGCTTTGCTGATGTATTCGCTGTAACGCTTAGCAAATGCGTCTCCGTAGAGCTCGACAAGATCTGGAGTATCTTTAGGATCAAAAAGGTACCAGTCATCTCCCCTTTCAACCCGTTTCATAAACTCGTCCGTCATGAAAACAGCGGTATTTGCAGTTCTCATGCGCATATAATCGTCCCCAGCATTATGTTTCCAATCAATAAATTCAGGGTAATCCAAGTGCCAATTCTCCATGTAGAAACAGAGTGCTCCTTTTTTCTTTCCGCCACGCTGTATTGCACGTATCGCAGTATCCATAATCTTTGCAAAAGGAGTTGGCCCCGTAGAAGATCCATTTGTTGAGATGAGCGGAGAACCGGCTGCGCGAAGTTTGGTGATAGAAGCTCCAATTCCTCCAGACATCTTTGAGAGCATCATCACATCGGCGACAGATTTAGCGATATGAGCCATATCATCTTCAACCTGAAGTAAGAAACAATTGGAAAGAGACGGATGAGTAGTACCCGCCCCGAGGTTGCATGATCCTCCAGCAAGATATTCGTGTCTCGACATCTTTTCATAAAACTTCTGGGCCCATTCGGTGGGATTTTCTTCATTAAACGCAAGACCCATAGCAACTCGCATAAAGAAATACTGAGGAGTTTCAATATTCGACCCCTTAGTATCCTTAAGCGCATACCTATCAAGCAAACTTGAAAGGCCCGCATACACGAAGAGTTCATCTCGAGATAAATCAAGAGCACGAGCAAGAGCCTTAAGGTCGTATTTTTCTTCCATCCTCTTATCGAGACGGCCCGCTTTGACTCCAGAAGAAATATAGTTAGGGAAATGATCTCTATGTTTCTGAGCTAATTGCTCCCGATCATTACCATACTCACCTAAAACTTTCTTATAAGTAACCTTGAGGAGAAGTCGTGTAGCTACTTTATCGTATTCAGTATCATTTTGAATATTTTGAACTGCTGCATTTATCGTCGCAAGGTCCATTTCTTCTGTCGTAATACCGTCATAAACAGTTAAACGTGTTTCAGTCGCGATTTGGGTGACTTTTGCAATTGGGTCAATGAGGCCAAAACATGCTCGCTCAATGGAGCGATTGATTTTGTCTGCATTGAAGGGCTCTTTAGTCCCATCGCGCTTAGTTATATGAAGGGTCATGAAAATAAAGGCTTTACTACGATAAAATAACGTCCTTTTTCTCAAAAAAGCTACTTTTTTTGAAAAAAAATACTGTTTTTATCTTTTTTTTGAGCAAAAAGATAAAAAATCAGTCCGGATTGGTCTTCATTTTACAAAAAAAGTGGAGGCAAACTCTCTGTGGATAACACTTTAATAGTCGGCAGATAACAAAAAAATATGAATGTAAAGTAGAGGGCTACGCAAGGGCTTAGTAAAGGTGTTTTACGGCTCTTTCTCTAAAATTTTTAGCTCCATACCTGTGGTAATTTTATTGTCTTTAACAAAGCCGGATCCAACTTCCAAAACATACAAGCTTTTTGCATCTGGGTATGCCACTTCAGGATATGAACCAGGAGAAAAATCCTCTCGAATATGAATTACCTTCTTATCTTCATTAAGCCATACAACATCAATTGCAAATTTCATGTCTTTCATCCAAATTCCATGAAAATCTGGCTCTTTGAAGACAAATAGAAGGCCTTCATTCTTGTTAATTGGCTTATGCAAAGAAAGACCTCGCACCAGAAGCGCCGGTTTATCTATAATAGAAAGATTAATAGGAATTTCTCCAAGAAAAGCTTTCTGAGAAAAATTATACCCTTGGAATCTCTGCCCGTATAAAACAATAAGAACAACAAAAACCCCTAAGAATAAAGCCAGAAAAAACCCTTTAACATTCATGAAATTCATTGTCTCATGCTATCACGAAGAAAAATTTTCCAGGCAAAACAAAACCCCGACATGCGTCGGGGTTTTGTTACAAGAGAGGAGAATTATTCTCGGTTTCTTGGTTGCATAGGGCGAGCTTCATTTACTGTAAGCTTGCGACCCTGGAAGTCCTTGCCATTCCACAAATCGATTGCAGCTTGAGCTCCGTTATCATCCGCCATTTCGACGAATCCGAAACCCTTGCTTCGACCTGTCATTCGGTCGATAATAATCGCTGCAGAAACAACTTCTCCAGCCTGTGCAAACGCGTCGCGGAGCTCCGCTTCTGTAGAAGAATACGGAATACCGCCAACGTACAATTTCTTTGCCATTTCCTTTATCTCGTCTTCTAACTTTTAAAATGTAAGGCGACGAGAACTCTCCTGCTTTCCTCACGATGGGACCAATTGGCACACCACTCAAGAAACACTGGGAGAAACTTACACATTCCTATTCTATCAGATAAAAGAGAAAAAGTCAAAGACAACTTTACCTACCCTTGTATACAAGGGATTCTGCGACAGATTCAATAAGAGGAAGATTCGCCTTCTCTGCTGTAATAGAAATAGGATTATAGACCATAAGGAAACTCATCTCGTTTGGGGTAGAAGGAGAAGTGTTAAACGTATAGAAAGGTCCACGCCTTCCTCTAGTCGTTTTTTGAGAATCAAACTCAGTTTCTTCATATTTGAGATAAAACACCTGCCCTGGAACGCCACCCTTTGAGACAAAAGGAGCAATATTTACAACATCATCTATACGAGTACACAGGGATGATGAATTTGCTTTCTTAGTTATGCAGTATTCCCTTGCGGCATCAATCACAAACTCTTCAAAAGGCATGAGACCAGTATCAGGACCACTTTTAACAAGTACGATCTGAACTAAAGGGTCTACTCCTCTAGTTGTCTCTCGCCCTATGCTTAGAAGTTCAGGGGATGCTTCAAGAAGACGGTATCCTTCTGGGTAATTAAAAGAAAACCCATAAGAACTTATGTAAGATTGCGCAGTTTGAAGCGGCAGAGTCTCTCCTGTCCTTGGCTTATTATCTTCTACCACTGGTTTATCTTGAGGAAATTTTTCGCGAAAAATAAGCCATATGATAACAAGGCCGAGGATGATAATAATACTTCCAAAGACTTTAGTACTTTTACTCATTTTTTTTATCTAAATCCAAGCAAAGAGAGTTAATACAATACCGTTTAGATGATACAGTAGGCCCATCATCAAATACATGCCCTAGATGAGAACCGCAATTTTTGCAGACCACTTCTGTTCGCTCCATTCCATGACTCTCATCTCTAATATAAAGCAGTGCCTCAGGCAAGGCTTCATCAAAAGAAGGCCACCCTGTACCAGAGTCGAATTTTTTATCAGAAGAAAATAACCTGGCTCCGCACACCTTGCAAAGATAGGTTCCGTCTTCTTTTGTGTCGAGATACTTCCCAGAAAATGGAGCCTCTGTTCCCTTTTCTCTAAGAATCTTGTATTCCTCCGGAGTAAGTTTCTTTTTTATATCTTCTTCATTCATATAGACTTAGTATAGCAAAACTCCCCTGGGGCAGGCTCAGGGGAGTTTTGGAAAAATCTAGTGAGTATGAGGTATTTTACAGTTCTTGCACTCTTTGCAGTCTTTGCAAGATCCACAAAAACACATCTTACCGCGACGATCAAACATTGAGAAGCCTATAACGATAAGAACCACAGACCAAACAACTGACCAATTCGCATATATGATACCCACAGCATCAAGGAGTGAAACAACTCCGAGAACAATTAAAAGCATTGGTACAAACATTTTAATTTTTTCTATCTAATAAAAACTTCAACTGATTATATCAGAATTAATCTTTTCAGTTCTATGTCTTAAAGATAAAGACCGGGGAAAATATCTCCATAGAAGTCAATATCTACCAAGAAGACGACCAAAAACCACATTAGAACAATAGAAGACACGAAGATAAGTAAAGCACGGGCAATCTTCCACTTTACTTCAGGAATACACATATAAAGAACCAACACCCACCAAAACAGAAAGAAAGGAAAGCTTAATAAAACACTAAAAGCAGGAGAAAAAACATCCACGACCTTTAAAAATACGAGTATAGGAATAATTGAAAATATCCATGGAATATTTTTCTTAAATTTCTGGCCATAGGCCAAAGTGACAGAAACTTGATTTGAATTATTTTGAGGAATATCCATATCTATAAGTATTTATTATACCCAAAATTAATCCTTCGAGTTCCAACTATTTTTGTACTCAATACAAAAATTGAGCAATCAGACGGAGGATTGGACTGTAAAAAAGTAACAAGAGGCTCCCCCCAAGAATAATCGCTATCCTTGCCACTTTCATCTTCGACTCAGGAAGGAAAGCATGAAAGGTGAGGATAAGCCAAAACAAAACAACGGGGGGAATGACAAAAAATGCCAAAGAAAAAGCGAAAAGTCCTGCCGTCTCAAGAGGGAAAATTGCCCCGGATAAGATTATAATAACTATTGAGACAAAAGTGGCGAAAACCCACTTAGGGAAGCGCCGTTTGACTGTCTCTAAATAACTCGACTGATTTGTAGTATCCATATTTTATATTGTTTATATTAAACAATTTTACAGCGTTATATTAGTCTATCACATATATTGTTAAGCTTTGGGTTCTCTTCTCTTCAAGAAAAATCAATTAAACTCTTTTATGTCCCCTTCAACCATGGAAAGAAACTCTATGTTTGCTGTAGGAAGAATTTTTGCAGGCAAGGTATGAGCTGATCCAAATCGGGTACCATCATGAACAGGAAATACAATTTTTGGTTTAAGTGCTAGCGCATAGTCTATTGCTTCACTAATCTTCATCCAAGGACCCGATACGGGTAATGCTAATATCTCTACAGATCGCTCTAGCTGAGTAAACGCATCTCCTGGGTACCACAGTTGACCATCAATAAAAAATCCAAGATTCGAGGAAAGTGGTACAGAACTATGCATTTGTGCGTGATTTTCTCCAATTCCTACAATCACCACTTCACCTAAAAAAATTTCTTGCTCGTGGAGAACCTTTGTATGAGTAATCTCGGCTTCTTTTAAGAGGTCTCTCACTGAACTATTTGCATATACGAGCGCTTGAGGATTCTTTTCAAGAAGGGTTCGTAAAGATTCTAGATGATAATGATCTTGATGCTCATGAGTAAAAAGAATGTAGTCAATGTTTTGAAGCTTGGAATGAGCTTCGATGGTATAACTTCCTGGATCAGTAAGAATTCTTTTTCCTTTGGTCTCAACCAATAAACAGCAGTGACCCAACTTAGTAATTTTCATTAATTTATTTTATCAGGATTATCTTAAAGACCTCCACAAATCTATCAAAATGCATTCTTCAGTTCAAAAAAATTGTATTTTTCACCTCGCGGTGATTGAATTGGATTAGAAAATGCTAATCTGAGGTGACAGCAGCGATCTGTTGCTGGTAAAAAAATAATTTCTTTAACATCAGATATTGGTGTAATTATGGGCTGCTCCTCAAGTATCTTAACCAGCATTATAAGGAATGGGGTCCATAAACCAAACTCCGTGAAAATCGCTTTGATATTGTATTGTAGAAACACCCGCTTCAACTCGACACGCAGATCATCCATATATGTAAATTTAAATAAAGCGTCCTTTTCCGTATCATTCCAACCCGGGGGATAAGTTAATATTTTAACCTTTGCCGAATTATACATATCCTGCACAATTGGTTTAATTGCCTTCATATTACGTGTTTTAGTGGTATGCAGTGCCCAATCTGAATAGAAATTTAGGATTGGAAAATTTTTATTGTTTGCTATTTCAAGCAACTTTCGTACCTCAACTAAGATATAGATAACCTGACATTCTTCGTTAAGTGCCTGATGATTTTCAAAAAATATATTAAGTTTTTCTATAATACTGTTTGTGCTCATTTTTATTTTTAAAATACAGTCGCCCTAAATCATTGCGGTCTTTATTGTACAAAATTCGAACTCTCGAAGAAGTTTCCCCCTTGCCACCTTTCTCCCACACAGAGCGGAGGAGACAGGATTTGAACCTGCGATACCTTGCGGTATACCCGCTTTCCAAGCGAGCGCATTCGACCGCTCTGCCACTCCTCCGCTCTGTGTGGGATTGCAATCTGCAGTCAATCGCCTTGCTCTTGAACAGATTGGGAACAATCTGGTGCACTAGACCACTATGCGAATCCTCCAAAAATTAATTGTTTCTTAAAACTGATTTTTTACTATAGTAAATATAATACATTACACATACTTTTCTTATATTATCATATATGATATACTAAGAATACTCATGCAGATAAGTACAAAAAGCTAGCAGAGTCCAGGTCTTATCTATCTCTGAACCCCAAGCAAAGCACTTACCCTCTCCTCGACCGGAGGATGAGTCATGAAAATCTTTTGCATGAATGAACCACCTTTTCCATCAGGACCAAAAGGATTTGATATAAAAAGATGTGCAGTAGCATGATTTGCACTTTTCATATGAAGGGAGCTTCCATTTATTTTCTTTAGTGCATTTGCAAGGCCCTCGGGATAGCGCGTGAGGAGCGCCCCTGATGCATCTGCTAGAAATTCTCTTTTTCGAGAAATAGCAAGCTGAATAAGAGTTGCAATAATTGGGGCAAGAATGGCGAGAACAATTCCGGCTAAGAAGAGAGCTCCCTGGATTTGACCTCCTCGACTGTTACTATCTCTCCCCCCGCCCCAATGAGCAGTACGTAAAAAGAAATCAGAAAGAAGAGTAACAAAACCCGCCATCACTACAACAAGCGTAGAGAGGAGCATGTCTTTATTTCCAATGTGAGCAAGCTCATGAGCAATCACACCTTCGAGCTCATTTCGATCAAGAAGCTGTAGCAAACCAGTGGTCACGCACACTACTGCATGCTCTTTATTTCTCCCTGTTGCAAAGGCATTTGGTGCAGAATCCTCTACGACAAAAAGTTTTGGCATAGGAAGTCCTGCAGTTATGGAGAGGTTTTCCGTAATTGTCCAAAGATCGAAGTAACTTTCACGAGTTACCGGATGAGCTTTATGCATCTTTAAAACAATCTTGTCCGAAAACCAGTAGGAAAAAATATTCATAAAAACTGCAAACAAGACCGCAATTACTAAAATCCCTGGATTATCGTACACATAAGAAAAAAACCAACCCAAAAAAATAACCAGAAGAAAAAAGACTGTTACAAAAGCCCAGGTTTTTCTGACATTTGCATCCTGATGTGTGTAGAGATTATTTGTCATTTCTTTTTTTAAGGATATCATCAACCATCCTTATTTCTTCATCTATTCCCTCTATAAGATCGTAGTCTTTCATCTCATCGACTGAAACCCATTTAAATTCTGTGGCATCTTGGTCAAGGACCACATCACCACCTAGATATTCCGCAAAATAACTTAAAACAAGAACCGGCACGTTATCTCCCTTAATAAAGGTAAGGTCGAGGAGATACTCAGGCTTACCTACAGAAAGCCCGACCTCTTCTTTTATTTCTCGTATCAAACCATTTGTCAGAGAGTAGTACCACTGATTTTCTCCTTCATGAGTACGAGGTAGATTTATATAATCATCAACCGAAAGGCCGCCACCAGGAACGGTCCACCTCCCAGGAAAATGTTTTTTATAGGGAGAACGTTTAGTAATTAGATATTTGCGATCTTTTTGGTATATGATCGCAGTCATTGCAACACGGTGGAGCTCTTTATCTTGAATCTCCATACGAGTAATTTACACTCCTAAAACTTCACTTCCACAGGATTTCTTGCGGCACCTTCTCCCTCTCCAAGCTCAAAGAGTTCCATTTTGGAAAATTTGAAAACTCCAGCAATGACGTTTCCTGGGAAAGATTCCACACCAATGTTAAGGTCGCGGACGTTAGTATTGTAAAAACGTCGAGCGGCTTGAATTTTATTTTCTGTATCAGAAAGCTCTCTCTGAAGCTCAAGAAAATTTTGATTAGCCTTAAGATCAGGATATGCTTCTGCAATTGCAAAAATAGACTTAAGAGCCCCGGTAAGCATGTTTTCTGCTTGCCCTTTCTCTTGTGGAGTTGTCGCGCCCATCGCCGCGCTTCGTGCCTTCGTTACGTTTTCAAATGCACTTGCTTCGTGAGTAGCGTAGCCTTTCACAGTATTTACTAAGTTTGGGATTAGATCGTATCGACGCTTAAGTTGAACATCAATATCTGCCCAAGCTTCTTTGGCACGATTCACAAGACGAACAAATCCGTTATATGCAAACACTCCGTAAAGTAGAACAAGGACAACAATTGCAAGGAGAATTAATGGGAATGACATGAAATTTTACTCAAAGTTATAATTAACAATTATAGCACACATTTGACCATCTTTAAAGACTTTGTTAGTACTGATACAGAAACTTCCTTAACCAGATAGGAGCGAACATGGGAGAGAGCCGAAACAGTGTGAAGCTTACCATCTTTTGGGTCGCAGTAGCACTTGTGGTTCTTGTGATCCTAAACTGGGACATGCCCACAGCGCCCTAACTCACACCCCCGCCCGAGCCTAGCTCAGGGCGGGGGTGTTTTCAAACTTCCTATAACTAATATCCCATATCAGGCATGACAGGCGCTTTCTCTTCCTTCGGCTCTTCGGCAACTGCAACTTCAGTTGTAAGAAGTATTGCTGCTGCTGAGACTGCGTTTTGAAGAGCTGAACGAGTAACTTTCACTGGATCAATAATACCCTTCTTAATCATATCCATCTCAAAAGAATCTTCGAGTGCGCTGTAACCGGCATTGTCTTCTTTTGCTTCCATAACTTTTTCAACCATACCAGAACCATCATTTTTCCCAGTATTTATGACAATCTGACGAAGCGGAGCCTCAAGTGCTCTCAATACAATATCCCATCCAAGTAGACTCTCTCCTTGGAGAGCGGAGTACTCTTTTGAAGTTTTAAGCTTCTTTGCAACTTTAACCAAAGCAGTCCCTCCTCCTGCTACAATACCCTCTTCAATCGCCGCTTTTGTTGCGTTTACCGCATCTTCAATCTTAAGCTTCAAATATTTCATCTCGGTCTCAGTTGCAGCCCCAACTCGTATAACCGCAACACCTCCGGAAAGTTTTGCGATACGTTCCTCAATTTTTTCTATATCAAACTTCGAAGTTGTATTTTCTTTCTGTTTACGGAGTTGAGCAACTCTTGCATCAATATCTCCCTTCTTGCCTTTCCCGCCAATGATTACGGTACTCTCTTTCTTACCAATAACTTTGGAAGCTTTACCTAGATGTACCATTTCAGCGTTCTCAAGCTTTACCCCAAGCTCTTCAGAGACAAGCTTTGCGCCAACAACTGTTGCAATGTCCTGAAGCATTTCCTTTTTGCGATCTCCGTATCCTGGAGCTTTTATACCCAACACATTAAACCCGCCCCGTAGCTTATTAAGAACAAAAGTAGTCAAAGCCTCACCGTCAATATCATCAGCAATAATTACGAGGTCTTTTTTTCCGGTCTGAGCAATTTTTTCAAGAAGAGGTAATACTTCCTTTACAGTAGAAATCTTCTTATCAGTAATGAGAATCGGAACTTCGCGATACTCTGCCTCCATTCTTTCACTATTTGTAATCATATATGGAGAAACATACCCTTTATCAAACTCTAAACCTTCTACCACCTCAGAATCCACCCCAAAAGACTGAGACTCTTCAACTGTAACCACTCCATCTTTTCCAACCTTCTTTATTGTTTCCGCAATAATTCCTCCAATCTCTTCTGACTCTGCTGATATTGTCGCAACTTGTTTTATCTCTGCATCACTCTTGATGGTCTTTGCCATACCTTTTAGAGCATCTACCGCGCCCCTAAGCGCCCCTTCCATGCCAATGCGAATACCCATAGCGTTTACTCCAAGCGATGTATGACGCATACCTTCATGAACCAAAGCTTGAGTAAGCACTACAGAAGTAGTGGTACCATCTCCGGCAATGTCATTTGTTTTTGTGGCAACCTCCTTTACAATCTCAGCGCCCATGTTTTCAAACTTATCCTTAAGGGTAATCTCTTTAGCAATCGAGACTCCATCATTCGTTATGGTAGGGGCTCCATACCCTTTTTCTAAAACAACATTCCTACCTCGAGGACCAATGGTTACTCGTACTGCATTCGCGACAATATCTACTCCTTTTTTAAGAGATTTGCGTGCATCTTCATGAAATAGAATCGTTTTTGCCATAAAAAAGATTAGGTGTTATTTGATAATTGCGATAATTTCACTTTCACGAACAATGAAATATTTCTCATCATCAAGAATAATTTCATCTCCCCATTGAAAAAGGACTTGATCTCCAATTTTTACCGTAGGAGGAACAATTTTCCCATCATCAAACTTTCCTTTTCCAATTGCCAACACTTTACCGCGTTTTGTGCCACGATCTTCTTTAAAAGATTCTGGTATATATATTCCTGAATCTGTTTTTGTCTTTTTCAC
>CAYVDB010000012.1:0-22702 GCA_964450705.1 uncultured Candidatus Saccharibacteria bacterium | reverse complement strand
ATCTGCTTCAAGGACGTGGACTGAAAATGATGTTTATATCTATAACGCCGAAACCAAAACTACAAAACCAATGATTGTTGGTATCCCATCAAAATTCGGCGTTACTTTTTTAAGTGACAAAGTACTTCTCAATACGAATTATCAAGCTAATAACTGGAGGGTTCTCTCTGCTTCATATGATGATATGTGGGAACCGGTAGATAATTGGTCTTTATTCATCCCTGAACGAGAACATCTATTGCAGTCTGTTCGTGTTACCAAAGATAAGATACTCGTAGAATATCTTGTGAATGCATGTTCAGAAGTGGCTATTTTAAATTACGAGGGAAAGGAGATCGAGAAAATTCCGTTGCCTCAGTATTCGACTCTTATGGGTATATCAGCACGACGAGAAGAAGAAGAGTTTTTTTATGGAGTTGAGTCTTTTGTTTTTCCTAAAATTATTTATAGGTATGACCCAAGTACCAAAACCTACAGTACCTATTATGCGGGAGATAATCCTCTTAATCCGGATGAGTGTAGTGTGAAACAGGAGTGGTACAACTCAAAAGATGGCGCTAGAGTTCCTGTCTTTATATTTCATAAAAAAGATATTGAGATGGACGGCAAAAACCCTACGATACTTTATGGGTATGGAGGCTTCGGCTCGAGTCAAACGCCTTCTTTTATGAGAGGAATTACTCCATGGCTTTTGCGTGGAGGAATTTTTGCGATTGCAAATATACGAGGTGGAGAAGAGTTTGGTGAACATTGGCATAAGAGCGCAATTAAAGAAAAGAAACAAAATTCTTATGATGATTTTATCGCCGCGGCAGAACATCTAATGACTCAAAAGTATACAGACTCGCATCATCTTGGGATTATGGGCGGAAGTAACGGTGGCTTGCTTGTTTGCGCTGTGGCAGTACAGAGGCCGGATCTTTTTAAAGCAGTGTGTTCGAGGGTCCCTCTCACGGATATGGTTAGATTTTCTAAGTTTGGCATGGCTCTTAGGTGGGTTCATGAATACGGAGATCCAGATAAAAAAGATGAACTTGAAAACATCCTCAAATGGAGCCCATATCATAATGTTAAACAAGGAGTGGGTTATCCGAGCTTCTTATTTACCACAGGCGTAAAAGATAGTCGGGTGGATCCGCTTCATGCACGAAAGATGGCAGCTATACTCCAAGACGCAGCAGAAGGCGGTCGGGTTTTTATTTTTACAGAAATTGAGGCAGGCCATGGTGGAGGCAAACCTATCGTGAAGGTGATTGAAAACCAAGCACTCATGTGGTCCTTCTTTCAAAAAGAATTAGATTTAAAAGTTTAATTCTATTGTAAATACAGAAATGAACGATATAGAAAAAACCATAAAGCATTATGGAACTGGGTATTACCGGGCAACTTTCTTATTTCCTCCTCTTGTACGGGAAGCAATATGGACGCTTTATCAATTTGTAAGACTTCCCGATGAGATTGTGGATGGGCCTCATCCAGATGAAGAAGCGTTAAATGCTTGGGAAAATGAGTGGAAAAATTTTATAGAGAATAAAGGCCAGACTAATAGAGAGATATTCCTTTCTTTTAAAAAAGTTTTGGAGAAACATTCTATTCCTAAGGAATACACTTATCAATTTTTTGATGCAATGCGTCAGGATCTTCATAAAAATCGATATGGTTCTTATAGAGAACTTGAAGATTACATGAAAGGGTCAGCAAGTGTGGTGGGTTTTATGATTAGTTGCATTATAGGCTACCGAGATAATGCCTTGTTCCATGCTCAAAAGCTTGCAGAAGCATTTCAGATGACGAATTTTTTACGTGATATTAAAAGTGACTATGATGAGCGTGGACGTATTTATATACCTAGAGAAGACATGGATCGTTTTAAAGTTTCTGAGGAGCATATTGCAAAAGGTATTCTTGATCAGTCTTGGAGAAACTTAATGCAATTTGAAATTCTACGCACTCGAGAACTTTATAACGAAGGCGTGAGAGGTATACCACTTCTTGATAAACGAGGGCAAAAGGCTGTCTATGCTTCGGCTCTTATTTACAAAGAAATCCTAGATGATATTGAGAGTCGAGAGTATGACGTATTTAGCGAGAGAGTTGTAGTGAGCCCTTTTCGAAAGACGATGTTACTATTCAAAGCATTATGCTACAGAAATCGGTAATTATTATTGGCGGAGGGATTGGCGGCCTTGCTCTTTCTGGTCTTCTTGCAAAAAAAGGATACAAGGTAACTCTTCTTGAAAAAAATGGAACTGTTGGAGGCCGCGCTCGGATTTTTGAGCATGATGGTTTTATTTTTGATATGGGGCCAAGTTGGTATATGATGCCTGACGTATTTGAACACTTCTTCTCACTAATGGGTGAAGATATAAAAGAGTATTACACTTTAGAAAAGCTTTCTCCTTCATATCAGATTACTCTCAAGAGCGACGGAAAAAATTATCAGCTTTATTCTGATCTCGAGAAAAATAAAAAACTATTTGAAAGCTTAGAGCCTGGATCTGGAGCGATACTTGAAAAGTTTCTCAAAGAAACAAAAGAGCAATACGAAATTGCTAGAGGTGAATTTATGTATAAAAATTATGATTCTCTTTTTGATTTTCTGAACTGGCGTGTGGCGTCTCTTGGGTCTCGTCTTCCGATATTTAAAAAGCAAAAAGATATCATTGAGCGCAAGTTTAAAAACGAATTAATTCGGAAAGCTCTCCAGTATCAGACAGTACTCCTAGGTACTGCACCAGGTGATACTCCTGGTATTTATACTTTGATGAATTATGTCGATCTTGTACTTGGTGAATGGTACCCCAATCGAGGAGTTCAAGCGGTGCCGGAGTCTCTGCGATCTATTGCTTTAAAATACGGTGTTCGTATTCTTACGAACTCTCCGGTTGAAAGTATCCTAGTAGAAGGAGGTGAAGCTAAAGGTGTACTTTTGAAATCTGGGGAGGAACTCTTTGCTGATATTGTAGTTTCAAATGCAGATGTTGCTTATACCGATATGGCGTTGTTACCTAAAAAATATAGAGTAAAAAGTGAAAAATATTGGAACTCGCGTGTTCTTGCGCCAAGTGCTTTCATTTTATATCTAGGCGTGAAGGGCCAAATATCCACTCTCGAACATCACAATCTTTTGTTTACCAAAAATTGGGAGAAAGGGTTTGGGCAGATTTTTAAAAATCCCGCTTGGCCTGAAGATCCGTCACTTTATATATGTATGCCATCGAAGACTGATAGATCTGTGGCGCCAAAGGACCATGAAAATCTCTTCGTATTAGTGCCGATTGCTTCAGGACTTTCTTACACCGATGATTTTCTTAAACAATATGGAGATGGGATTCTTGAAGAGATTGCAAAATATTACAAGATCCCAGATTTGAAAGATCGTATTGTTTTTCGTCGAGAGTATAGCGTGAAAGATTTTTCAAAAGACTACAATGCATTTAAAGGTAGTGCACTTGGCCTTGCCCATACCCTAAGTCAGAGTGCTGTATTCCGCCCTAACAACGTGCACCCTAAAATAAAGAATATGTTCTATGTTGGCGCAGGAACAAATCCCGGGATCGGCATGCCAATTTGCCTTATTAGTGCCGAGCTTGCCTATAAGCGGATTTTAGGAATAACACATCCATTTCCTCTAAAGAGTCTTTAGATTACATAAAAAATCTAAATAAAAGCTCAAGAGATACAATCATCCCCGCAAAGGTATTTATTTTCGGGAAGTATTTATATATTGCAAGTAGAGATTCTTCTGTCTGAGTTTTTGTTGAACGATACATGAAATAAGAGAAAAGAATGGCTCCGATGGAGCTTGCAATAGGTAGTGTGTCGCTTACTAAATATGCGCTTATAAGATATAGGGCCCAACAAAAGTAGATTGCAGGGGATTTTCCAATGAGAATTGCAATAGTGCGAAGGCCTGCTTTTGTGTCCGCCATAATATCTGGTATTGCACTGTATGCGTGCATAGCAATTGCCCAGAGCATTCCAGCAATAACTCCAAGGGTAGGGAAGCTTTCTCCTCCTGCAAGATAATATCCGCAAACTCCTGTTGCCACGTAGTGCCCGGCAGAAAAAACAGAATCGATTATAGGTTTCGCTTTTGCTCTAATAGGTGGGGCTGAATAAAAAGTTGCACAGAAAAGAAATACAAAAAATGAAATAACAAATGGAGTCTCTTTTGGCAAAAAGAAGAGAAAAGGCAGGTTTGAGATAAAAACCCAAAAAAGAAGTGAGCGGTGTTTTTCTTTTGGTACAAAGGCTTCGTAGGTTCCTTTTTTTGGATTGAGTTTGTCGGTTTCGTAGTCATAAATATCATTAATGCCGTAAATCAAAATATTTGCAGGGATCAGAAAATAGAGAAAGAAAATGAAGTATCGTGGGTCAGAAAAAAAGCCTAATCCATTATTTGCCCCTAAAGTCCCGACGATACCAAAGGTGGCTGCTTCATAAAGCCAAAAACGCGGACGCGATATGTGGAGTATTTCTTTGATTTTCATGATTCTGATGATACCATCTTGAGCTTTCTTTTTTGAGATTTTTACACTCCTGGCGTAGAGATTGCTTTTTTAAATGTTTTTGGCAGTATTGGATCGGATGTTACTTTCACCCAAACCCTCCAAGGAGGAAGTATGCAACTCGTAATCGAAGGGAAAACCAAGTTTCTTACTCGTCTTTGGGACGGGGCAGATGTTGCCTCTGTCACAACTAAAGATGATATCACTGCAGGGGATGGGGCCAAGCACGATATCTTGATCGGCAAGTCAGAACTTGCAACTCGCACAACCTGCAATGTTTTCGAGTACCTTCGATCAAAAGGTGTGCCAGTTGCATATATTGGCCGTGATGGACCGACAACCTTTCTCACCTGGATTGTTGACATGATCTCAGTTGAGGTGGTTGTGAGACAGATTGCAACTGGTTCCTACCTCAAGAGGAATCCGGCGGTTGCCGAGGGTACGATGTTTAATAACCCGGTGGTAGAGTTTTTTTACAAAACTACTGGCCGTCGGATCGGTGATCAAGAGTTGCCTTGCGATGATCCGCTTATGATCTGGAAAGCTGGTAGTGGTCGATACGACGGGGAGTACGATTTACATTTGCCCAATCAACCCATCTCGCCCGAAAGCTACACTGGCGTTTCGATTAGAGAAGCAATCTCTTTGAGTAGAGAGCTTGAGGAGTGCAGGATGATTGCACTTGAGGTGAACAGGCATTTGCTTGACGCTTGGGTTCGGCTTAGAGGGACTCTTTACGACTTCAAGCTTGAGTTTGGGGTACTCCCCGGTGGTCGTATTGTTCTCGCTGACGTTGTCGACTGTGACAGCTGGCGAGTGAAATGGAATGGCATCCAACTTTCAAAGCAAGGATATCGAGAGGGGGATGACCTTGGCCGAGTGCTCGGCGTCTATCGACTCGCCGCTTCGCTCTCTGATCAGTTTGCGAGAGGATAGGTAAATGAGGTGCGTTGCCCGACAGAAGTTCTGTCGGGTTTTTCATTTTTCGCAACGTATCATAAATTGCAAAGCTTTTTGTTTTGAGTAGTATCAGGGTTGTACAGCTCATTGTAAGCCCCCCATAACCCTATTAAGAGAGAGGGACACAACTATGTCAGAAATGCGCCATATCATTATTGCAGCAGACGAGTTGACTCTTGAGCAGTGTCTTGATCTTGCTTCCCAGATTGGCGATCGGGTTTATGCTATCAAGATTCATAACATGTTTGATGAGCATGGGCCAGGAGTTGTTGAGCGTCTACGTGACGCTGGCGCTCGTCGTGTTTGGGTGGACGCGAAGTTGTATGATATTCCGAATACAGTTAGACTTCGCGCAAGAGCAATCGCTAAATCAGGAGCTGACATTCTAACCGTTCACGCTTCTGGTGAAATTGAAATGATGATGGCGGCTGTTGAAGAAGGCCCAGCAGAAATATACGCCATTACCATTCTTACCTCGCTTAACGAGGAACAGGCACACCTTCTTCATGGACAACCCTCTAAGGCAGGAGCCCTTTATCTTGCGCGACTCGCGAGACTTGCAGGCGTCCATGGTGTAGTGTGTTCGCCTAAGGAAGTTGGCGTTCTTGCTACAAGACCTGAGCTTCTAGGATTGAGGTTTGTTACTCCTGGAGTCCGCTCGTCTGGAACCGGGGCTGATGACCAGAAGCGCGTTGATACCCCAGCAGGAGCAATCATCTCCGGTTCAACTCACCTTGTCATTGGCCGACAAATCACAAAAGCCTCGGATCCGGTGGAAGCGCTTCGTCTGATTGAAGAGGAAATTTCTCTTGTTGCTACAGCTAAAGGAGAATAGATATGACATTCGAACCCAACAGAGCTATCGCTCCAGAAGAGGTTTTGCTCATGGATCTTCCTCAGCTTCGCGCGCTAACGCAAGCAGATTTTGGGAGAGACATGGCCCCAGAAGAGCTTCGTCACATTTTTGAAACGTGTGATGCATTGTGGCTTCATTCTGGTGA
The DNA here is from genome assembly GCA_964450705.1 of uncultured Candidatus Saccharibacteria bacterium. GTDB lineage: Bacteria > Patescibacteriota > Minisyncoccia > Phycocordibacterales > Zambryskibacteraceae > CAYVDB01. The sequence continues at coordinate 16,230 of CAYVDB010000012.1, read as the reverse complement.
TCCTAAGGATCCTCATGCGGAACTTACGTCTGGCAGGTGCAGTAATGGTTTCATCGACACTCTTCGAGTTCTTCGGTATGCAAATCTCTGTGAGATCATGGCTGGACAGCTTGTTCGCAAACTAGGCAGAGAGTACGGAGAAAATGTTGATTGGGTTGTTGGTTCTGACCATGCCGGGGCGACCCTTTCATTTGCCGTAGCTGCTCAACTATTGGCACAACATGATTTCACTGAAAAGGGCGAAAGCAAAACTCAGGTATGGAAGCGTTTCGCAATTCAGCCTGATGAGGTTGTGCTTCAAGTAGAGGAACTCATCACAACCACCGGCACGCTCCAAGCGGTTCGCGAGGGTATTCGGGCGGGTAATTCCCATCCGATATTATTTGCCCCGCTTTCACTAGCACTAATCCACCGTTCAAGTATCTATCAATTTGAAGGTGCGCCGATCGTTTACATGGCTCACTATAATGTTGATTCGTGGGTTCCAGAGGAGTGCCCACTTTGCGCGGTTGGATCGGAACGAATTCGTCCCAAACAGAACTGGGAAAGGCTCGTGGGAAGGGAGTAAGTAAAGAATGACCGCATCACTTTCGTGAGGCGGTTTTTTTATATTTATATTTAAGATTAATAATTTTCATATACAATTAGAGATATGAATGATTCATATAGTTGGTATAGTACTCTCATAAAGCCAGCATGGGCGCCGCCGAGTTTTCTTTTTGGTCCAGTATGGACGGTATTGTATTCGATTATTGCGATTTCGTTTGGGTTTGTGTTTTTAAAAATATTAAAGGGAGAATTACCAAAAGTTGTTGCGATTCCTTTCGTTCTCAATTTGGTTTTTAACTTTTTGTTTACTTATTTACAGTTTGGTCTGAAGAATAATTTTCTTGCATCTCTTGATATTTTACTTGTGTTCGCGACCCTTATCTGGGCACTCTTTGCGATTTATCCTAATATAAAGTGGGTAGTTTTTGTAAATATTCCGTATCTTTTGTGGGTATCGTTTGCTACTATCTTGCAATTAACGATTACATATTTAAATAGATAGATATGAAGAAACCTTTTATTCACGCTTTGGGTGCGGCTCTCTATATTGTGGTTGTTGTTTTTGTAATGGATACGTTCGGGTCTTTCTTTGAGGATAAAGAAGAGACTATTATCATTCCAATGACAATGCTAAGTTTGTTTGTCCTTTCTACTGCAGTTATGGGTTTCTTCTTTGTGTCCGAATCTATGGCGTTACTTTTTGAAGGAAAGAAGAAAGAGGCTATTATATTTTTTGGTAAAGTACTCGGTTTCTTTGCTTGTTTTGTCCTGGTATTTCTTGTTTTGAATTTTCTGACTTAGCAGGTTTTTCCATAGAGATTTTATAAGGTATTGACATTTTTTGACTTTTCGTATATTATAGAGAAGTAAGTATATTCTCTTTGGTTTTTGTTTCTAAAAGAAACTGACGAGATCTCTCATCGTCTTACATATACTCTAAAAGGATGAGGCAGTTTCACTATGTATCAAAATCGTCATAATAGTTCTAATCCACGAAAGTTTCGCGGCGGTAAGCCATTTCAGCGCCCAAGTTTTTCTCGTGGTCATCGAGGGCCAAGCCGAAAATCTCGATTTGCTGACAAAGCATTTTCGGATATTTCTAAATTTATAAATAAAGTTTCTATCACAGAAGAAGCTGTTGTATTTCAACCTGAGCATCAATTCAGTGATTTTCCTCTTGTTGAGACGCTTAAGACAAATATTCTCAAAAAAGGTTACAAGATACCTACTCCAATTCAAGATAGAGCAATTCCGCATATATTAAGAGGTGAAGATGTCGTAGGTTTTGCAAATACAGGAACTGGTAAAACGGCAGCATTTCTAGTTCCTCTCATAAATAAGGTTCTCATTGATCCGAGCCAGAATATTCTAATTATGGTTCCGACAAGAGAATTAGCCGGCCAAATTCAGGAAGAGCTTACCGCATTTACTCGCGGTATGGGCATATGGTCAGTTGTCTGTGTTGGTGGTGCGGCAATTGGCCCACAGATAAAAGCCCTTCGCTATAAAAATAATTTTATTATTGGTACGCCGGGTCGTCTCAAGGATCTGATCGAACAAAAGTGTATACGCTTGAATGAGTTTCAAACTGTAGTACTTGATGAAGCAGATCGCATGCTTGATATGGGATTCATTAATGATGTAAAGGCGATGCTTGCTCAAATGCCTGAAAAGCGACACACGCTCTTTTTCTCTGCGACCACAACTCCTGAGATTAACGCTCTTATTACAAAATTTTTAAAGAATCCAACTACTATATCCGTAAAAACTCGTGATACTTCTAAATCTATTGATCAAGACGTTATCCGGGTGAGTCCTACAGAAGATAAACTCCAAAAGCTTCATGCGCTTTTGCAGTCAGAAGATTTTTCCAAGGTGCTTGTATTTGGGAAAACAAAACATGGCGTAGAAAAGCTTGCCCGCACACTTTCTTCTCTTGGTCTTTCTACAGAATCTATCCACGGAAATAAAAACTTCGGTAAACGACAGCAAGCCTTGAAGCGGTTTAAAGATAACCATGTAAAAGTGCTAGTTGCAACTGATGTTGCTGCTCGAGGACTTGATATTAGTGACGTCTCTCACGTTATCAATTACGATTTACCGGCAACGTATGAAGACTACATACATCGGATTGGTAGAACTGGCCGTGGCGGCAAGAAAGGTAAGGCGTTAACGTTTGTAACAGAAAGGTAGTCTTTATAGAGCTGGTTTATAAAATAGTCTAGGGTGCTATAAAAACCTTGAATGGAGTATACTTAATCCGTTACAAGCTCTAATCTATTTTCTATATATGGAAACAAAATCAATAACTATCGGCGCAATAGGACTTCTCATTGGGCTTGTCCTTGGATTTACAATGATGCCTCGTTATCCGGAAATGGGGATGCATAGGATGAAAGATGGAAGAGAAATGGCGAACGGAAGTATGATGCATGATTCTATGCAGAGTATGATGGTGGGGCTTAATGGAAAGACTGGTGACGCTTTTGATCAAGCATTTCTCCTTGAAATGATTGTTCATCACGAAGGCGCTGTCGAGATGGCAGAAGCCGCTCTACAAAACGCAAAACACGAGGAGATAAAGACTATGGCTCGGGCAATTATATCTGCACAGACTAGTGAGATATCACAGATGAAACAGTGGCTTGGAGATTGGTACGGTAGATAGGGTTTTTGTTAGAAGTTTTTTTGACGTGTTTACGTGGTTAAAGACTAAAAACCAACATACTTATGTTGGTTTTTAGTTTGACTCCTCTTTATATTAAAGATAAGGTCTTGAGGGAGGTTCCTCTTTCATCACTTCAACCCTTAGGAGAAGAGACCAATGTTTGCTACTGTCTGGGGCGCTATTATAGGCCTACCCATATGGGGCCTTGTTCTTTTGGGTCTCCTTTATCTAGCATTATGCTTAGTAGGATGGTATTTTCTTGCTGGGTTTGATTACGCCATGAATAGTGGACAGCTTGGAAGACATCCGAGATGGTTTCCTTTTCAGTGTTTTGCAGAAGAAGTTCGTTGCTATCTGCCTGGAGGTAGAAAGTACCGGGTAGATTTCATCAAAACACGAGTTCGGGGTTGGGATGGAGTTATGGCGTGCTCTTCTAAGAGCTACACTTACCAGGAGATTCGAGAAAAAGGCCTCTACGAAGAAGTGTTTTTCGCGATGCTTGGAGGTTATGCTAGGTTTTGGAGTAGCCACCTTTTCTCTTTCTTTGTATCTCCGTTCCTTGCGTTGTTTCTCCTGGTTTTAGGGGTGATAAAGTTTGTTCTCAGTCCTTTTGTCTTGTTGTGGCGTAAACTGTTCCCAGCAACAGAAAAGACATCTGTGTGAGGGTCGCCTGATGATATGATCCACTAGATACTCTTCTGGTGGATTTTCTTATATATTTATAATGTAAAGTTCAGGCCTCTTAGACGTCTAAAATAATATGACACAAAAAAGAATTGTTTATTTTATTGTAGGTATTGCTGTCCTTGTTGGCGGTTTTTTTCTATTAAATAATTATATTTATACAGAGAAACAAGGAGAGGAATTAGATGCTCCTAATGACACTCCTATAACAATGAGTGAAGAGGGAACGATTGTTTCTATAAATACCGATCAGGCTGCATTTGATGGCCCGTTTCTTATTACAATAAAAACCAAAACCGGCGCTACTTCAGTAATTGCATTACCAAGTATGGGGCTACCTTTGTGTCCTGCATATCAAAAGGGCAATATTCTTGATATTGCGCTCATGAAAGTAGGGGATCAGATTCTTGTCCGAGGTGCATCTTCTGTGCCAGGTTCTGTTATACCGTGTGAATCAGAAGATCACTATATTCGAATAGCACAATAATAAAAATCCATCCCAGAAGTATAGGAGCAGATTTTTGTTTGTTATAGAATTAAGGATATGAATAAAAAAATAATTGTTGGCCTTTGTATTCTTGGAGCACTTCTTTTGTGGGGTGGGGCAGAGCGGGGATTGTTTGTTCCTCAAAAGAAGAATGCCGACATGCTTCGTGGTAATGATAGTTTTATTATTACTGAAAAAGAAGTTGATTATTTCCCAGGAGCTCGAGGTTACTTTGTTCGTCCAGAGACTCAAGGTACTTACCCTGGGGTTGTTATGATTCATGAGAATCGAGGGCTTCGTCCTGAGATTAAGATGACCGCCGAGAAGCTTGCACAAGAAGGTTATATGGTTCTTGCGGTTGATCTGCTTGGAGGAATTGCTGAAGATCAGGAAGGTGCTCGAGCGCTTACCAGCCAATTTAAACAAGATGTTGGAGTAGAAAACATGAAAGCGGCTGTGGCTTTTTTGAAAGATAAAGGAGCTTCGCGTATCGCTTCTTTGGGTTGGTGTTTTGGCGGAAGGCAGTCGCTTGAACTTGCAATGTCCGGAGAAAAACTCGATGCAACAGTTGTTTACTATGGAGGAGGTATGGCAACCACGACAGAGCGCCTAAAGCCAATTAAATGGCCCGTGCTCGGTATCTTTGGTGATCAAGATAGAGTAATTCCTGTAGAGATGGTCGAACAGTTTAAGACCTCACTTAAAACACTTGGCATAGAAAATGAGGTATACATTTATCCGGGTGTTGGGCATGCATTTGCAAACCCTTCTGGAATGAATTATGCGCCCGTGGAAACGAAAGACGCATGGGAAAAGACTCTTTCTTTTCTTGAGAAGAATTTGAAATAATTCTCGAAAGGACTTTATAACAACTTTATGCGACCGCACAAAGTTGTTATACATGGGAGAATGGAAGAGAAGCTATGATTTGCAGTAGATATCTTCTATACTTGTCTATAGTATGGAAAAAATACAAGTAAAAGCGTTTATTCACGCTCCTCGAAAAAAAGTTTGGGATACCATGCTTGAGGATGCGACATATCGAGAATGGACACGCCCTTTTAACGAGGGTTCGTATTACAAGGGTTCATGGGACCAAGGTAGTGATATACGATTTTTGGGTCCTGATCCAAAAACTGGTAAAGAAGGAGGTATGATAAGTCGAATTAAAGAGAACCGCCTACATGAGTTTGTTTCAATCGAGCATCTTGGAATAATAAAGGATGGAGTCGATGATATGACAAGTGACGAAGTCAAGAGATGGACTCCTGCATTTGAGAACTATACCTTTATTGACAAAGATGGAGGGACTGAGGTCGTGGTAGAGCTTGATACCATTCAAGAATATAAAGAAATGTTTATGCAAATGTGGCCGAAAGCATTGCAGGCTCTGAAAGAATTAGCGGAAAAATAAAACATATATGGCAAAGGTAAGTACATACTTAAATTTTCCTCGATCAACAGAGGAGGCGTTTCTGTTCTATCAGTCAGTATTTGGTGGAGAGTTTCAGGGTGGGATTCACAGGATGGGTGAGGTGCCAACTCAGGAAGGGCAACCGCCGATGAGTGAGGAAGATAAGAACCTAGTGATGCATGTCGCACTTCCTATTCTTGGTGGGCACGTACTTATGGGAACAGACGCACCTCCATCAATGGGCTTTTCTGTGAAGTTTGGGAATAATGTTTATATAAACCTAGAGCCTGACACAAGAGGAGAAACGGAGCGTCTTTTTAAACTACTTTCTCAAGGTGGCAAAGTAGAAATGCCTCTTCAAGAAATGTTTTGGGGAGATTATTTTGGTTCTTGCGTCGATAAGTTTGGAGTACAGTGGATGTTTAACTGTTCATCTAAAGAATAGATTAATAGTCTATCAACAGTATTTTGGGGAGAGCGCGTGTTTCATAAGGTAGAATAGTCTTATGGATGAAAAAAAGCAGAAGACAATCGTTCCTATTGTCGCAATTACTTTTGTAATTGTTGCTTTCCTTCTAGTTATCGGGTTATTTTTTGGAGGAGGAAGCGAAGGTGAGATCATTGCTGATCTTAGAAAAGAAGAAGCGCGGATCAGCCAGGATCTCAAGGACGCTCAGGATAATCTTTTACTAGAAACAAGTCAGCTTAATGATCTAGAAAGAGCTTTCAGGGCGCTTTTTCCTTTTTATGGTATTGCTTCAGACGAGTTCAAGAATGTATCGAGTGCGGTTTCAAAGACAGACGTGTTCTTTTTCGACGTTAATGGCAAACCGCAACTCAAGATTACAACAAAGGCGGATTTGCAACAGAAAATAAACGCAAAGCGACAAAATATAAATACAATACTATCTGCGTGGAAAAGAAAGGTATCTATATCACAAGCTTCAACTATTACATCTGCAACCATTAATGATCTTGTTCTGGATGCTCAAGAGATAGAAGAATATGTAAATGAGCTGGCTCAAATTGTAGATCTTTTAACTCCAGAAAATTCCGGCCTTTCTCAAGAAGAGATTGATGCGTATGCAGATCTTCTCTCTCAGGTTCTTTCAGATATTACGGGTACTATTGCGACTTTAGTCGTAACTTCTACGAGTCCTCAACCTGCTTCTCCAACACAGACCGTAATAGTTACTGTGTCTGATATAGAAAATCAACAAGCAGAAGTTGATGCTGCTCAAGCTCAGGTAGATGCTTTAGCTGCTCAACTTGCTCAGATTCAAGCTCTAATACAACAAGCTCAACAACAGCAGGCTTCTTCAACACAACAAACACCAGTCATTCAACACACCACACAACAGCCCCATAATGTTGGAACTAAGAGAGTGAACTATGTGCCTCCAGATATTATTTTTCAACGAGGCCCTCCAAGTCTTATAGAAGGAGAGAATGCTTATTAGCTCTATAAAACCCCTATTCCAGGGGTTTTATTTATTTGACTAAATATTATAAGTATGCTATAATAGATGTCAGATAGCTTTTTCACGTCGATAGAGAGGCCAAAATGACAAGTGCAAGTGGCAAGGATTTGATCGGAAGCCTGCTCATCTTGATCGTCATGGGCTGGCTTACAGGGTTTATCCCTTTCCAGATTCTTGGAAGGAGAAACGCCTATCTCGGTTGGACTCGCCGTGTAGGAAACTGGGCCTGGAGACAGGTTCGGCCCCACGTGGTGGGTATCATCATCGGTATTGTACTCACGAACATCTGGTTTTCGTGAGCCTCGTCCCCGCACAATACGTGTGGGGACTTTGTTATATTAAGCATCTATTTTTCTTCTTGATATACTAAAATACGTACTATTATTTATAAAAAAATATGGACATAAAAGCTCATACGACTCCAGATAAACTCGTTCGTTATAGTTTTCTTTGGTCAGAGATTCGTCTTGTATTAGCTGCGATAGCCCTTCTTTTGGGCGGAGTACCTCTTGTGTTTTTTATCGTGCCGATTCCATTTTTATTTGTACTCGTCCGTGCGCTTTTAACAATTTCTTGGATTATTTCAGGTCTATCTGCCCTTTACCTTGTTTATACATGGAATATTCGTGGACGAAAGATCTTTGGTGGAGAAGAAAAAAAAGACCAAGTTGCTTTTTGGGTAAGTATTATTTCTGGAATTAATCTTGGGATTGTTGGAATTTCAGAGACTAATATTGGTATGTTGCTTGCTGGGAATAAACTAGTTTTTACTATTACTGCAATTATTTACATTCTAACGGCTGTTCATCTTTATAGACGTTTTAAAGAAAATGGCGAAAAAATATTTTGAGTATTTTTAGAGAGTTGATTGCTATATGAAACCAAAGGTGATTAGGGTGTCAGACAAGATGCAAAAGAGCTATAGTTACTCACTTGTTGCAGGGATTGGGAAAAACTTTGATCCCTCTTTTAAGCCTGATCTAACTCCAAAAGAAATGCTTTCTTTGGGGGTTTTTGGAGGTAAGTATATGACTGATTGTAAAAAAGAATTTCCCAAAAGTTGGTTTGTTGATGCGAAATTATCTTCTGAGAAACGTGATTCGAAGTTAAACTTTTTTAAAATAAATGCTTCGCAACCACTCTCGGTTTGGCGACAAAAAGGTTGGATTTATAAGGATGATCCACGTGGGTGGTTTCAGTGGTACTGTCGTTATTATCTTGGAAGGAGGATTCCTGAAGAAGATTTAAGACAAATAAGAAGATGGAAGGCAATGCGAAGGCATATCGCTCAAGTACAAAATAATTGCAGACTCGGAGATTATTCTTGTCACAGGAAGCAACGGCAGGCCCTTCTTCATTGGGCCTACGATAGCAGGAAGATTTAATATATCCAATAAAAAGAATGGGCTCCGACAACGCGTCGGAGCCCATAAATGAAGCAGTGGATGACTAGGAACTTGTCCCGCTTTCCGAACCCTGCACAGGAGAGGTCATCTCCGATGCGGGGATCTGGATAGGGGACATGATTGTCCCCGCTGGCAGGTGGAACGTTCGGCCATCTGGGGTGGTTACCTCAACGACCGGGATCATTTCAACTGCAACCGCTTCGGGCTCGGGGGTCGGAATTGCCGGAGGCTCGACGTAGAGTGCCGACTGAGGCAGAGTGTGAATCTGCTCTGTGTCGGGCAATTCCTCCCAGACGAAGTCATCCTTTGTACTGATAGGAATTGCCATCCCGTTTGCACAAATTTCCTCCGCATAGGTGTCGAACTCGGCCCCGTCTGGAGCAACTGCTGTTGCCTTCCATACAATCCGATGAGTTTCCGGATTGCCCCGTTCGATCACTCGGACACGCTCAGTACCATCAGCGAAAAGCGACGAGTAAGTGCCCGCGATGACTCGACCACGGATTCCTTGTTGAAATACGTAGCGAGTATGGGGCACTACTGGTGCGTCCGGATCTCTTCGGACAGCCACTATCTGTGCTGCACGCTGAAGTGCTAGCCCCAAGGTCTCGGACGAAGTGATTCCACCCTCAATGAATGAGGGCCCCTCTCCTTCTTCGTCGCCACGTTGCCGACGATAACCGGTAGCGAGTCCTCGAATCTCGAGATCGGTGAAGGTCTCGGCGGGTTGCCGGAGACGCTCCGCCTCTTCAAGTCTGGAACGTGTCGCACGAAGCTCTCTCTCAGTGGATTCAAAAAGTAGCCGAGCTTGGTCGGCTCCGCGTGTCTCCACTTCTACCCGATTCCGTGCTGTCTTGAGATCATTCGCCAAATACCTGTTATCGATCCGCAAGGATCGATACAGTGTGGCGATGGCGGCGAAAGCGACAAGCAGCAAGAGCATCAGCCACCATGGCACCCCTCGAGACTCCGATGTTGCCGGAATCGTCGCGGGCGTTTCTGCTCGAGCTGTGTCGATAGGGGCGATTGCTTCCGGCGCACGTTCGGCGGCATCGGCCCGAAGGAGAATGGTATCTCCAGGGCGAAGCCACACGATCGTATCCCCCGATGTCACGGACATGTCCGTAGAATCGAGGATTCCAGCGGCATAGTTGGCATCGAAGATCGAGTGCCAATTTGTGCCACTTCCGGTAACCTTGCGAGACAAGTCCCACAAGGTCGTTCCTCGGGTGATTGTGAACCTGCTCTCGCTTTCTCTGATCTGCGCTCTGCCTTCATGTGGACCGAAGCCCATAATGAAGGCGAACAAGATCGCGAGTCCTGCAAGGGCTTTTCGCATTTTTCTCCTGTTTTTCGCTTCGTGATTTTCTGGAGAAGGGGGTTTCCCAAACCCAGTCCTGCATTCCACTACTTTGAAAGACCTCCTGTTGGTTTCTAGCCCTTATTATATACTATATATGAGCTATTGTCAAATAGTAGATTAACTCTAATTTTCCAAGTATTCGCTATAGGTTTTCATTCTAAAACCTTGATTTATTAGTACATGATATTGTGATATTCTGTTTGCATGAACATAAAACATTGGATTGTTTCTGCGTTAGCAATTGGAATTACAGCGTATCTTTTGCCAGGAGCAAATGTAACATTGCTTGGTGCAATAATTTTGGCAGTTGTCTTGGGAGTGATTAATGTCTTTATTAAGCCGGTCGTATCTCTTCTTACTCTTCCGCTTAATATTGTTACTCTTGGGATATTTTCTTTAATCGTAAACGCTCTCTTTATCATTCTTGCTGCAAAGATTGTTCCAGGATTCTCTGTAGCTTCATTTTGGACAGCATTTTTCTTCTCAATCATTCTTTCACTTATCAACGCTCTCTTTGGTGTGAATCGAAAAGAAAATATTGTTGGACAATAATATCTAATCGATATGAATGTTTTTGCTCAAAATATTGAACAACTTACATTAGAAAATGATAATTTTCGCAAAGTAATTTTTACTGGCCCCAATAGTCAGCTTGTATTAATGAGCCTACTGCCTGGAGAGGAGATTGGCAGTGAAACTCATCCTCAAGTTGATCAGTTTTTTCGTATTGAACAAGGAAGCGGAGTTTTGCTTTTCGGCGAAGAACAGGTTTCTATTCAAAAAGAATACGGGGTTGTTATTCCAGCAGGCACCTTGCACAATATAAAAAATACTGGAGAAGAATCGCTTAAACTTTACACAATTTATTCTCCGGCAAACCACATTGATGGAAGAATTCACAGAACAAAGGAAGAAGCTTTAAATGATAGGGAAGATGAAGAATTTGGCCATAAGCACGAATGACTAATAAAGAACTAGCGGTATTTGGTGGCGGATGTTTTTGGTGTACGGAAGCGGTTTTTAAGATGCTTAACGGCGTACTCTCTGTTTCTCCGGGATATGCTGGAGGGGAAAAAGACAACCCTTCATACGAAGAAGTTTCAAGCGGCGACACAGGACACGCTGAAGTTATTCGTGTTGAATATAATTCAGATGAGATATCCTATAACGATTTGCTAACTGTATTTTTTGGAAGTCACGATGGAACCACTCTTAACCGACAGGGTAGTGATGTGGGTACTCAGTATCGATCGGTTATTTTCTATACGAGCGAAAAGCAAAAAGAAGAAGCGATAAAGTTTATAGAAGATATAAATAGATCAAGCGCTAAGGGAGATCCTATTGTTACTGAAGTTAAACCACTTGAAGCATTTTACAGCGCTGAGGATTATCACAGAGATTATTATGCTAGAAACAAAAACAATTCTTACTGCGAACTAGTTATCAATCCAAAATTAGAGAAAGTTCAAAAGCAATTTGCTGATCTGTTAAAAAGATAAGATGTGTTTGGTTTCTTTATATTTTTTACCGGGGGAGCTTCTTGTGTAAATAAAAACTCTAGTTTCGTATATGTTTGTTAATATATCATATATCGTATACTAAACCTTAAATATGAGATATGTGAATACTCAGGTATTGATTGTTGTTTTCTCTCTAGTAGTCGCTCTGTTTCTCTATGGAGTGAGTAAGAATTTTCACCTAAAAGGAGATAGCGGGTCTTTGGTCTCAGAGACCAAAGTGGGTTTTTCTAAAGATGAAGTGGAAAAATATATAAAACAAAATATCAGTTCTCTTTCTCATGAGAGACCGGTTCTTGGAGGAACATTCTATGTAACTGAAATAGTGTGGGGGAGTGAAACTAAGGGCCTTGTTTCTTATGAAGACGGGCACATTGCTGTGGAGAGTGCTTTTACCGTTATCCAAAACGACGATAAGGGATTCAGTGTTCTGTTTGACAAAATTCTTCCTGAATAGTTTGTTTAAAGATCGTCTATTTCTCTAAGGTATAATGCTTCCACTAACAGATAATTCTATACCTATGAATACAAAAGCAATAACGATTGTCATCTTAGTGATTGTTCTTATTGGGCTCTTTTTATTTGTATCAAAAACAAAGAAAGATACCACTAAAGAAAATCTTGAGACAGAAACTGCTTCAGTTCAGAGCAACACTCAGGGTGTCAAAGATGGAGCGTACGCTGTTTTATCAAGTGAAAGTACGGTTCAATGGAAGGGTTCAAAAACCTTGATTGCTAATTATGAGGATACAGGGACGCTCACGATCAAAGAAGGTGAATTTAATGTTTCAAATGGAGTAGTTTCCAGTGGAAAAGTTGTTTTTGATATGAGTTCTATAAAAGCTTTAACAACAGGTGGAGGAAGTGGACAGGACAGATTATCCGGTCATTTGAAAAGTGCAGACTTCTTTGATGTTTCAAAGTTTGGAGAAGCAACACTCGTTATAAATGAAGCAAAATCTATTGATCAAGTAACATACACACTAAAAGGGACGCTTACGATTAAGGATAAGACAAACCCTGTTGAGTTTCCGGTAAAAGTGGGCACTCGTTCTGATGGAGCTTTGAGTGCAGAGGGAAGTGTTTCCCTTGATCGCACACTTTGGGACGTTCGGTACGGCTCTGATAAGTTTTTCGACAATCTCGCAAATAATGTTATCGACGATATGTTCACTGTTTCTTTCAATCTTATCGCTCGATAAGTATTCGCAAAGTATCAAGTCAATCTTTGCTAAAAACACCCATAATAAAGGTGTTTTTAGCATCTTAAATTCATAAATAACATACTTGACTTTTTGTAAAGTTTATGCTAGTTTCTCGTTCAGGTAAATTTGTCCTTTGAGAACCCGTGGTTAAACCACAAAAACCAAGGAGGCGTTCGCTTGAGTATCGTTATTTATCTATCCATTGCTGGTGGATGTGCTCTGTTTTTTCTCCTTTCGTTGATTACTGGCGGTGAACATGATTTTCATCACGGTGATCTCGGAGGGAGTCATCATGGGGCTGACCACCACCATACTGACCATGACGGAGGGACAAGCTACAAGGAGTTCTTCTCTGTTCGTAGTCTTCTGTTATTTGGAACTGGCTTCGGTGCAGCTGGAGCAATAAGCTCTCAACTGGGTTTTGGATTCTGGCTTATTCCGATTCTTGGGATGATGTCTGGGTCCCTTTTTTCCTGGATTGGAGTGAATTTGTTCAGGTTTCTTCGAAGACAGGAAGCGACAACGTCATACAGTTTGCTTGAGCTTGAAGGCACGATAGGACATCTATCGATAGCCATTCCTGCTGGTGGGCTTGGGGAAGTTCAAGTCAGTGACATACGTGGGGAGGTTCACTTCCTTACGGCATGTTCAGAAGACGGCTTGGATATCCCTATTAGCTACCCAGTTCAAGTTGTTTCCGCAACTCCAGAAAGACTGGTAGTGCGGAAAACAGAGTCTCTTCCTTCGGCTTCATAACCCTGGAAGAGATACACCCTCACCCAAAAGGAGAAAAATGCAACAAGACCTACCTGGAACTTCATTGTGGGTAATCCCGATGGCGGTTGTTTTTGTAGTCATCGTTGGGTTTGCAGTAGTTCGCTTCATTGCTTCATGGTGGAAGACCGTTGCTCCAAGTGAAGTTGCCGTTGTATATGGAAGAAAGCATGGAGGCAAAGGGTACAAGACCGTTAAGGGAGGAGGTTTCCTTCGGATTCCGATCCTTGAACAAGTCGCGTATCTTCCTCTGAATGTCATTCAGCTGCCAATCGAGGTAGCGAATGCTCCCGACAGCAATGGCGTTCGAATCACTGTGCGCGGAGTCGCAAACGTCAAGATCAAGTCTGACGATGAGACCTTACCCTTAGCTATCGAAAGGTTCCTCAAGAAAACCGAGGCAGAAATCAAGGCTGTTGCCAAGGAAAACCTTGAAGGCAACCTTCGTTCACTCGTCGGTACTCTCCAGGTTGAAGATCTTATTCGTGATCGTGGGAAGTTCCAGCAAGCTGTTCTTGGTGAAGCTGGTGCTGACATGGCCAAGATGGGTCTCACGATTGATCTCTTGAACATTCAGGAGATCAAGGATGAGAACGGCTATATCGAGGCTCTCGGTCGTCGTCAAACTGCCGAAGTTTTGAGAAATGCTACCATCGGTGAGGCTGAGGCTCGGCGTGATGCCGATATCAGTTCAGCTGCCGCGATGCAAGCTGGCGAGATCGCTAAGGCGCAAGCTGAACAGGAGATCTCGAATGCTGTCCGCGAGAGGGAACTTGCGGCTGCTGGAAACAGTGCCCAGGTGCAAGCTTCTCAAGCTCGAATCAAGATTGTCGCAGAAGCTGCGGCAGCCGAAGAGCAGAAGAAGCTCAATGTTGCAAACGTTGCTGCTGTTCAGGCGCAGACTGAAGCTGAAATTGAGCTCCAGGAAGCTGTCCGACGCAGGACAGAGGCAGAGCTCAACGCTACGACCATCGTCCAGGCGGAGAAGGCCAAGCAAGCAAAGATCATTGCCGCTGGGGCTGACAAGGAAGCGAGAATTATCGTAGCCAATGCTGACAGAGAAGCGCAGATCATCAAAGCAGAAGCCGCTCAGGCCGCTGCCGCAAGTGAAGGTGAGGCAATTCGCATCAAGTCCGAGAAGGAAGGCCAAGGTGAACAAGCCAAGCTCACAGCTCAGGCTGAAGGTCGTAAAGCTGCCGCTTTAGCTTCCCAGGCTGAAGCCGAAGCTAAGGCTGCTGGTCGTAAGGCTGAGTTGCTTGCTGAAGCTGTTGGTACCGAAGCCAAGGGTCTTGCTGATGCGAAAGCAAACGAGGCTAGGCTGATGGCTGAAGCAAACGGCCGTAAGGCACTCCTCCTTGCTGAGGCTGAAGGCGCCAAAGAGAAGGCTGAGGCTTTCAAGGCTCTCGATGCAAGCGGTAAGGTGCTGCTCATTCTTGAGCACTTGCCGGATATCATTACTGCTACAGGCGATGCTGTTGGCAAGGCTATTTCTCCGGCCGCACAAGCAATCGGAGAAGGTCTCGGCAACGTCAATGAAATCCGCCTTGTCGATCTCGGCGGCGCTGGTGGGAGTAATGGTAAGGGCAACGTCCTTTCCCAGTTCATCAACGCACCAGTTGAAGCTTTGTTTGCCATCGTTCGGCAGGCAGATGCAACTGGGATGGGAGGAGTACTTCGAAGCAGTATGGCCAAGATGGGTATCGATCTCGATTCCGTCTTAAAGGATGCCAAGTCCGGCGTCTCTGAAGGGCATGCTCCTGAGGTGTCGACTGCTGAGGTGGCTCGCAGGTAGACCAACGGGACACATCTCATTTAAACCGATTCAATTCGGAAGACTTGAATCACAAGACCGTAAGGATTTTTCCTTACGGTCTTTTTTCTAGTTTGACATAATAATTAATTATATGCATAGTAGTCATCGGAAGTATCTCTTACCACAAACAAGGAGACTGCATGTTAGATTCTCTGAAACGTTTCAAGCTTTGGTTGAGCTGGGTCTTTAGCTTTTCTCAAGATGATTTCAGCGTTTTCGCTGAGAAGCAGCAGAGGGAGGTGCGAAGATCTTTTCCAAGTGTTGACAGTAAACGGAGGGCTCAAGAAGAAGTAGTTACTTTTTCTCAAGACTCAACCGAGGGTACGCAAGTATCTGATCTTGGATCAGAAGATGAGGAAGAGAATCAAGATGCTGACTTTGGCGAGAAGTTAAAGTTAGCAACAGATTTTTCTTCACTGTTGGAGCTATTTTCAGAGTTGTCTGAGGTTGACCATCCGCTTACAAGACAAGCTTTTGATCGTCTTCTACTTCTTGCTGATACAGTAGATCTTGCAACTGAACTTTTCGAGAATGCTCCCCAAGATAGTGTTTTTGAGGAAGAGAGCGTTCGGCATTTTGCCAAAGTAGCCACTTCTTTGGAGGAATGCAATGATTTTCTTTCAAACTTTGATCTTCCAGATACCCTTCGTGAAATTGTAGATGCGCGCCTTCTGGAGATTTTTGAAGGCCTTGTCTCAGACGCATCAGATCTCGAGAGATGTCTCAATTTGTACGAACAGTCTGAAGATGCAGGGTTCTCAGATGAAATATTCAATCGTTTCGTCGAAAAATGTCTGGACTTTGTTGAAACGTCTGAAGATTGTGATCGAATACTCGAGTGCTTGTTTGACACTTCAGAACCACCAGAT
>CAYVDB010000011.1:0-22925 GCA_964450705.1 uncultured Candidatus Saccharibacteria bacterium | reverse complement strand
GGTCGTGCCCCATATTGAGGATTGTATCCTTCTTCTGCAAGTACTCTTAATGCTTCGTCAGTAATCTCAAGATGAATCTCTTTTTGAAGAAGTCTCTCTTTTACTAGTTCAACCTGAATCTTAACAATATCCTTAATTGCATCTGGCGAGAGAATATTGAAAAGAACTATATCATCGAGACGATTCAGGAATTCCGGACGGAAATTATCTTTTACTGCTTCCATTACTTTATCCTTTGCTTCTTCATAGTTATTTTCCGCCGCTTTATTTTGAGCAAAACCGATTTTTTCCATTCTGTCGATATATTGTGCTCCAATGTTAGAGGTAAGAATGATTACTGTATTCTTGAAATTGACCACTCTTCCTTTAGCGTCAGTCAGACGACCATTATCAAGCACCTGAAGAAGGATATTGAATACCTCTGGATGTGCTTTTTCTATTTCATCGAAGAGTATCACTGCATATGGTCGATGACGAACAAGTTCTGTAAGTTGCCCCCCTTCTTCATGACCCACGTAACCAGGCGGAGAGCCAATAAGCTTTGAAATAGAGTGCTTCTCCATAAACTCAGACATATCCACTCGGATAAGCGCTTTTTCGTCATCAAACATAAACTCTGCAAGAGCCTTCGTGAGTTCGGTTTTCCCAACACCAGTCGGACCCAAAAACATAAACGAACCTATTGGACGATTTGGATCTGCGATGCCAGCACGACTGCGTTTTATAGTATCTGATATTTTCACTACCGCTTCATCTTGGCCAATGATTCTTTCTTTAAGAAAGTCATCCATGCGAGATAGTTTTTCAGCCTCTTCTTCGAGCATTCGAGACACGGGTATACCAGTCCATCTCGATACAATATCAGCAATATCCTGTTCCACAATTTCTTCTTTTAGAATCCGACGCGAACTTTGAAGTCTCTTGAGCCGTTTACTTTTCTGATCAAGCTCTGTCATAAGCTGAGGAATCTTACCGTAGCGTATCTCAGCGACAGTTGAAAGGTCAGATCGAGATTCGGCAGATTCAGCTTCAAGACGAAGAGTTTCAAGATCTTTTTTTATTTTTTTTAGATCTCCAACCGTTTCTTTTTCATTTTTCCACTTTAGCTCTATTTCTTGAGTCCGCTCTCGTAGGTCAGCGATCTCTTTCTCGATTTCTTTTATTCGGATTTTCACCTTAGGATTTTTTGAATCTGAATTTATCTCTTTTTTGAGAGCTTCTCTTTCTATTTCAAGCTTCATTACTTTTGCATTTGTCTCTTCAAGAACTGGAGGCATGTTCTCAAGTGAAATCTTTAGATGAGATGCTGCTTCATCAATAAGATCAACTGCTTTGTCTGGGAGAAACCTATCTGTGATATAGCGAGAAGCAAGATTTACTGCAGCAACTATTGCATCATCAGTGATACGAACACCGTGGTAAAGCTCGTATTTCTCCTTAAGCCCACGCAATATTGTAATTGCATCTTCTGGTGTTGGTTCGTTTACATATACAGGCTGGAAACGTCTTGTAAGCGCCGGGTCCTTTTCTATATGTTTCTGATATTCCTTGAGAGTTGTAGCGCCAATAGCACGAAGCTCGCCCCGAGCAAGCGCAGGTTTAAGCATATTAGAAGCATCGAGCGACCCTTCCGCTGCGCCAGCTCCGACAATAGTATGGATCTCATCAATAAAGAGAATGATTTTACCTTCAGAGCGTTCTATTTCCTTCAAAATATTTTTTAACCGCTCCTCAAATTCTCCGCGATATTTTGTACCAGCGATAAGGAGCCCGAGATCAAGAGATACTAGCTCTTTATCACGGAGAGATTCCGGAACATTTCCTCCCGCCATGCGAATCGCAAGCCCTTCTGCAATCGCGGTCTTACCGACACCTGCTTCTCCAATGAGAATAGGATTATTTTTTGTACGACGAGAAAGTATTTGAATGATGCGTGCAATTTCTGTTTCTCTGCCGATCACTGGGTCAAGTTTGTTTTGGCTTGCAAGCTTTGTGAGACTTCGGGTGTACTTAAGCAGAGACTTAAGCTTTTTCGGTTCTTTTTCTGAATGAGTTTTTGCTGAACGTAATTCTTCAATAACGCGAAATACTGTTGCATGATCAAGTTTAAACCTGAGCAAGAGATCTTTCGCAACACCTGGAACATCTATCGTTGAAAGAAAGAGGTGTTCTGTTGAAACAAATTCATCTCCAAGAGACTGCGCAACTTTAGTACTTCCATCAATCACTTGCGCAAGTTCCGGAGTTAGAAATATTTGATAACTAGGGGTGATCGTCTGAGCTCCTTCGGGAGACTCGATAGATTCGAGCAAGGAATCGGTTAAAAGAATGGTATCTATATCCAATTTATCAAGGATAGAAGTAACCATACTTTCTTCTTGCATAATAAGAGCGGCCAGAAGATGCAACGGATTCACGTGATTTTGTCCGCGCTCTATTGCAAGCTCATGAGCTTTTCTTATTGCTTCTTTAGCTTTTGTGGTGAATTGGTTAAATGGAGGCATTGCACTTTAGAGGATACAATACTTGATTTGTTAAGTAAAGAAAAATACACACAAAGACTAGAGCCCCGATCGAGCATTTTCCACAAACGAAGCACTTATGAATTCTTGGGGCGAGGTAGCGTCTAGTGAGACCCGCACGCCGACTACTTCTCCAGAAAGATTAAGAAGCGGAGCGCCCACATAAAGAGGGTCTCCTCCTATATCTGTTTCAATACCTTCAATCTTATCTTTATTCCCCTCTTCAGTCACAAAGCCGGTCACTCGACCAATAGCTACAGAGTTTTTCTCTTTTCCATCGAGAGCAATCACGGACTGCCCAAGTTGAGGATTCTTTGTCCCAAGAGTAGCTGGAGTTGTGGTAAGTGGATTTTGAGGATCCTTTATAACTCTAAAGAAAGCCAAATTATTTCCTCCATCAACACGCTCAAGCTTCATTTGGTGTGTTTTGCCGTCACCAAAAGTAACTGAGTAAATAGTTCCTTGATTCACACTTGAACGAAACCCAGAAACAACAAGTCCTTCTTTAGAAAGTAATACCCCAAGGCCATAAAAAGAAGTCGCCCCATCAGTAAGTGCAGTATCAGTAATACGAGCAATACTATTACCGTTTTTAGCAATAGCATCAATGACTTGGTCCTCTTCTTTTACCACTACAGTAACTTCCCGAATGGTTTCTTTACTTCCAGGCTCAGTGGCAACTTGCTCTATCGTCTTTTCTACAACTCGATTTATAACTTGAGTAACCCCAGGTGGTGCCTCTTGTAAGAGTGAAGTTGTAATAATCCCAGTAGCAATGGAAGTTACAAACGAGACAAGTAGAGTAAGTAAAATTAATTGATTCTTATTGAGTTCATCCATAGATATATAGTAAGAAAAAAAACAAATAGGAGCAAATTATTAATACAGAGTTATTAAGGCTTTAAAATACTTAGAAATATTTGAAAGTATTCCGTAACGACAACAAAGAGCGAGACTAACAAAATTACAATCGTATACAAAACCCAATTCTTCTTAAAGCTTGTCTTTAAAGTAAGGAAGTCAGGCTCATCAGCGAATCTAAATACCATCACGCCGATAATAAGAGAAAAGATACTTATAACAGATAGAAAAAGAGTAAAAAGTGAATCTGTGTTTATAATCGATACAAGGAAAAACGAGAGAATCGAAATACAAAACAAAACAACAGAGAAAATACAATTAGGACGCTTTTTCGAAAAAAATTTCATGAAGAAAAGATGGAAATAAAATTCTTATGATAAAAATTTCTGTATTTGAACTAAGGCTTTTACAAACTCCTTAAGCTCTCGCTTGGTAGTCCACCTTCCAAGAGTAATCCTAAGAGAAGACTCGCTACATTCTTTATTTCCCAACAAATCCAACACATAAGAGCGAGAATTTTCTGCTAAAGTCCTACAGGAACTTGAGGAAGAAACCGCTATCCCACGCGCATCGAGACGAAGAACAAGAAGCTCTCCATCTTGGTTTGGGAAACAAATGTTTAGATTATTCGCAATCCTGTTCTCTCTCCCGCCATTAAGGTGAGCCCCGGGAATTTGTTTCAAAACCTCTTCAATCAAAAAATCACGAAATATTGTAATGCGTTTAGTTTCTTTTAGACGAGTTTCTTCGGCAATACGAAATGCTTCTTTGAAACCTATAACAGAAGCGACATTTTCTGTTCCAGAACGGAGCCCACTCTCTTGCCCGCCACCAAGAATACGCGGAGAAAGTGAAACCCCTCTGCGAATAAACAAAAGTCCGGCCCCTTTTGGTCCGTACATCTTTTGAGCGTCGAGCGTCAGAAGGTCCACGTGGAGTTCGTCAACGGAAATTTTGAAATAAAGAATAGCCTGAGTCGCATCAACATGGAAAAGTGGATACAGACTAGATTTTTTTTTCTTTTTAAAAAATCTGATTTCTTTTGCAATATCACGAATAGGCTGTATGGTCCCTATTTCATTATTTACATACATACAAGAGACGAGAACAGTATCCTTTCTTAAGGATTTTCTAACTTGGGATGAATCAACCCGTCCATATTTATCTGGAAGAATGTAGGTTACCCGAGCTCCTTTTTTCTCACATTCAGAAATGGCTTCAAGAACTGCCGGGTGTTCAAATGCTGTTGTAATGATATGAGGGCGCTTTATTCCTAGAGAAAGGGCTTTTGCAAAAACTCCAAATACCGCCAAATTATCAGATTCAGTTCCTGATGAGGTAAATACTACTTCATCTTTGTGGGCAGATATACAACGAGCAATATCTGTACGAGCTTTTTCTAAATCACGCGAAAGAGAAACTCCTTCCTTATAAAGCGCAGAGGGGTTACCTGGCGTACTTACCATATACGGAACCATAGCTTTAAATACACGCTCATCAAGAGGTGTGCTAGCTGCATAATCAAAAAAAATACGCCGAGGAGAAGTTTTTACCATTGACTATGAATACCATTTAAAAAAATAGGTGTAAAGATATCCCTCATTGTAAAATGCTTCTTTTTTTGTATAATGACACCCTGTCTAAAGAGCCCTTTTATGATTCCTATTCCAATCATTAGCACAGAGATGGTTGTCTACATTTTAATCGGTGTAGTCATTGTTCTTACGCTTTTATTAATACGCCTAGAACACCGGTTTAATAAGGTACTGCGCGGGAAAAAAGGAGACAGCCTGGAGGAAACCATTCACGAACTTTTGAAGGGAGTTTCCGATCTCCAAACATTCCAAAGAGAGTCTATTGAGTACCTGAAAAATATTGAGGCTCGGCTTAAACGCAGTATCCAGTCAGTTGAAACAACTCGATTTAATCCGTTCAAAGGAACCGGCGAAGGGGGAAACCAGAGCTTTGCAACAGCCTTTCTAAATGAAAAAGGAGATGGTGCGATTGTTTCAAGCCTTTACAGTAGGGATAGAGTAAGTATATTTTCCAAACCAGTTAAGAAATTTTCTTCAGAATTTGAGCTTACAAAAGAAGAGAAAGAAACCTTACAAAAAGCAAAAAACTCTCTTGCATATGAGACTAAAAATAAATGAAGGATAAAGACACCACAATAGAACGTCCTCCCGTAGTTGTTGTCATGGGTCATATTGACCATGGAAAATCAACCCTCCTAGACTTTATAAGAAATGCAAATACGGTTCTCAAAGAAGCCGGAGGGATAACCCAACATATTTCTTCGTATGAAGTAAATCACATGAAAGATGGGAAAAACCATTCCTTAACCTTTCTCGACACACCCGGGCACGAAGCTTTTAAAGGTATTCGCTCTCGCGGAGCCTCCGTTGCAGATATCGCAATACTTGTAGTCTCTGCTGAAGACGGCGTAAAACCCCAAACCCTTGAAGCACAAAGGGTTATTCTCGAGGCAAAGATGCCATATATAGTTGCCATTAACAAAATAGACAAACCCGGGGCAAATATAGATAGAGTCAAACAAAGTCTCGCCGAAAATGACATATTTCTAGAAGGATACGGTGGGACTATCCCCTGGGTTCCTGTCTCTGCAAAAGTTGGAACAGGCATAGATGAACTGCTCGGCATGATACTTCTTGTTGCAGAGCTTGAAGGACTTACTGGAAATCCAAAACTCCCCGGAAGTGGAATTATTATTGAAAGCAACCTTGATACAAAAAAAGGAATTTCAGCTAGCGCAATTGTAAAAAACGGGACACTAGAAAAAGGTGGATTTGTAGTATCAGGCACAAGCTTCGCTCCCCTTCGTATTATGGAGAATTTTCTTGGAAAACCAGTTGAATCGATATCCTTCTCGAGTCCAGTACGTATTGTGGGTTGGGACAGTCTTCCAAAAGCAGGCGATAGTTTTATTTCTGTTTCAAGTAAAAAAGAAGCTCTTCTCCTCATAGAAGCCGAAACAGAAAATCTTAAAAAAGATAAAAATACTTTAGAAGAGAGTTCATCGGATGCGCTATTGATACCAATCATAATAAAAACCGATAGCGCTGGGAGCCTTGATGCACTCATCTATGAAATCAAGAAACTTCGTGGAGACCGAATTGCTCCAAAAATAGTACTAGAAGGAATCGGCCCTGTATCTGAAAACGACATCCATACAGCAAATACAGATCAAAATTCTTTAATCATCGCATTTCACACTAAAGTCGATCCGAAGGCAGCAAATCTTGCTGAGCGTCTTGGCATGACAATTCACAGCTTTGACATTATATACAAACTTACAGAGTGGCTAGCAAAAACCCTTGAAGAGAAAACCCCATCTATAGAGGTAGAAGAAATTCTGGGTACCGCAAAAGTCCTAAAGACATTCAGTAAAACCAAAGATAAACAGATTCTCGGCGGAAGAGTAGAGTCTGGAGTTCTATCCCTTAACGATCAGGTAAAAATATTCAGAAGAGACCTTGAAATAAGCAGAGGTCGTGTCAGAGAGCTTCAAGTCATGAAGCAAAAAACAAATTCAGTGTCGGAAGAAAATGAGTTCGGCGCACTCATTGAAGCAAAATTCGAAATTGCTCCTGGAGATAAAATTGTTTCTTTTACTATGGTAAAAAAATGAAAGGTATCTCACACAGAAAAGAAAAACTCCCGGAGCTTCTGCAACACCTTGCTGCAGAGTGGATTGAGAGAGAATCAAACAGGACATCTTTAATTACCGTAACCGGCTCACAAATATCAGACAATCAAAAACGTGTTAGGATTTTATTTACTGTTCTACCTGAAAGTCAGGAACCCGCAGTCCTTGATCTTCTAAAACGTAGAATGGGAGACTTTATTAACTACATCGAGAAACATGCGCGTATCGGCAGAATGCCAGAGATAGAATTCTCGATTGATAGCGGAGAGAAGAATAGACAACGCATTGATTTCCTGTTAGAAAATGATTAAAATCGTGGCGTAGTGGCGAAGTTGGTCAACGCGGCGGTCTGCAAAACCGCTATGCACCGGTTCGATCCCGGTCTACGCCTCAAGTTTTCGAGAAAAAATACAAAGTTTCTTAAGACATATGAAGCCCGAGTGACGGAATTGGTATACGTAGTCGACTTAAAATCGGCGGCCGTAAGGCGTGTGGGTTCGATTCCCACCTCGGGCACCAATGCAATAAATAAAGTACGTTATACTTAATATATATGATTGAACAAGAGCCTATTATTGAAGAACAGAAAGCTACAGAGACATTAACACCTTCCATAAGGAAAGAAGAGTTTGTGTCTTTGGAAGCATTTGGGAAAGAAACCGATGCGTTTGAAAATAGTGGTTGGAGGTTTCTGTTTTACACAGAACCTGGTGATCCTCGAGACACATCACACGAAAACTCAGAAAATCATAAAACACTCCTACGAGAGCTCGAAGGCGAAACAACAACTGAAGCCCCAGGAACAATGCGAACTTACGCTTGTACAGCACATTCTGAACCTGGAGTGGGGCAGGTGCCGTGGTTTGTGAAAATTGGAAATGAAGAACCACCAGAAAACGCTTGGGGTATAAAATTCTTAGTGAAGGTGGTTGATGGAGAGCGAACTATTATTGAAGAAAAAATAAAGAGTGCCGTATAAGCTTTTACCTATATAAAAAATCTGGTAGGATTTCCCTGTTCAAATTATATGCTCCCATAGCTCCCCGCCCGACTGAATGGCTTCAGTCGTTCGGGCGGGAGTTGGTAGAATATAGGGAGGTATACTGTGTAAGTTCTCAGATACAAAAAACAATATTGCGCCCATAGCTCAGTTGGTAGAGCTGCTCCCTCTTAAGGAGAAGGTCGTAGGTTCGAATCCTACTGGGCGCACTGTGATCACAATAAAAAAGCTGGGGTGGTGAAATGGCAGACACGCTTGCCTTAGGAGCAAGTGCCGTAAGGCGTGGAGGTTCAAGTCCTCTCCCCAGCACCGAGTAAAACGAGGTGCTTTGCGTAGCTTTCTATATGAAAGCGTTACGCTGACTTGAAGCCCAATTGAGATTTTTATGAGTTTTTGCGAATAAAAATCCAATTGGGATACTGAGTCTGTAAGACTCAAGTCCTCTCCCCAGCACCAATAAAATAAATAGCTCAAAAATGAGCCGTATAACAAACCTGTGCGATCGCACAGGTTTGTTATAAAATATTTTTAATATTTAAACTATTTAAACTTCTAATATGTAGTTTTGAATATAATTTGGTCTTATTACCATGACAACTTAGCTCCTTATAGTTTATATAACTTGACTTTTTAGTATTTTATGATAAAATCTGCAACAGAAAGCTCTTCGTAATTCCCTACTACTCATTTGCTGAGGAGGAACAGTGATCGGAACAATCATCTGGCTTTTGGTAGCCATGATCCTGGGGTTCGGACTCGTCAATTTTGGTCCGGTGCTTCTGGGAAAAGCTGTCGTGTGGTACGCGAGTCGCGACAATTGGTGGAGTTGTTTTCGACTGAAAAGCCCTCCCGGATCATACATCCGGATAGTGCGAGGCAGTCCGAATGGTCCATTCGATGGAATCTACCCCTCAATTCCTGGGTACGATTTCGACAAGAAACGCCAGGAATTTGTACCGAACGGAGAAGACCGAAGGACATTCCTGAGCAACCTTGGTGTTGTGTATGTAGGCTGGAATCGATACATATACCGGAGAGCTCCTCGTTACAACGTAATTCGTAAAGACGAGGAAGGAGCCGAGATCGTCAGGCCTGCACACCGTGATGACGGCTATGCTCTCTTCCAACACACCATTGGCTTCAAGGAAACATTCATCGCTAAGGATCGGTGGCCGTGTCCGGCAGTTGTTGAGTTTGCTGTTCAAATAATCTTCCCTGTGCAAGCAGAATTTATTGTTGGCACATGGGAAACCCAGATTGAAAATGGCATACGCCAAATTCTCCGGGAATGGTTCGGCACACACGACATTGACGAGATCAAGGTCGAGAGAGATGCGGGCGGAAATGACCTTGTTGACATTGTCCTCAAGACAAGTTTTCAACAGGGCGGCATGCAGGAACGAGGGTTCCTTTCTCTCATCGGAGTCTTTGTCCGTAGCTTTCGGTTCGTAGACCTTGACCTTGAAACGGGAGACCCCAAGGTTGCGGAAGCTCTCCAAGAAGTAGCTCGCGCAACTGAGAGAGCCAGAGCTAAGGTAGCGCTCGCCACAGGTGACCGTGACGCAGGAAAGCTTGAAGCCGAACGGATTGAAACCCTAGGAGCTGCAGAGGCTCGTCGCCTTGAACTCCTTCGAGAAAAGGGTGGCGAAGTAGGACTCCAACTTGCGGCAACCGAGGCTTTCTCCCGCGGAATTGCTGGAGCAAATGTCGTATCAGTAGGAAGTGCGAATCTCGGAATTATCACCGAATCATCGCGCGAGAAAAAAACTCCAAAGGATGACGCCCCTTAAGGAGTCTAGAAATACATCAAGCCGGACCTGTTGCTAGGTCCGGCTTTTTCATTAATTTTTAACATAAATATAATTTGACTTTATATATAAATATGATATAATACCAGGCGGACCAGCACCTTACCAACACTTCTTTTCAATAGGAGTACGGAATGAATTTCAAGCCACGAGCCATACTTCTTACCGCCTTATGGCGATTAAGGTACGGCTTAGAATCACTGGGGTTCTCCGTACTTGCTCTTGTCGCAACGTTACTCTTGGTCCCAACACTTATTGCGTTGGCCATACCACCCATACTTCACGAGGGAAAACAAATCATGCTACGGAAGTTAAGCACTGCCGGAGAGTGGTTTGTGATCACCCTCTCGACAGTTACGCTCAGCGTCACGCTTCTACTACTCGGACTGATCCGAGGAGCAAGAATCGAGTTTGGGAGAAATAGGAAACTTTTTTACTCCCTTCTCGTTGGAGCAGGAATCTTTTCTCTAGGCCGCTACCTCTATAAGAACCTTGAAGGATTGAGGCTTCCCTTCTCAGGGAAAATCTCTTTTGGCGTCGCCTTTGGTGTTTTCGTAAAGGTTGCCCTCGGAGTTGTCGTTCTTGCCGGGCTCATCTTCATCATTCGCAAGATTGGTGGAAGAAAAATGGTAGCCTGGCTTTCTTCGCTCAGGACACCTGGAGCAATTGGAGCAATCGGGAAGACCGTTGTTTTGTATGGCCTTCTCAACCTTCTGGTATTCATCCTATTCCCAGATAAATACGGGACATGGATGTACCAGTTGTGGTTCTGGCAGTTTCAGGGAGGAATTGCAATCGTTGCAATCCTTCTTGCGATGATGACGGACACTCGCACGAAAGTTCTCGGCTATGCCGGAGCGCTTGTGCTGGGAATCTGGATGACATCTCTTGGATGGACAAAGTATAAAGCGCAAGCACCAAAGGAAAACACTCCTTCGGATTCTGCGCCTTCGCCCAATACAGGGGAAGCCACTTCGACATCTTGGAACTGGAATGCTGCACAGGGGCCTGAAAAGGACACTGTGATGCTCGCATTTCCAGGAGACACATTGATGTGGAGAATCGCTGCAGCCGAAAGCGACTTCACTCAATTCAGAGTGGATGCTTCGGGGGACAGTTCTATTGTCCAGAATAGGGATGGCGTCGATGCGTTCGGTATTTTCCAGATCAGAAAGTCAGTCTGGGGAGACACATGCGGAATCCAAGGGTTTGACATCATGACAACAGCTGGAAATATCGGCTGTGCCAAGATCATCAGGTCCAAGTATCCGGATGGTCGTCCCTGGCTTGCAAGCGCACACAGATGGAGAGACAGTACTGCTGTCGACCCTTGCGAGCGTTTCGCTCGTTACGGAGGATCGGCACGCTTGGACTTTGTCCGCAAGGACACAGTGATTGCGCAGGGAGATGGGAGCTATACCCGCAGGATTTCTACCGAAGGACTTGTCCTCGAGTGGGAGCCTGTGAACTTCCGCACTGACTACATTGTGCGCTATGGGTATCAAGATCCCATAAGTAGGCAAGAAGTGATTGAAGAACAGACGATGGTAAAAGAGAACTGCGACGAAGAAAACCGCCTTTCTCGATACCCTCTCTGGGTGGAGTTTCGCGCGAGAGATCTTGACCCTGTCATGATCGAAATCACGTTCTCCAAGTACAACCCTCAGTAAAGAGGGCAAAGCCCCGACCAGGTCGGGGCTTTTTCTATACAAAAAACTCGACCTTACACCGAGTTTTTTGTATAGAGACGAGAAGTGTCTAATTTAGAGGATATATATTCGTGCTGACACCAACAGAGTTTAGTATTACACGAATAATTCCGAATGCAGTAACCATAATAAACATCCCCACAAGACCCCAAACCATTGCTTTCTTCGCCTCATCTCTTCCCTTCTCATCAGATGCCTTGAGAATAAACTGCAAGCCTCCATAAAGAAATACCAGAAGAGCTATTGAGAATAAAAGAACGAGAGCGGGGTTCAAGATCACTTCGTTGATCTTGTTTAGAAACGGAACTATGGTCATTGAGACAACTAGTTAATACGAGGAGTATTGATAACACCTCCAGATGTATCAACCCCAAAGAGCTCTCCAATAAACTGGATAAGCCCCCATACAGCTGCCATAACAAAGAGTGCAACAACGCCCCAAATCATAATTCTCTTTCCCTCTTCTTTAGCAGATTCATCACCTGCAGCAAGAATGAAACGTGCCAATCCCCAGAAAAAGAAGAGAAGAGCGAGCGCAGTAACGACTGGAATTAGATTCCCGACAATAGTATCGATATCGAGAACTGCCTGATCAAAACTTCCAAGATCTATACCTGTTCCTTGTGCAAGAGCAAGGGCTGGAAGAGCGTAGATTGCAAGTGTTCCTAATGCTTTCTTCATTGTAATAACAATTTTAATATATTAATAAGACCCTTTTATATAGGATACAAGTACCATAATACCAGAGAATCAGCATTTTTCCAATATCGTGGGGATAAATTACGGATTTGAATTTGTCCGAATAATATAACCAGGAACTGCCCCGCCTAAGAACATATCTTGGAGAAAAGAAATAATGCCGACAATTGCCACCATTACAAAAAGAGAAATGACCCCCCAAACCATAAGACGCTTACCTTGCTCAACCGCTTTTTCATCGCCTGAATGTAAAATAAATTTGGCAATCCCCCAAAAAAATACTAGGAATGCAACCGCAATGAACAATATAAAAACATTTCTAAGAATTGGCAGAAGTTGGACAAAAAAATCCTGAACAGAGCCTGTCTGTTGAGCATACGCAGGAAGAGATACTAAAAAGACAAATGTCAGCAAAAAGTATTTCATGGTGTATTTGTAGGCAGAAGTGGAAAACCAATTGGGTCAGAACCAAAAAGTGAATTTGAGAGAACTTGAAGTATCCCCCAAAAAGAAATTATAACGAAAAGAGCGATGGACCCCCAAAAGAGAAGCTGTTTACCACTTTCAATTTTCTTTTCATCTCCTCCAGCCCGAATAAAAACAATGATTCCCCAAAAAAATACTAAGAATGCCAAGGTTGTAACAACTGGGATAATGAGATCAATAAGATTAATCGCATAACATACAAAATCTTCAAAATCAGTTGGCGGACCAGAAGGTGCAGCGTTTGAGCCTGGTACGCATGCCGAAAAGACTAACCCTGGGGAAATTAGAGCAAGACCTAGAAATAAAATGCCTATTTTTTGAAAAGAAATCATCACGAAGTAATCTGAGTTATGGTTGCTTCAATAGCAAGAGAAATTGCCCACGCTCCTAAAAGAATTGCTGTTCCAATTGCAGCCCATAGGAAAGCCTGTTTCGCAGTCTCAAGCTTAGTAGGATTTCCGCGAGCGGTAACAAAAAGAAAACCGGAATAGATTATAAAAATAACGGCAAGCACTCCGCCAACAGGTAAAATCACATTATTAATAACCAAGTTTATAAAAGCGTACAGCGAATTTGTGCCGTTTTTAAGCGGATTAGGAATTGTAATTCCATAATTTGTTGTTGGGGGAGGAGTACCGCCACCCCCCTGGTGAGAATTTGCGGTAGCTAGAGAATAATTCAAAACAAACAACACGATGGCGAGGCTTAAAACATATATGGTTCGCTTCATAGTTATTTTATTGTATCACGCGCTAAGGTCTTAATATAAATAACCCAGGCTGATTGGGATCAAGAAGTGCCACAATAATTTGATTAACAATAAGCCATCCTGCAATGATAAAGAAAAGCCCTATGGCAACCTTAGTGAGAATATCCTTGGCTTGTGTGCGTTTTGATGAATTACCCCCGGAAGAGAGAAGAAGAAACCCCGCATAAGCAATCGCTACAGCGGCAAGCGCAGTTGAAAGAACAATAAGGAAATTAATTATATTGACCCCAAGTCGGATAAGGTCGTCAAAGTGGCAATCAGAAAGACCCGCATTTGGTCCTGTTGGATCCGGTTTTGGATCGCAAACAATAAGATACCCTGGAGTGCTTGGAGAAGGGGCAGCTAAGACGTCAACTGCAGAACCTAGAAACATGACAAGGAGTAGAGGTAAAAGAAAAAAATATTTCATACTTTTATTTTTCTAATAAGAGACTCGTGAGCTCTTCTTGAGCTCGCGATACGGCTTGTTCAGTACGGACTCGCCCACCCGTAATTGATTCAATCATATCCTTAAAAATAGATGATGTTTTTGCCCAATCGGGGTCAAGCCACCCCTTAGACCATATAGCACTCTTATAAAATACAGACTGAAAAGCGTCAGTGGATCCAGCCCCCAGAAGATCACGACGAACAGGAGGTAATTCTGTCGCTGTAGAAAAATTTTTAACCGCTTGAGGAGTAGAGATTGAAGATATTAACTTGAAGGCAGCGTTAATATTTTTTGTACCTCTTGTTACGGCAAATCCCTGTATACGTCCAAAGGTTATCTTGCGACTTTCTACTCTTGATTGAGGAAGTGGCGCGACATCGAAATTAAGGTTGGGATTTTTCAAGCGAAGAGCTTTTGCTTCTGAAGCAAAGCCCAGATATACCGCCAAATCACCGGAAAGAAACATTGTCTGAGAATAAGGCAAGGATCTGTTCCAAGAATAATGAGCTTTAGTTGGATTAGAAAATTCAGTAAAGAAATTTACTGCAGAGTGGGTTGGGTTCACTGTTGCCCCATAAGAGTCATTAAGAGTTGCGACAAATGAATTCCCTCTTCGCTCTATAATACTAGGATTTCCAGCTTGGAAAATAAGAGTGGATATGATCTCTTTTGCATTGTTTATGTTTTCATATTCTCCAAGAGCAATGGTTGCTCGAGTAATGTTAAGGGATCCATCTTTTCTCGTAAGGTCACGGGAAAGATTATAGAACTCATCCCAATACTCTGGAGGTTGCGGAAGTGAAGCGCTCGAAAAAATATCTCGATTCCAATACATTACTAGAGGGTCAATGAGAAATGGAAAAGCAATAAAGCCATCCGGTTCAAGAAAAATCTCTCCCTCTTCGATAAAAGTATCTTTGAACTGACGTTCTCCAAAACTTTCGAAGGGAATCAAAAGAAGCTTACTTCGATGTCTTAGTATTGCATCTTGCGCAAGAATGACTACGTCAGGACCAACTCCTGATGCGAGAGCCTCAACAAAATCTTGATTAAAATCCTTTTCGTCTTTAAATACATAGCGAATACCGATACTTTTATCAGAAGCAATTGGGAGATCTCTAATTTGAGCGTTGAACACTGACTCAGGAAGAGAGCCCCATACCACAATTTCTGCCTTACCCTCTCCGCCTCGCCCCGCAATTGCAAATACAAATACACCTGCAAGAATAAAAAATGCTAGTACGCCAGTAAGGATAAGCTGGAATCTCGACATTGTCATACTTTTCTTGCTATTAACCCATAATGGTGAAGCCCCGCATCTATCTCCTTAACAACTTGAAAACCAACACCACCAAGAAGAGCTTCTGCTTCTTTTTTAGAAAACAAGTGTTCTGAAGTAGGGCCAATTCCTTCTGCAGATTCGTTCCAATCAATAACAAGGAATACTCCGCCTTTGACTAAAATACGGCTTCCCTCTCGTAAAACAGCTTGCTTATCGCTCACCTGGAAAAGGATATTCGAGGCAATTACGGCATCAAGAGAATCGCTACGCAAATGAGACCCATTTTGTTTCTCAAGATCTCCATGAATAGTTTCGATATTAAAAAGGCCTTCCTTTTGAGCTTCATTTTTCAAACGGACAAGAAGATCTTTCTGCACATCAATTGCATAGACATGCCCTTTTTCTCCAACAGCTTTTGCAAGCGCCTTAGCGTGGTGTCCAGAACCAGAACCGAAATCAGCAACAGAAGCGCCGAGAGGGAGATTGAGTTGCAATACATTTTTCTCTGGATTTGAAAACATAAATATAGATAGAACAATATTACCACGAAAAACAATCGCCCCTTTAAACTTCTACAAACAGATTACTGAAGCAAGCCCATCACCATCACGCAACTTCATAATACGCACACCTTGAGTTTGGCGTCCAAGCGCGGGAATCTCTTCAATAGAAGTTCTAATAACTTGTCCTTTCTTAGACATTGCCACAATTTCTTCTTCAAGAGTTGTAATAACTTGTGCGGCCATAAGTTGGCCAGTTTTTGGAGTAACACTTGCTGTCTTTATCCCACTTCCACCGCGTTTTTGAATCTTATACTCAGTTATGTCGGTTTTCTTACCATAACCATTTTGCGAAACAACAAGAAGATGCGGTTTTTGAGCCTCATTAGAAACTACATGAGCGCCGATGATTGAGTCTCCCTTAGGAAGCTTCATCACACGGACTCCACCAGCGCTTCGTCCCATCTCTCGGACGTCACTCTCTTTGAAGCGAATAGATTGCCCTTTAGCAGAAACGAGAACAATACTGTTCCCTTTTTCAACAAGAGACGCGGATACTAAGAGGTCGTCTTCATCAAGACGGATAGCAATGATGCCACTTGCACGCACATCAGCAAAGCTTTGAGCAGCCACTCGCTTACCAATACCATTTTTAGTAACCAAGTTTAAAGAAAGCCCTGATTTACCTTTTACATCTTTAGGCACAGGAAGTATTGAGGTTATTTTTTCCTCTGCCCCGAGCGCAATAAAGTTCATAACAGATTTACCTCGTGTAGCACGTTTTCCTTCTGGTATATCGTACATCTTTATCTGATAGGCCTTCCCTTTGTCGGTAAAAAACAGCAGATCACTGTGGGTTGATGCTGTTAAAAATTGCGTCACAAAGTCTTCCTCTTTGGTATTAAGGTCAATAACTCCTACGCCCCCACGTTTTTGTTTTTTGTATTCATCAGGATTAGTGCGCTTAATATATCCACCTTGGGTCAAAACAAGTGTGTTTTCTTCATCTGGAATAAGATCTTCCACAGAAAAAACCTTAGCCCCATGTTTTACAATCTTAGTCCTTCTGTCATCTCCAAATTTTTCTTGAATCTCCGCAATCTCCTTTTTTATGATAGCCAAAACCTTTTTAGAGTTTGCAAGAATACTCTTTAAGTCTTCAATAAGAGCCTGGACCTCTTTTAGCTCATCTTCAATTTTCTTTCGCTCAAGCCCCGCAAGCTTCTGAAGACGCATTTCAAGGATTGCAGTCGCTTGAAGATCTGAAAACTTAAACTCTTTCTTAAGTTGACCATGAGCTTCTTCAACAGTCTTTGAAGCTCGGATGAGTTTTATAATTTTATCAATATGATCAAGGGCCTTTTTAAGACCTAAGAGAATATGCTCTCGCTCCTCTGCGCGTTTTAGGTCAAACTCTGTCCTACGACGGACAACTTCTTTCCGGTGAGACACAAACTCTTCAAGAATCCCCTTTAGCGAAAGGGTCTGCGGAACACCGTTAACAAGCGCCACGAGGTTAAAGTGGAACGTTTCCTCAAGTTGAGTGTGCTTGTAAAGAGAATTCAAAACTTTCTGAGGCTGACTCCCGGCCTTAAGCTCAACTACAATACGAATATCTTTGGTGGACTCATCTCGGAGACCTTTTATACCTTCAACTTTCTTGTCGCGCACAAGCTCTGCAATTTTTTCAATCAGAACCGCTTTATTTACGCGGTAAGGAATTTCAGTAATCACAATTTGGAATGCGCCTAATTTGGTTTCTGTAATCTCCGCGACACCACGAACTACAACCCCGCCACGCCCTGTAGCGTATGCGTGGTGGATATCTTTTTCATTAAAAGCAATACCGCCTGTTGGAAAGTCTGGACCTTTAACAAATTCGAGAAGATCCTCGGTGGTTGCATCACTGTTATCAACCAAAAAAGACACTGCGTCAGCTACTTCACGCAGGTTATGGGGAGGTATATTTGTTGCCATTCCAACGGCAATTCCTAGAGTCCCATTTAAAAGCAAGTTTGGAGCTCCTGCAGGAAGAACTGTCGGTTCTTTTTTAGATCCATCGTAATTTGGTCGAAAATCAACAGTTTCTTTTTCTATATCCCGTAAAAGTTCACTTGAAAGCTTACTCATCTTCGCTTCCGTGTATCGATATGCAGCAGCATTATCGCCGTCAATGGAACCGAAGTTTCCTTGTCCTAATACAAGTGGGTACCTAGTAGAGAAATCTTGAGCAAGTTTTACCATTGCGTCATACACCGACGCATCTCCATGTGGGTGATAACTTCCAAGCACATCTCCTACAACCGTTGCCGACTTTCGAAACTTCGCATTAAATGACAGCCCCATGGCATTCATCGCATACAAGATTCTTCTGTGTACCGGCTTTAGCCCATCTCTCACATCAGGTAGGGCACGATCAGTAATGACCGACATTGCATAGTCGATAAAAGACTCCTTCATCTCTGTCACAATTGAACGAGAGACAACAGAGACTCGCGTATCCTTTGAAGGAATTTCTTTTTTAGACTCTTTTGCCATTAGTATTGCTCTTATCTAGGACTAGTTCTTGGAAGGGCTTCTATGTTACCCTGCTCGACTTCAGATTTTATACGTTCATACTCTTTTTCAAAGTCGATATCTCTTGAAGACTCTCCGGAAAATATATTCTTAACTCCCTCATACACAGTCGCCATGCCACTTTGGAATGTTTTAAGTGGAGTCTGGGTTTCTAATTTCTTCTCCTCAAAAGACTCGCTTTGTTGGGCAAGCTTCACATCGCTCGGTACAATTACCGATACCCAAATCATAAATATGAAAGCAGTGAGACCAGCAGAAAGGCCAAATGCATACTTTCGCCTATGGTGCTCTGGTTTACCTTTGAGATGTTCGATGAAATTGTTCATATAGCTAACTATAGCTCTATAGGACGCTTGCTTTCAATACCACAATATCCCCGTCTCGACCTTCAAGATCTTTCTTTTTTAAAGTTAGTTTCTCTTCAGCTTTCAGATCTTCATCTCCACCTTCTTTAAGAAAAGACTTTAAGGCCTTTTCTCCGAGGTCGTCTCCAAAATGGACCGGGATGACAATTTTCGGTTCTATCTTAAGAGCAGCTTTTGCAGCATCTCCAGGAGAAAGAACTCCTTCTCCTCCAATTGGTACAAAAAGTATATCTACATCATCAAGAGCTTCAGTTGTTTCAGGTGTAATAGCGTCAAGAGAAGAGAGAGCGCCAAGAAAACAAAGATTCATATTTTCAAGATTCATCGTGTAAATTGTATTCACCGACTCTTTTCCGCCATACAAAGTCTTCGACAAGAAACCTCGAATAAATACACCGCCAATTTCGTATTCACCAGGACCTTCTATAATAAAAGGCTCTTTGTCTCCACGAGTAGCATTTTCCTTGCCATTCATATCCTCGTGGTTATTTGAAATCAAGACAATATCAGCCCCATACTTTGAAGACTTGAATTTTGAATCTTTCGAGACAGGGTTGTAAGCAACCACCGTATCGCCAAACTGGATTTTGACCGAATCAACGCCTAGATACGAGATAATCATTCAAAAAGTATAACATTTTATGCGCTTTTTTCGTATTGACGAAATAATTATCACATTGTCTTTACAAAAAAGAACTCATGGAAGAAATAAACTTAAAATATGGGTTTTTCTAGGGGAAACTAAAAACTATTGACAAAAATACTGTGTATGCTATAATAGACAAAGAAGTACGTTTTAACGCTCTCGCGCCCCTGCCGAAATAGGCTGGGGGCCACTCATCAACAAGCCACGAAAATAGGAGGTATAAATGCCTTTTCCGTAGGTGGGTTCACTGGATTCCCCTTTTGCCCTCTGGGTACTCAGGGTATGCTCAGAAACGATGCCATTTCTCTAAGGCCATGGGGCAATCTTCCGAGGATAACACCTGCGGAATGGATAGCCCGCGCCGGCCAACAGAGAGCCGCACGAGCATAGCGGCACAAGCCGAATTCACTGCACCGCACGTCGACGACAAGAAGCGGTGCGCTAACCTCGTTCTGTCGCACCGCCGCGACAGAACGACCTAACCGGGTGTAGACAACCGATCTAAGTGTCTACGCACAAGGAGGTGATGCCATTGGCTGTATAATCAGCCACCGTTGCCCCAACAAAGGCCACGGTAGGCGCAGGCTTAGAGAGATAAGAGAAAAGAGAGCAGGTGATGTACCGCAGTACGTGTTCCCGCCTCTCGCTTTCAACCCCCGGAAGGTTGAGGGTCGAGGGCGGGACACGGTGGTATAATAAGAGCCAGGCGATCGCGTAAGGCATCGCCCCTCGTTCAGCGGACCCTGGGTCTGCTGACTCGGCCCCACACAGTTGTGTGGGGCCTCTTCATATATAGACAGATCACAACTTTTAGTATAGAATCCCCACGTCTTTGCTTCTAGCAAAGATTTTTAATTACCACACGGAAGGATAACCCTCTTGTTGAGTAAACGGTCGCAAAAGCACACAAGAAACCCTTTCGAAACACAAAAATGTCAGAAGAATTAAACGAAGAGAAGTCGAAAAAAGACAGCGTAATGTCTCGGTTCGTAAACGAGACACCTACTCCCCCTTCTATAGAAGATTTATTTGAGGGTCGGGTTATTGCAATCGATAAAGGAGCTCTCTACCTTGATCTACCTCCATTTGGTACAGGTATTATTTATGGACGAGAGTATATAAACGCTCGAGATATTATTAAGAAAGTAAATATCGGCGACACTGTCGCGGGTAAAGTTATTGCTCTTGATAACAAAGAAGGCTATATCGAGGTGTCTCTAAAAGAAGCTCGCCAAGCTCTCATTTGGGGAGAAGCGGAAGACGCAATCAGAGATAAAAAAGTCTTTGATATTGTTGTTTCTGATGCAAACAAAGGAGGCCTTATCCTTTCCTGGCAAGGTATCTTAGGATTTTTGCCTGCATCTCAACTAAAGCCGGAACATTACCCACGAATATCAGATGGCGACAAAGATAAAATCCTCGAAGAATTACGAAAGCTTGTTGGGGAAAGACTTTCAGTGATGATTATTGCTGCAATTCCAAAAGAAGGAAAACTTATCTTTTCGGAAAAGGGGGAGGTTTCAAAAGAGAAAGGAGAAATTGTCGACCGCTATGCGCTTGGCGATGAACTTTCCGGAGAAATCACCGGCATTGTTGATTTCGGAGTATTCGTGAAGATTGAAGAGGGTCTCGAAGGTCTTGTGCATATCTCTGAAATGGATTGGGGTCTCGTTGAAAATCCTCGCACAATGTACAAGGTTGGCGACAAAGTCCGCGTAAAGGTAATAGACATAAAAGATGGGAAAATATCTCTTTCTATCAAAGCCTTGAAAGAAAACCCATGGGTTGAGGCAGCTCAAAAGTATAAAAAGGACGACTTGGTGAACGGAGTCATTATTAAATTTAATAAGCACGGAGCCCTTGCTTCAATAGAAGAAGGCGTTGCGGGCCTTGTCCATATTTCTGAATTCGGAAGTGAAGAAAAATTAAGAGAAACACTCGAGCTTGGAAAGACATACGATTTCAAAATTTCACTCTTTGATCCTAAAGAGCAAAAAATGGCCCTGACCTACGCCGAAGGAAACAAGAAATAACATTAAAACCAGAAAGAAAAACCGCCCTAATAGATACAGGGCGGTTTTTCTTGCAAAAATAAAGAGGAAGAGTACTCTTTTCAAAAGAGTTCATCCCCTTAAACACGGAGGTAGCAACATGTATCTGTCGTCTCAACCTCGGGAAAAACCCGATACCAATGAGTACCTCAGCCGGTACAGCGAAGGATGGCGCCACAAAGACCTGCTTTTACTTCTGCTTTCGAATTGGAATGTCGAGCGGCTAAAAGCCGAACGCCTACATGAGATCTGGAGATTTTTTCTCCATAGCCTCAAGAAAAAAGGTGTCGAGGTGCAAGGCTTTTACAGGGATGAGATAACAGGGCACTACAGAGCTCTAGACTCAGCACTGCAGGATCTTCTCCAGATGGGATTCCTAGACCTACACTTGAATAGCCCCGGGTATTTCTTTTTTGGAATCCTGCCGCGGACAAGAGCGGCAATCCGAGAAGGAATCCCAGATGAAGTACTCCAAGTGGTCGACGAGGTATCCCCCATTATCCTTCGACTTTGGAGAAACGAAATAGACGAATGCGAGTGCCTAAAAGCGCTTCGCATACAAAGAAACCCTATCCCCGCTTAGCGGGGATATTTTTTACAAAATTATAAGACGCCAAACAAGCTGAGAATCTTTTCTTTTTCTTCTTGAGGTATGGGAGTAGTAGGATCAGGGTATTTTCTAGCGATAGCGAGCGCCTCCTCCTCTGCTACCTTTAGCTTTTCCTTTAGAACAATATAAGGTCTCAGTGGGGACAGTTCCTTCTTCGTGAGCCATTTCAATAGTAGCCAGAAGTACCGAAACTTGGCTTAAAACACACGACCCCCAACTGTTACCGGTATTGCGTATAAACTCTTCTTCTATAAATCTAGGAACGTTTGCTATGTGAGATTTAAATTCTTCAAAAAGATTTTCTCCCTGTTGCGGTAAGTCTTCCATAATTATTGATTATAAAGAGACATTGCTTTTGGAAGGCCGTAGAGAACTATTGTTTCAATTGCTTCTGTAACATTTTTTGAAACTTTTTTGAGAATGGCAATCTCTTTTTCGCGAAACTCTCCCACAATAAAAGCATCAACAGCGCTTTCTCCTTTTGGTTTTTTTAATTTTCCCCCAGGAGTCTCTGGGCTTACCCCAATTCGGATACGGATAAAACCTTCCGTTTTTAGATGTTTTACCAAAGAAAGCACACCTCGGTGACCTCCGGTTCCACGGCCGTATGATACGCGGCTCCTTTCGCGCGACAGGCCCGCGCCGCGGCCTCGGCCGGCGCCGGCTGCGCAATTTGTCACACCGGGGACCACGCGACCTTGATCCAGAGCATGACCGGCTACGCCACCGCCGCCGCGGAGCTGCCGCAGGGCAGCCTGCAGGTGGAGTTGCGCTCGGTGAACGCGCGCTTCCTCGACCTGCAGTTCCGCATCCCGGAGGAACTGCGCGCGCTCGAGCCCGCGCTGCGGGAGCTGCTGTCGGCGCGCGTGTCGCGCGGCAAGGTCGATTGCCGCGTGCAGTGGTCCGCGCCGCCCGCGGCCGCCAGGGGGGCGAGCGTGGATGC
>CAYVDB010000010.1:0-23116 GCA_964450705.1 uncultured Candidatus Saccharibacteria bacterium | reverse complement strand
CTTTAAAGGAGAGAGTAAGGTATTTTCTACAAAATGGGATTTTGTTCAGAGGCATAATAAAACCTGAAGGTACGCCATTGGTTTATGATGTTCAAAACGAAGAAGTGGAGGCGCTTATCCGAGACGTGGTTAACTCTCAGACTACGCCATTATTTGAATATTTCGATAGTTTTTTTACTGGAACCTCTTCTCCGCTCGTAGATCCTGTTCCTATTCTTCCTATTCGTCTTGTAAGGGTGACTATTTTACTTGATCATGACCTCAATCGAGATCCAGGACCTGTTACAATTACTACAATGGGGACATTGCGTAATTTGAAAGATAACTTATGAGAAAAAGTTTTAGCGCATCGCGTGGGCAAGTTCTTGTTCAGATAATCGTCTTTTCCGCGATTGCCTTAGTTCTTATGGGAGGTCTTGTTGGATGGGCGGGGGTTAATATAAAAGCGTCTCGAGAATCTCTTGTCCGTGAGCAAGCATTACAGTTGGCAGAAGCTGGCGTTGATTATTATCGATGGCACTTAGCCCATGCGCCTACTGATTACCAAGACGGGACTAATGCTCCTGGTCCGTATCTTCACACTATGAATGATAAGGATGGTAATATTCTTGGGACTTTTTCTTTGGATATTACTCCACCAATCGTGGGTTCAACTAAAGTCAGAGTTGAGTCCACCGGCACTCCTGCTAGCACCTCAATCTCTCGAACAATAAGAGTTGAGCTTGCAATCCCTTCTCTTGCAAAATATGCCGTGGTTGCAAATGACGTGATGCGATTTGGCCAGGGGACTGAAGTTTTTGGGCCAATTCACTCAAATGCAGGGATCCGTTTTGACGGAATCGCTCATAATGCAATAACAAGCGCTGTTTCTTCGTATGATGATCCAGATCATAGCGGGGCTATTGAATTTGGGGTACATACTCATGTGAATCCACCGCCTGGATCGGGGATAAACAGCACATTTCGACCTCTTGAGGCTCCGCCTAATCCTGTTCCGTCTCGCACAGATGTATTTGAATCAGGAAGACAGTTCCCGGTTCCTGCGGCAGACTTTGTGGGTCTTACAAATGATCTCGCTCAGATTAAGGCATCTGCACAGGCAAGCGGAAGATATTTTGCACCGTCAGGTTCTCAAGGGTATCAAATTATACTTAAGACAAATGATACTTTTGATATATACAGGGTGACGAGCCAGAGGACTCCTCCTTCATATTGTACAAATACTTTATCTCAGTCTGGATGGGGGACTTGGAGTGTTAATAATCGAACATTTCTTGCAAATTATGCAGTACCGGCGAATGGGCTTATCTTTGTCGAAGATAATGTTTGGGTTGAGGGGGTAATTAATTCTTTACGTGTGACGATTGCTTCCGGTCGTTTCCCAGATAATCCTTCCAATCGACCAAACGTTATCGTTAATAACGATCTTACGTACACTAATTATGACGGTAGCGACGTTATCGCCCTTATATCTCAGGGTAATGTTCATGCAGGCATGTACTCGGATACTGATCTTCGTGTCGACGCTGCCCTTGTCGCTCAGAACGGTCGGGTTGGAAGATATTATTACCCACCTCCAGGCGGAGGGCAAAATCGATGTTCTCCATACCATTCTCGTAATTCGATTACTCTTTATGGCATGATTGCGACCAATATTCGTTATGGTTTTGCATATACAGATGGTAATGGGTACCAAATACGAAATATTGTTTATGATGCTAATTTGCTATATGGACCTCCGCCGTCATTTCCTCTAACCTCAGACCAATACGAAATTCTCTCCTGGGAGGAGCTTTAAAACATGCCTCCCGCTAGGGGGTCTATATCTTGAAGTGATATACTTCTGTTATGAAGAAGAGATTTGTGATTGCTAACTGGAAGATGAATCCAGGGACTCGGGTTTTGGCTCGTAAACTATCAAGAGAAATTCTCAAAAAAGCATCCCGTTTAAAAAAAACAACAGTAGTTATTGCGCCACCCTTTCCATTTCTAGGCGACCTTCCTATTTCTAAGAAATTAGAAATTGGGACACAAGATGTTTTTTGGGCTAAAGAAGGAGCCTTTACTGGACAAGTAAGTGCTCAGGTGATTAAAGATTTTGGTGCAAAGTATGTGATTATCGGTCACTCTGAACGAAGAGCCCTTGGTGAGACCGATGACATGGTATCAAAAAAAATAATAACCTCTATAAAAATGGGACTTACTCCAGTTGTTTGCGTCGGAGAAACTTCTCGGGATCATCAAGGGATGTATCTTTCTTTTTTAGAGAATCAGATCAAGGAGTCTCTAAAAGGGCTTTCTCGTGGCGAACTTTCAAGAATCATTATTGCTTATGAACCTGTGTGGGCTATTGGTAAGAGTGCAAATGAAGCAATGAATCCAGAAAAACTTCACGAAATGACTATTTTCATAAAGAAAATTCTTTCTCGTTTGTTTGGTAGGGAAAACGCTCTAAAGACAGTGCTTATTTATGGAGGCTCGGTTGATGCCACGAATGCAATTTCTCTTATGAAAGATGGCACAGTTAAAGGTTTTTTGGTTGGGCGAGCAAGTCTTGAGCCGAATAACTTCTCTTCCATCCTTGAGGCAGTAGAAAAATATAAGGAATGAAAAGTATTACTGCATATGGCTCGCTCTCAAATAAGATAGTTTTTTTACGAGCTGATTTTAATGTGCCAACTTCTAAGGGCGTCATCACAGATGATTTTCGTATAACCAAAACTCTCCCGCTCATTTATCTTTTGAAAGAGTCTGGGGCTAAAGTTATCATCGGGAGTCATTTTGAAGGAGAAGAGGGGAGTTTGCGTCCGGTTGCTGATTATCTAAAAAAATTATTCCCCGTTTCTTTTATTGAAGATTTCTATCCGAATAAACCTATTTCTATTGGAGATTCTCTTGAACGAGGCGAGGTTGTGTTATTAGAAAACCTAAGAAAATATAGTGAAGAAAAAGAAAATTCTCCTTTATTTGCAAAACACCTCGCTTCATTTGCAGATCTTTATGTAAACGAGGCGTTTTCGGCAGCCCATCGAGAACATGCTTCTATTATAGGTATACCAAAATTCCTTCCGCATTACGCGGGGCCTGTATTTTTAGAAGAGGTCAAGGAGTTATCGAGAGCTTTTGAGCCTCGTCGACCGTTTATATTTGTTCTTGGAGGAGCAAAATTTGATACAAAAATACCTCTTGTTGAGAAATTTTTTAACTTGGCTGACACTGTTTTTATTGGAGGTGCTTTAGCTAATGATTTTTTTAGAGCCCAAGGGTTTTCTACCGGGGCATCACTTCTTTCTTCTAAGGTCCCAGATATGAGAAAGTTTTCTCAAGAAAAGCTCATGCTTCCAGTTGATGTTGTTGTAAAAGGAAATAATGGGATAACAATAAAGAATCCAAAAGATATTCTTGAAGATGAGTCAATTGTTGATGTCGGCCCTATTTCGGTCCGAAATCTTTGTGAGGAGGTTTCAAAAGCAAAGTTTGTTCTATGGAATGGGCCTTTAGGTAACTTTGAAATCGGATTTAAGGATGCAACTTTTTCTTTAGCCCGTTGTATCGCTGAAGCTTCTCTAGATTCGATTGTTGGCGGAGGAGATACACTTGCTTCTATCTCGGAACTCAATCTGTATCAGGATTTCTCTTTTATTTCTACCGGCGGAGGGGCGATGCTTGATTTTCTTGCAAATGAAACTTTACCGGGTATTCAAGCCCTTGAGACCGAATAACTCTCCAACTCTTTCCGAATATTTGCCGAAACCTCTTTCATTCTGTCGCCATCTTTATATTTTTTTGCAGGCCAAAATCCACTAAGCCCATCATTTCGGAATCTTGGTATGAGGTGTATGTGGAAATGGGGGACGTCTGTTCCTACTACAGTTAAGACTACAAAATCAGCGCAAGTTGCTTTTTGTATAAAGGGCATTAAAAATTTTGCTTTCTGAAATAGAACCCCAATCAGTTCATCAGGAGTCATAGCCATATTTTCAAAATGCTCTTTTGGTATCACTAAGACATGTCCCTCATTAACTGGATTTATATCTAAAAAAGAAAGACAGGTTTCATCTTCGTAAACTATTTCTGCTCCTATTGATCTGCGAGCTATATTGCAAAAAATACATGTCGTTTCCATGTAGGTTAGTATACTCCTCGAGCCCATTCCTTAAAAGCTTTGTGCTAATATGTCGGGATAATGAAGAGGTATCAAGTTCGACCGAACCCAAAAGAAATCCCAAACTCTCTTCTCCATTACCCATTTCTTTCTCAGAAATTGTTTTTGCAAAGAGGGATTTTTGATACTGAAAAAGTTCTCGAGTTTTTATCTCCTCGCTACGAGGATGGTTTACATGACCCGTTTCTTTTAAAGGATATGGATAAGGCGGTGGCTCGTATAATGGAAGCTATCTCCAAAAAGGAGAAGATTCTTATTTATAGTGATTACGATGCCGATGGCATACCTGGTGGAGTGATGCTTCGAGAGTTCTTTGAAAAGATCGGACATAATACTATTGATAATTACATTCCACATCGTCACGACGAAGGGTATGGGCTTCATTTAGAAGCAATCGAGATTTTTAAGGAATCCGGCGTGAGCCTTATTATAACGATTGACTGTGGAATTGTGGATGTTTTGCAGGTCGCTAGAGCTAAAGAACTCGGAATTGATGTGATTATTACCGATCACCACGAACCTGGAGAGGTTTTGCCAGACGCCTTCGCGATACTTAATCACAAGCAAAAAGATTGTCTTTATCCTGAGAAAATATTATGTGGAACGGGAGTTGCATTTAAGTTAATCCAAGCACTTCTTTCTAAAGAAAGATTTGGGCTGAAGGAAGGTCAAGAAAAATGGTTCTTGGATCTGGTTGGAATTGCTACTCTCTCAGATATGGTGCCTCTTGTTGGAGAAAATAGGGTCCTCGCATTTTATGGCTTGAAGGTACTTCAAAAATCTCCTCGTCTCGGACTTTCAGAGCTTTGGAAGAAACTACGAGTAAATCAAAAATTACTTCGTGAGGATGATGTTACGTTTTCTCTTACCCCACGTCTAAATGCGGCCTCAAGAATGGGGCATCCTATGGATGGTTTCCGATTGTTATATACTCGCGATCCTATTGTTGCTACTGAGACAGCGCTTTACTTAAATAAGATAAATGACGAGCGTAAAGGATTAGTTGCGGTAATCGTTAAAGATATTCGGAAACGACTTCGAGAGATGGATTTACTTGGTCCATTGCCTGGAGTTCTTGTCTTTGGGAATCCATTATGGAAACCAGCGCTCTTGGGTCTTGTTGCTAATTCAATCCTAGATGAGGTAAAGAGACCAATTTTTCTCTGGGGCAGAAATGGAGATAAGGACATAAAAGGATCCTGCAGATCGCCGGGGGATGTCGATCTCATCGAGCTTATGCGTAATGCCGAAGATGTTTTTTTGCAGTTC
The DNA here is from genome assembly GCA_964450705.1 of uncultured Candidatus Saccharibacteria bacterium. Taxonomy (GTDB): domain Bacteria; phylum Patescibacteriota; class Minisyncoccia; order Phycocordibacterales; family Zambryskibacteraceae; genus CAYVDB01. Next base: position 17,682 of record CAYVDB010000010.1, on the reverse strand, counting down.
GGGGGACATAAAATGGCTGGAGGCTTTGCGATTTCTCACGATAATATCCATCTTTTAGAAGAAAGATTGAGTATGGCGCTTTCTAAAAAAGAGTCTTCTTTAGAAGAAGATGTTATGTGGGTTGATGCTGAGCTGGAGCTCTCTCAAGTTTCGTGGGAATTATTCCATACATTAGAAAAGTTTTCTCCATTTGGAATTCTAAACGAGCGACCGCTTTTTTTAATTAAAGGAGTAACTATCGAAGATGCCAGGTCGTTTGGTAAAGAAAAGAATCATGCAGATTTTAAGTTTTCAGACGGAAGGGTTTTTATTAAAGGAATTAAGTTTTTTTCAAAACCGGAAAGTTTTACTGTTGGAATCCCCATAGGGTCTCGGTGTCGTGTTGTCGGAACTCTGGAAAAAAATATCTTTGGCAGTAATAGAGAGCTGCGTCTTCGAATCATTGACATTATTCCTGAAAATGGTTAATTTTCCTTAAAGACTCTTTCGGAGGTTACATGAAGTTCATCCCCAGTGGGATCATGCTTCTCGTCTGCTTTGGGGTTGCAGTTTTTGCAACCATGGTGCTTGGACTCATTGCAATTTTTACCCCAGAGGGGAATCTCCAACGTGTTGTCGAGGACCATATGTAGTGTTTTCAGCCCCGATGTAATGTCGGGGTTTTGTTATAATTTATTGATGACAGATATAAGGATTTTTACAGACGGATCTTCGCGAGGTAATCCTGGGCCTGGCGGATGGGGTGCGATAGTTATTGAGGATGATATGGTCAGAGAAATTGGTGGTAAGTCAGTAAATACCACTAATAATCGGATGGAACTTTCTGCTGCGATAGAAGCGCTCAATATTTTAAAGAAAAGTGGGACGATTACAATTTTTACTGATTCAAGTTATGTGCTAAAAGGCGCTACTCTGTGGCTTTCTTATTGGAAGAAGAATGGATGGAAGACAAAAACAAAGAGTGATGTATTAAACAAAGATTTATGGCAAAAGTTTGATAAGCTCATATCCCAAAAAAGGCTGATGTGGCAACTTCTGCCGGGGCATTCTGGGGTATCTCCAAATGAGAGATGCGATTTTATTGCAACAAGTTTTGCAGATAATAAAAAAATCGCTCTCTATCACGGGCCTATCGCAAAATATGATATAGATATTTCAAACGTATCTATTCCGCCAAAAAGTAAAAAAAATAAAAATTCAAATAAAAGAAAAGCATACTCTTACGTAAGTGAGGTTTCTGGTGTGGTCATGTCGCACAAAACTTGGGGTGAGTGTGAGAATAGGGTAAAAGGTAAAAGCGGTGCTCGTTTTAAAAAAGTTTTTTCTAACGATGAAGAGAAAAAACTTATTTCTCAATGGAAAAAAGATATTGGAATTTAGCAAAAGATCCTTTTTTGACATGTCTGCTTGCTTTTCTATGTGCCGTAGGTATTGCTTCTTTAATTGAGTTTTCCCTTGAGGTTACCCTTCTGTTAATCGCCTTCGGGCTTTCTTTTGTTGTGTATGCTTTTAGATCTGTAGCTGAAAAGGAGAGCAGAAGAAAGGTTTTTGTTTTTTGTGGAATTCTACTTTGCTTTTCCTTAGGTATTTTACGTTATCAGGTAAGAGATTTACACATTATCAATGAAGGCTTACTTGAAGCTCTCGGAGAGGAGGTCTCGGTTGAACTTATTCTTACGAAAGAGCCGGTAGTAAAGGGCGACAAAAGAGTCTACGTTGGCGAAGCTTTAGGGTATGGAAGAGAAAAGATTATTGTTCGAGCTGATTTGTATCCGGAGTTTTCTTATGGCGATCGAGTTCTTTTTACTGGGCGTCTCGAAAAACCGAAATCTTTCAATCTTTCAAATGGCAGGGTTTTTAATTATGGAGAATTCTTATCTAAAGATGATATATTCCTTACTCTATCTTTCGCGCAAGGAGAGTTTGTCTCTCAAGGTTCGCCAAATTTCATAAAAAAATCTCTTTTTTCTATTAAAGAATTGTTTGTTAGGAATTTGGAACGTGTTGTTTCTGAGCCAGAGGCTGGTTTACTTTCGGGCATTTTGCTCGGTAAGGAAGATTCTTTAGGGTCGTATTGGGAAGAAAAGTTTCGGATAACTGGGCTTTCGCATATTGTTGTCTTGTCTGGTTACAATATAACCTTAGTTTCGGAATCTTTTTTAAAGATTTTTTCATTTTTATCGGGGGCTGCTGCTATTTGGGGGAGCATTTTGGGTATAACTCTTTTTTCAGTTGCGGTAGGAGGTGGGGCAAGCGTGATACGTGCAGCTCTTATGGCTCTCATAATAATCATTGCTCGTGCAACTGGAAGAACATATTTTGCCGGAAGAGCTCTTATTCTTGTGGCATTTTTAATGGTTTTTCTTAATCCTAAAATCCTTATCTTTGATCTCGGTTTTCAACTATCTTTTCTCTCGGCAGGAGCTCTGATCTGGGGAGTTCCTTTGTTTAAATCTTATACAGCACGCTTGAGAGATTTTTTTAATTTGAAGGAAATTTTTATTGCAACTTTAACAACTCAACTTTTTGTTTTGCCGCTTCTACTTTATACAACTGGGTCTTTTTCTCTTACTGGTATCGTGGTGAATATTTTAGTTCTCCCTGTCATTCCGGTCATCATGTTTCTTGGATTCATTACGGGTGTAGTTGGGTTTTTCGGATCCGCATCATCTTTTCTTTTTGGAGCATTAAGTGAACTTTTACTTAGATACGTACTGATTGTGGTTGAGTTTTTTTCTAGGATAGATTTCCTAAATGTCTCAATTCGTTCTTTCCCCTGGTTTTTTGTATTTTTATCATATGGCTTATTTGGTTATTTATTTTTTAAATTAAAAAAAGAACGTATTGGGTAATACGTTCTTTGATCTCCTACAGCTCTTTCTTTCTTGGCTCTTTTGTTGCGCTCAGGCTCGCTTCTGGGTCGACGATCCTGAACACAATTTTGGGGAGCGTGATCTCTTGCGAAGGGTGTTCGTGCCCGACGAAAGCAGGCCGCTCCTCGATACTCACAGTAAGCATAAGCTGTATCTCTAGCTAGAAGGGGGAAAGGGCAATGTTCTGAGAGATGAGGATATACGAGAAGGAAAATTTTGCAAGTGGATCTTTATTTCAGCGAATTAGTGAAATTTTCGTTGATGAAGCTCCAGTTTAGGTTTTTGAAGAAGTCTTCTACGTAATTTTTCTTACCACTTGGTTGATAGTCAAAGACGAAAGCGTGTTCCCACATGTCGATACCAAGAATGAAATCAAGGCCAGTTAGGTGACCAAGGTGTTGTTCGTCAACCCACTGAGTAAGTAGGCGGTTGGTGTGTTTATCAAAGTAAAGAATTGCCCAGCCTACTCCTCGAGTTAAAGCTATTGCTTTGAATGTATTCAAGAATACATCAAAAGATCTGTATTCCTCTTCAATTTTTTTATATAAAAGGGATTCTTCTATAAGAGGAGAGGGGCCGTTTTCGAGGCTTTTAAAATAATATTCATGATTTCGCATGCCATCGAACTCAAATGCGAACCTTCTTTGGAGTTCCCCAAGTGCGTAAGCATGTGTTTCAGAATCTTTCTTGTATTCTTCAATCTTTTCTAAGATAGTATTCGCATTTTTTACATATCCTGCATAGAGCTTCAAATGCTCTTCTATATTTTTCTCTGATATGCCGATAAGTTTTGGAATAGTGAAACTTTTTTCTTCAAATTTTTTCATAAACGAATTATAGCATTACATGCATCAAGAAAGAGATCTTAAGAACTTAGCCTATTAAGGAAACTGGTCGAGTCAGCCGTATAATAAAGGGGTGGAATATATAAAGAAAAACTGGAGAAAACTATTTTTGGGGTTTCTTATTTTAGGTAATCTTATCGTCTGGATTTTTGTATTTTCGCTCAAATCAAGAGATCATGTCTCGGTTTCTTTTCTTGATGTTGGGCAAGGGGATTCCATTCTTATTGAGGCGTCTAATCGTAACCAAATCCTCATTGATGGTGGCCGTGATCCGAGTGTGCTTCAAAAGATATCTCGAGCATTACCTCTATTTGACCGGCATATTGACGTTGTTGTTGAAACTCATCCGGATAAGGATCATATTGGCGGATTGCCAGAGGTTATTAGTCGATATGCGGTCGGGGTCTTTCTTGAGCCCGGGGTGTCATCTGATAATGGCGTCGATGCTGAACTTGGGCGAAGGATAAAAGAGAAAACGATTCCCACACTTCTTGCTCGAAAGGGTATGTTGATCGATATGGGGGACGGATCATATCTTGAGATACTATTTCCTGACCGAGATGTTTCTGGTATGGAGACAAATGATGCTTCGATTGTTGCTAAATATGTATACAAAGATATATGTTTTCTCCTTACGGGAGATTCTCCGAGTAAGATCGAGGAATATTTGATTGGGGAGTACAAAGAACAACTAGAGTGTGAGGTCCTTAAGGCAGGCCATCATGGGTCTCGAACATCAACGAGTAAAGAATATCTTCACTTTGTAAAGCCACATTTTGCAATCATCTCTGCGGGGAAAGACAACTCGTATGGACATCCTCATGAAGAAGTTATTCAAAATCTAAAAAATAGCGGAGTTGAAATCATGGAAACGTCAAAACTTGGGAGTATTCAGGTATTTTCTGATGGAGAAAAAGTCTGGGCAAAATAAAACCCCGGTGTAATCGGGGTTTTATATTACGCCAGCTTTTTTGAGAGTTCTATATGCGCCGTTTTTGTTGATTGTTTTTAGTGCTTTGGTTGAGAGGGTGAGCACGACTGTCTTTTTAAGTTCAGGAATATATATACGCTTCTTTTGGAGATTAGCGTATTTTCGTACCATTCCGGTAGGGTTGAATTGGGTTGCACGAGTGCGGTTTGAATACCCGCCCATGACGCGCGAACTCTTTTTTGTTACTGGGCATACTTTTGCCATAGTGGGGTCTACGATACGAAATTTCTCTAAAATAATCAAGTCCGTGCTAGTATGTTGTTGAAATGGAGCTAATTTTTAGTCTCGCAATATTAATACTTTCAGTAATTGCCCATGAAGTTGCTCATGGTTATGCTGCCTATGTACAAGGGGATCGTACAGCTTATTATCAAGGCCGTCTAAGCCTAAATCCTTTAGTTCACTTAGATTTATGGGGGTCTATTCTTATACCTCTTATCTCATATAGTCTCGGAGGTTTTATCATTGGTTGGGCAAAACCTGTTCCTTTTAACCAATACAATCTAAAGAATCAAAGATGGGGGGAAGCTCTGGTCGCCATTGCTGGGCCGGCCATAAATATTTTTATCGCCCTAGTTTTTGGTTTTTTCATTCGTTTTTTTGGTGGAATGGTGTCTTATTCTTTTATGGAAATTGCTGGTTCTCTTGTTTTTATCAATATTCTTCTTGCTTTGTTTAACCTTGTCCCTATTCCTCCTCTTGATGGGTCAAAGATACTTTTCTCGATTTTGCCGTTTCACTCTCCTTTACGGAGCTTTCTCGAGCAGTATAGTCTTATTTTGGTACTTATTTTTATATTTTTCTTTTGGGAGTTTCTCCATCCGCTAGTGTTTATTCTTTTTTCTCTGATTACTGGCATACCGCTAGCTCTTTAAGAGGATATTTCAGGCTTGCACAAATATGTGTCATATATTAGAGTAGTGCCACTGCTTTCTTGCAGTTTTTTGTTTAGACATGGCAACCATTAACCAACTCGTAAAGAGAAAAAGAGTAAAGTTATCCCGAAAATCAAAGTCGGTGGCCCTTACTCGTGGTTTTAACTATGTTAAAAATCGCCCAGTATTCTACAATTCTCCGTTTAAGCGAGGAGTTTGTACAAAGGTGACTACAAAAACTCCAAAGAAACCTAACTCTGCAATTCGAAAAATCGCCAGAGTCCGTCTTACTAATGGTATGGAGGTTACAGCCTACATTCCAGGAATGGGGCATAACTTACAAGAACACTCAGTGGTAGTACTTAAAGGTGGTCGTGTAAAAGATGTAGGACTTCGCTACTCTGTAGTGCGCGGGGTACTTGATGCTCAAGGGGTAGAGGCTCGTCGAAAAGGACGAAGCCAATATGGTAATAAGCGACCAAAAGCAAAATAATCCATGCGAAGAAAGGTAAAAAACAGAAACATACCTTCTCCTGATTCACTCTACAATTCAGCAAAAGTAGGGAAGTTTATAAACTACACAATGGAGGAAGGCAAGAAAAATATTGCCCGCTCCATTGTTTATGGCGCTTTTGAGATTATAAAGGAGAAGACCAAAGAAGACCCTATAGAGGTTTTTGAAAACGCCCTAAAGAATGCAGGGCCAACTATGGAAGTTCGTTCTCGAAGAGTCGGAGGAGCAAACTACCAGATTCCGAGAGAAGTTCGACCAGAGCGCCGTCAGGCACTCGCTTTTAAGTGGATTCTAGAAGCTGCTCGAGCGAAGAAGGGCCAACCTATGAAAGTAAAGCTTGCCGACGAGCTCATCTCGGCTTCTAAGAACGAGGGAGAGGCGATCAAGAAGCGAGAAAATACTCACAAGATGGCAGAGGCCAATAAGGCGTTCGCACACTTTGCTTGGTAGAATTTTGTTTTCTGTTTATTTTTATTTTTAATCTAGAGTATGGAACGAGACTATCCGTTAGAAAGGGTTAGAAACTTTGGGATCATTGCACATATTGATGCAGGAAAGACGACTACTTCAGAGCGTGTACTTTTTTATACAGGTGCACAACATAAAATTGGAGAAGTGCACGAAGGGGAAACCACGACTGATTGGATGGAGCAAGAACGAGAGCGAGGTATTACTATTACCGCAGCGGCAATCACTTGTTTTTGGGGGCCAACATATCACAGTGATGTAGATCGTCAAAAGAAAGAAAATAAATTCCGTTTTAATGTTATTGATACTCCGGGACACATAGATTTTACCGTTGAGGTAAAGCGATCTTTGCGTGTACTTGATGGGGCGGTTGTTGTTTTTGACGGAGTTGCAGGAGTTGAGCCTCAATCAGAGACTAACTGGCGTTATGCAGAAGAGGCTCACGTGCCACGACTTTGCTTTATAAATAAACTCGACCGAACAGGGGCAAGTTTTGAGAGGTCTTACAAGTCTATTCTCGATAGACTTTCAAAAAAAGCTGTGCGAATGCAGATTCCAATTGGTGAAGAAGATAAACACGAAGCGGTAATAGATCTTCTTCGTATGAAGGCCTACTACTTTGAAGGCAATATGGGTAATCAAGTTGTTGAGAAAGATATTCCTGAAAGCTATCTTGCTGAAGCGACTAAGTTTAGAGGAGAGCTTATTGAACGTATTGTTGAAAACGATGAGAGCTTAATGAACGATTATCTCGAAGGAAAAGAAATTCCTCTTGAAACACTTAAAGCGGTACTTCGTAAAGCCGTCATAGAAAATAAAATTTTCCCCGTATTCACAGGCTCTGCTTTGAAAAATAAAGGAGTTCAGCTTGTGCTCGACGCAGTGGTTGATTTCTTGCCATCTCCACTTGATATTCCTCCAGTGAAGGGGGTAAATCCCAATACCCAAGAAGAAGTCGTGAGACATGCATCTGATAGTGAGCCTTTTTCTGCTCTTGCATTCAAACTCCAAGCAGATCCTTTCGTGGGTCAACTTACGTTCTTCCGTGTGTATTCCGGCATGATTGAATCAGGTACTTATATTTACAACTCAACTACTGGGCAAAAAGAGCGACTTGGAAGAATCGTGAGACTTCAAGCCGACAAGAGAGAAGAAGTGAAAAAGGTATTTGCTGGAGAAATTGCTGCGGCTGTAGGCCTCAAGGATGCAAAGACTTCCCACACTTTTTCTGATGAAAATAATCCTATAATTCTTGATCAAATCACCTTCCCTCAACCAGTTATCTCTCTTCGAATTGAGCCAAAAACAAAAGCAGATCAAGAAAAGATGGGTCTTGCTTTGAAAAGACTATCTGATGAAGACCCAACGTTTCGTATTAAGAGTGATAGTGAAACAGGGGAGACTGTGATTATGGGTATGGGCGAACTCCACCTTGAGATTATTGTTGATCGTATGAAGCGTGAATTCGGCGTTGAGGCTAATGTTGGGAAACCTCAAGTTGCATACAAAGAGACTATTACTGGTGAAGCAGAAGTTGAAAATAAATATATCAAGCAGACTGGCGGAAAGGGACAATACGGTCACGTCAAAATTAAGATCAAACCTTTACCACACTACGATCCAGAAGATAAGATTCCTAAAAATGTTCACCGAGAAGAAGGTTTTGAATTCATCGATTCGATCAAAGGGGGTGTTATTCCTCAAGAGTTTATACCTGCTGTTGAAAAAGGTGTTCGTGAGTCTATGGAGCGTGGGGTTGTTGCGGGCTTCAAGATGACCGATATCTCTTGTGAGCTCAATTTCGGTTCGTATCATGATGTCGACTCTTCTGAAATTGCCTATAAAATTGCCGCATCTCAAGCGTTCCAGGAGGCAGCAAAGAAATCGAAGCCAGTTATTCTTGAGCCTATTATGAAAGTCGAGGTGGTTGTTCCAGAAAAGTTTATGGGAGATGTTACCGGTAATCTTGCAGGGAAGCGTGGGCAAGTTGAGGGGATGGAAGATCGCGGAGAACTCAAGGTAATTCGCGCGAAAGTGCCTCTCGCTGAAATGTTTGGATACGTTACAAGCCTTCGTTCTATGACCGAAGGTCGGGGAAGCTCCACTATGGAGTTTGACCACTATGAAATTGTTCCGTCGAACGTTGCGACAACTATAATCGAGAGTAGAAAATAACAAAAATCCCGACACTTGTCGGGATTTTTGTTAAGATAGAACCCGTTCTTTTCTTAGGAGACATATATGGGAGTCCAGGTTCTTTTAACGAACGTCGATTGGAATGCCGTATTCAGGATAGGTTGGGAAGATGGTCCTCGGCACTTGCTTAGGTTGCTGCAAGTTGCTGATTGTGTTGAGATCTGCCGTTCCTATCCCAAGCCTCTTGGTTGGTCCCCGACCCCTGCTCGTGTTGGCGGCATGAATGCGACCTTTAAGCGTCGTGGTTTACCCCTAAAGATTGTCACCTGTGACCCGGGGGAGCCGTGGGGTAGCCAGACTCTTACTCTCAAAGTTATTCCTCCTTCACCATCCGAGTAATCGGGTGGTTTTTCTTGGTTTATTAAATATATTCGCTAGTACAGATTCCTTCTCAAAACTATTTATATAAGTGATACTTTTGGCGGGGTTGACTCTGTGACACACTTTGGTAGTATGGTTCCACGCTTTCTGCGCTTTTTTGTTATGGCGTGGAGGTAACATTATTCGTTTTAATCTCTTATTTGTGTGAGTTTGCCCAATCTCGCGCGGCAACCTTACATAATTAGGACAAAGCAATGGCAAATTTTGATCGTTCCAAGCCACACGTAAATGTTGGAACCATTGGTCACGTTGACCATGGAAAGACAACATTGACCGCGGCAATTCTCAATGTCTTGCACCGAGCAGGTAAAATGGCTTCGGTTAAGGGCGTTGATGATATTGATAAAGCTCCTGAAGAAAAAGCTCGTGGTATTACCATCTCTCTTTCGCATAATGAGTACGAGACAGACGCTCGCCACTATGCTCACATCGATGCTCCTGGTCACGCGGACTATATCAAGAACATGATTACTGGTGCGGCTCAGATGGACGGAGCTATTCTTGTGGTTGCTGCTACTGATGGTGTGATGCCTCAAACACGAGAGCACGTACTTCTTGCAAAGCAAGTGGGTGTACCAAAGATTATTGTATTTCTTAACAAGTGCGATATGGTTCCTGATAAAGAACTCATTGATCTTGTTGAAGAGGAAGTTCGAGAACTTTTGACCAAGTTCGAGTTTGATGGAGCAAATGCCCCAGTGATTCGTGGATCTGGTCTTAAGGCTCTAGAAGCAAGTGGTACTGATGATGAGTGGTCAAAGGCGATTCTTGATCTTACAAACGCTCTTGATACTTATATTCCAGTTCCAGTTCGTGAAACTGATAAGCCTTTCCTTATGCCTGTGGAGGATATCTTCTCTATTGAAGGTCGAGGAACGGTAGTAACCGGTCGTATTGAGCGTGGAACAGTAAAGGTAGGAGAGGAAGTTGAAGTTGTCGGTCTTAAAGATACTGCCAAGACAACCGTTACTGGTATTGAGATGTTCAATAAGTCTCTTGATTCTGGTATGGCAGGAGATAATGCGGGGATTCTCGTTCGAGGTCTTAAGAAAGAAGATATTACTCGAGGACAAGTTCTTGCAAAGACAGGATCAGTGACTCCACATACTGACTTTGAAGCTGAAGTATATATCTTGAAGAAAGAAGAAGGTGGACGCCACACTCCATTCTTTACAGGTTACAAGCCACAGTTTTATGTGCGAACCACTGATGTTACTGGTGAGGTAACTTTGCCAGAAAAAGTTGAAATGGTTATGCCAGGAGATACTGTTACTTTCAAGGTAAAACTTGTTGCTCCAGTTGCTCTAGAAGACCAAACTCGTTTTGCGATCCGAGAAGGAGGTAAAACTGTAGGTGCGGGCGTAGTAACAAAGATAGTTGCGTAGTTTCTCCTTAATTCTTACCTGTTCTTTCTCTAAACCATGACAAAGGAAAAGACTAAAAAGAGCCCTAGAAGCGCTACTCCAAAAGATGGGGCTCTCGCACGTCTCCGAATAAGAGTTCGCGCGTACGAGTACAAAATTTTGGATGTTTCGGTAAAACAGATTATCGATACAGCGCTTCGTTATGACGCTCAAGTTCTTGGCCCAATTCCGCTTCCAACGGAGATAAAAAAATATACAGTTAATCGTTCTTCATTCGTCTACAAAAATGCGCGAGAGCAGTTTGAGATGAGGATACATAAAAGATTGATTGATATATTGAACCCTACTCCAAAACTTATTGAGTCTCTCACCAACCTTTCATTGCCGTCTGGTGTGAATATTGATGTGAAGCTGATGTAGTTTTGTCGAAGTCTTTCTTCTTCCTTAGTTAAAGGAAGGAGGAAAGACAAAGTTGTCCCGAGATATTAATCAAGGGGCGCCTTTGTCTCTCATAGACAAGAGACGAAAAAAAAGTAGTATAAAGCCCTGTTATTACAAGATCTAGTATATGAAGTTTATTCTTGCGACAAAAGAAAATATGACCCAAATCTTCGATACGGAAGGTCGGGTTACTCCTGTGACAGTTTTGTCTGCTGGACCTATTACTGTTACCCAAGTTAAGGACGAAGCAAAAGATGGCTACAAAGCTCTTCAGGTTGGGTATGGTAAGAGGAAAGAAAAAAGAACAAGTAAGGCTCTTAAAGGGCATTTTAAAGATCTCGGCCCTTTTCAGTATGTACGCGAGTTTATACCTCAAGAAGGAAATCATAATGTGGGGGATGTTATTGATGTCTCAGTATTTACTCCTGGTGATGAAATCGTAGTTACTGGTATCTCAAAAGGAAAAGGTTTCCAAAGTGTTATCAAGCGTCATGGATTCAAAGGGGGTCCTCGAAGTCACGGACAGAAACATTCTGAAAGGGAACCTGGTTCTATTGGAGGCGGTCTTCGAAACAAAGTCCCAAAAGGTATGCGTATGGCTGGCCGTATGGGAGGAGAAAGAATTAGTGTTAAGAATCTGAAGGTAGTTTCTGTCGATGCGGAAAACAATCTTCTATTTGTTTCAGGTGCTGTCCCAGGACGCCGAGGGACATTGATTGAAGTTCGAGCATAATTTTATGGAAGGAACAATTTACAGCTACAAAGGTGAATCTATTGGCAAAACTAAGCTCCCAGCTTCGATTTTTGGATTGCCATGGAATGCAGATCTTGTGCATCAAGTTGTTGTATCTATGCAGTCGAGCGCTCGACGAGGTACAGCTCATACTAAGAATCGCGGAGAAGTTCGTGGAGGCGGAAAGAAGCCGTGGAAACAAAAAGGAACTGGACAGGCCCGACATGGCTCTACTCGTTCTCCTATATGGGTTGGTGGAGGAGTTGCTCACGGTCCTCGTTCAGAGAAAAACTACGAACGTAAGGTGAACAGAAAAATGAAGACTCAGGCACTTTTCACCCTTCTTTCAAAGAAATTTAAAGATGGTGAAGTTGTATTTATTGACGATTTGACTCTCGCAGAAGCAAAAACTAAGAAAGCGCTCGAAGTTCTTTCTTCATGGAATACTATTCCCGAACTTAAAGGATCTCTCCAAAAGAGGAACGCTCTTTCTATATTTGTTCCAGAAAGGACAATGGAGCTTTCTCGTAGCTTTAGAAATATTTCAAATGTCTCTCTTGAAGACCTTAACTCTATAAACCCAGTTTCTCTTCTTTCATATAAAAAAATAGTATTGGTTGCTCCGGAAGAGTCAGTAAGAATTCTTGAAAGTAAAAAAGGTGGTGTAGGCAAAGATTCTCTAGCTAAAGAAGAGAAAAAGAAAAAAGCTCCTTCAAGAAAAAAATAAGGTATGGCCACTAAATCAAAACAAAAAAATACCACCAATAAAGAGAACCAATCTTTTTCAAAGATGATTATTCGTCCTCGGATTACCGAAAAAGGTACTGATCTTGCTCATTTTGTAAATGCGTATGTATTTGAAGTGGCGCCCCAAGCGACAAAGCGAGATATCATTAAAGGTATTTTTGAAATATATAAAGTTACTCCAGTTGACGTTCGTGTGGTTCCTATTCGATCAAAGACGGTATTTGTTCGAGGGAAGAAAGGGCAGACTCGTAGCGGGAAGAAAGCGTACGTATATCTAAAGAAGGGAGATAAAATTGAATTTGTATAATTATGAAGAAGTTTAGACCAACAACAGCATCACGACGGCAAGCGTCCTCTATTGAGTTCACAAAATTTGTGACAACTCAAAGCCCTGAAAAGAGACTCACAAAAGGATTTCGACGTGGGACAGGAAGAAATCATCATGGTCGTATCACAACACGACATAAAGGGGGAGGACATAAAAGACTTTTTCGGGATATAGATTTTACTTACGACAAGTTAGATATTCCATTTACCGTAAAGACTATTGAGTACGATCCGAATCGAACAGGTTTTATTGGTCTCGTATTTTATGCTGATGGGGCCAAGAGATATATTCTTTTACCAAAAGGGGCTCGTGTTGGAGATTCATACATTGTTTCTCAAAAAGCACCTCTTACTCCTGGGAATCGTCTTCCTCTAAAAAATATCACCATAGGAACGTTTGTATATAACGTTGAACTAAAACCAAAAGGAGGAGCAAAACTCGGACGATCTGCAGGAAACTATATTGAAGTTATCGCAAAGGATGCAGGGTATGTTGATTTGAAGATGCCGTCCTCAGAGGTTCGTAAAGTATCCGAGAATTGTTGGGCAAGTGTTGGGGAGGTTTCAAATGACGAAAGCCGTCTAGTGAACCTTGGGAAGGCAGGCCGATCTCGTTGGCTAGGAATTCGGCCTACAGTTCGTGGTACTGCGATGAACCCAGTAGACCATCCATATGGAGGAGGAGAAGGCCGCCAAGGTAGAGGCACTCGTAGAGCTAAGTCTGTATATGGCAAACCAACTGGAAAAGGCCAGAAATCTCGCCGGGCTAAGAAATACTCAAATAAATTCATTGTTCGCAGGAGAAAGGTAGGTAAGAAATAATAAAAGGCGAGTGGCGGAACCACTTGCTTTTTTGTTTGTGTCGTGGTATAATATAGAGCAGAGGTTCAATCGGTACTTTCACGTATCTACCGCCACGGAGGAAAAAAATGACCTTGGCAACAGGGCTTTCGCCCAAAGTAAGTTCGGCGGGCATGGTGAAGATTCTCTTGGGAGTAGTAGGCACAGGAATGTTGCCTCCTAAGAGGGCTGTGAATCCCTACACTCCGCCTAACGAGCGGGATAGTTCTTCTGGGGTTCTCCTCTTTGAGGAGGAAGGGGTCAGTCTCAAGGGTATCGTCAGGTCCCTAGCAGTGGAGACAGCTGGCGAAGGATTTCTCCCACACGGATGGACCGTGGTTGAAAGAGATCGTCCGGGGAACTTCAGGATCGGCTTCGTTTTCTCTTCAGAGATTGATCTCGAAGAGGAGCCTGAAGGGTTCCACGAGGGTGCTGAAAGGTATTTCGATGGTTATTATTGGAATGTTAGGGTTTGGAGAAATGCTGGGGATCGAGGAGGCCACTTTGTGGTCGACGCTTCCATGCCCAGGAGCGTTTCTCGGTATACCGGGGATTACTCTATCCTAACAATCAAGGATGACGAGTTTTCTCTCCGGGCAGGGCCACCTGTTCGTAGGGGTCGTCGAGGGTAGTTTCTTGGGGCTAGGCGTAAGGTACGCCTAGCCCTTTTTGTATTTAAGAGGAGAGCATTTTTTATTGACAATGGGCTAGGCTTTCTATAATATGTTTGCCAAGCTCTGCTCGAGCTTTTTCTATTCATATTTTGATTGAGAAATCTCGAGAGTGTTATCTATGACACGATCAAGTAAAAAAGGTCCATATGTGTACGAGCGTCTTCTAAAGAAGATTGACGGTAAAAAACCAGATCAAGTTGGTCTTATTAAGACATGGGCTCGTGATAGCCAGATTGCTCCAGAAATGGTTGGTTTCACATTTGGGGTTCATAATGGCAAAGATCATATCGAAGTATTCGTAACTGAAGATATGGTAGGTCATCGATTAGGTGAATTTTCTCCTACTCGTAAGTTTATGAAACATGGAGGAAAGATGCAGAAAGAGCTTGAGCAGAAGAAAAAAGAGGCAGAGATTGCTGCCGCTCAAGCTGCAAAAGCAACTACCGCACCCGCAAAATAATTTTTTATGGCACAAGCTTCTGCACAACTTAATGACTATCGCCAAGCCCCACGAAAAGCTCGTCTTGTCGCAACCCTTGTGCGAGGCAAGAAGGTTAGTGACGCCCTAACCGAACTTTCCTTCTTAGGTAAAAGAGGGGCTCTTCCTTTTTCAAAACTAATTCTATCTGCACTCGCAAATGCAAGGCTTCAGAAGCTTAATGAAGAATCTCTTGTTATTAAAGAGATTCGAGTTGATCAAGGTAAAACTCTTTACCGAAGGGGAAGTGCTTCTAGAGGACGGGCTCCACTTCTTCGAAAGCGAACAAGTCATATAAAAGTTCTCCTTGAAGAGAAGGTAAACACCGCTAAAGCTTCAAAGAAGAAGGAAATTGCATCAAAATAAAACTATGTCACATACCGTACATCCATATGCCCATCGTTTAGGAATCATTAGAGACTGGAAATCTCGTTGGTTTGGTGCAAAAGACAAGTACAAGGATTTCTTAAGAGGAGATCTTGTTATAAGAGAATTTCTTGAGAAAAAACTTCGGGGTTTCTTTGTAAGTTCTATTGAGATCGAGAGAAACGAAAAGGTATTACGAATCATCATTGAAACATCTCGCCCAGGCGTAATTATTGGCCGTAGTGGAGATGGAGCGGTGAAGCTTCGTGACGAAGTTCTCAGAATGCTTAAAAAGCGCAATGTTTCTCAAACTGGAGCAGAGGTTCGTATTGATATTCGTGAAATTAAATCTCCAGAATCAAACGCAATGATTGTGGCTCAGATGGTTGCTGAAGGCCTTGAAAAGAGAATGCCGTATCGCCGTGTTTCAAAGCAGGTTATTGAGAAAGTTATGGCTAACCGAGATGTGTTGGGGGTAAAGATTACCGTCGGCGGTCGTCTTGGGGGGGCAACGATTGCTCGATCTGAAACTCGAAAACTTGGTCGAATCCCACTCCAGACATTTCGTGCTGATGTTGATTATGCTCACTATGAAGCGAGACTTCCTTATGGAAACATTGGTGTGAAGGTATGGATATATAAAGGCGAGATATTTGCTAAGGAAACTAAGTAATAAAAACGGCCATGTTATTCCCTAAAAAAGTAAAATATCGAAAGTGGCACACAATGCGCGAGAATCCAAAAAAAGTTGGGGTTGCTAATCGTGGCATTACGGTTGCATTCGGTTCATACGGTTTGAAGGCAATGACCCCGGCTCGTATTCGGTCGAACCAAATTGAAGCCGCACGAAAGGCAGCTTCTCGAGCTGTTGGTAAGACAGGACGAATCTGGATTCGCATTTTTCCTGATATGCCGTATACTGCAAAACCTGCAGAAGTAAAGCTTGGTAAAGGAAAAGGAGATCTCCAAGGATATTGTGCTCCAGTAAAACCAGGAAGAGTACTTTTTGAAGTGGATGGTGTTTCCGAAGCGGTTGCTAGAGAGGCCCTTAGAAAGGCTGGAACTAAGCTTCCTGTAAAGACGAAAGTCGTCGCTCGTACGTAATATAGATAAAAGATATGAAAGAGTTATTAAAGAAAACACCACAGGATCTCCTTAAAGCACTTCGCGAGAAAGAAGAGTCTCTCCGCTTGTTCCGTTTTGCTCTTTCTGGTTCAAAAACTAGAAATATTCGAGAAGGCAGAATGCTTCGAAAAGACATTGCCCGCATTCATACTGCTCTCAACCAAACTTCATCAAATACAGAATAAAAAGTATGTCATCTACTTCATCACAAAAGAATAGCACTCCAAAGACCCTCAAAGGCGTTGTAGTTTCTAATAAAATGAAAGACACTATTGTGGTTTCAGTTGAAAGATATGTGAAGCATCCTCAATATGGGAAATATATTCGCTTGCGAAAAAAGATAAAAGCTCATGATGCAGGCAATACAAAATCTATTGGAGATACTGTAACTATCAAAGAAGCAAAACCTATTTCAAAGGATAAAAGTTTTGTAGTTTTACCGTAATACAATGATACAGCCACGATCGATAGTAAAAATAGCAGATAATTCCGGCGCAAAGATAGGGCGAATTTTCAAAGTGCTCGGAGGGTCAAAAAAAAGATACGCTCAGATTGGCGACATTGTGGTACTTTCAGTACAAGTTGCTCAGCCAAGAAAATCAGTTAAGAAAAAGGATGTTCTCTATGCGGTAGTTGCTCGCCAAAAATTTCCTTACCGTCGTGTTGATGGCTCATATGTTCGTTTTGATGAGAATGCGGTAATCATTGTTGATAAGACAAAGCACGAACCAATCGCAGGACGCGTTTTCGGACCAATTCCACGAGAGCTTGGTGAAAAAGGTTTCCAGCAGATAATATCGCTTGCCCCTGAAGTTGTATAAATATTTATGAAGATTCGAAAAGATGACAATGTTATAGTGCTTTCTGGCAAAGACAAGGGAAAAACTGGTAAAGTTATTCGCGCTTTTCCTAGTCTTGGGAAGGTAATTGTTGCTGGTATAAATATAAAAAAAGTACATAAGCGCCCGACCAAAAGCAGAGAAAAAGGACAAGTTGTTGACCAGGCAGCTCCTGTGTTTGTTTCCACAGTTGCTATTGTTGATCCAAAGACAAGTAAGGCAACGAGAGTAGGATATTCTATTGGTAAAGATAATAAAAAAGTTCGTATTGCAAAGAAGAGTGATTCAGTGATTTCATAATGCCGATCATGGAAAAAACGCAAGAAAAAGTTAAAAAAGCTTACCAGGTCCTCAAAGGAGAGAGGGGGTATAAAAATGTATTTGAAGCTCCTCGTATTACCAAGGTAGTTGTCTCTGCTGGCGTTGGGTCTTTTAAGGATAAGAAAAAGATAGAGCTTGCTACTGATCGTCTCTCAAAAATTACCGGCCAAAAGCCAGCAACTCGTGGCGCAAAGCAATCAGTCGACGCATTTAAGGTACGAGAAGGTGATCCGGTAGGACTTCAAGAAAAATAGCGAGGAAAAAGAATGTATTCAATCCTCGAT
>CAYVDB010000009.1:0-23122 GCA_964450705.1 uncultured Candidatus Saccharibacteria bacterium | reverse complement strand
GACCATTGAAGCGATTGATTCAGAATAAAATTCTTACTCCGGTTGCGTCTCTAATGATTTCTAAAGGTGTTTCTAAAGGAGGAGCTATTACTGTTGATGTAAAAAAGGGAGAGTTTACTTTTGAGGTCAAGAAGGGAAGAAAGGGCAGCTTGTGGACTGAGAGCATGATTGCTACAAAAGAGTCTGTGAGAAAATAGAGACTTTCATAATTATAACAGTGTAATAATCTGTTATAATAAAGTTGTGAAAACTAAGCAAAAAGGAGACTTAGCCGTTGGGCAGGCTATCGCACATTTTCTTTATTTTGGGTATGAAGTCTTACTTCCAATTGGTGATAAGCGGGACTATGATTTGGTAGTGGAAAGGAATGGACTTTTAGAAAGGGTTCAAGTAAAATTCGCTGGATTATATAACGATGGAGAATGTAAGGTTGGTCTCAGGATAACCGGCGGGAATCAATCTTTCAATTACTCTCGTAAATATAAGACTGACGCCTTTGACCTTCTGTTTGTGTTTACGCAGAAGAAAGAGAAATATCTGATACCATGGGGCGAAACAGGTTGTCGTAATGAGATAAGTATCGAGAATCGTAAATATAAAAAATATCGAATTGCGTAGGTGGCGGAGTGGTCAATCGCAGTAGACTGTAAATCTACCGGCTTTATGCCTACGGGGGTTCAAATCCCTCCCTACGCACCGTTAGTAATTAATGGGGGTTTCTTTTGATTTGCAAAAACTTCGAACTATGGTATCGTAGCTCCTACCTATAGAATACAAATATGTCACAAGATCAACTCATTATGTTGCGTAATAAGGAAACCGACGAGGTCTACTATACGCGTAAAAATAAGAAGAAAGTTGAGCGAAAAATTGAGCTCAAAAAATTTTCTAAAAAACTTCGTAAGCACATTGTGTTTAAGGAAGCCAAGAAATAACAAAACTCCCCTGAGCTTGCCGAAGGGGAGTTTTGTTATTGAACCGATCTGCCCCGTCGCTCGCGAGCAACAGGGTTGCGAATCATTGCGGGAGCTGAAGGAATCGAACCCTCGACAGCGGTTTTGGAGACCGCAGTTATACCATTTAACTAAGCTCCCTGGTCTATGTGACTATTAATTCTTTTTACCAGCCCATTATATACAGAACCAGATTTTTTAAAACTCCTCTCTCTTTGTTTGGCGTCCTCTTCATCTTTATAAGCCTCGTAGTATACAAGTCCGATAGAATTGCCGTATCTTTGTGTTGTGTAGACTTTTCCCGCCTTATGTTCTGCGATTCTGCGTCGTAAGTTTTTTGTATATCCAATATAAAGGTTTCCTTTACTTAGATTTTTTAATACATATACATAAAACATAAAAAAGAGGTTTTGGACCCCGTCGCTCGCGAGCGACAGGGTGGAGACCGCCATGTTACCATTTAACTAAGCTCCCTAAGGATTCGCTCATCCTATCAAACTTGCTCTCTATTTAAAAGAAAATGTCCCGCACGCTGTGCGGGACATGAGGCTCTACGAGTCGTACTCGTCTCTTCCTGCATTGATGATAGCTCTTAGTATTATTCCCACAATTATGAAAAATGTGAAAATGATACCGATGGCTGTTCTTAATGCAGGGTATGACCGAAGCGCCCAAATGAGGGCAACTATCGCCGAAATATCGAGAACTCCTATTGCTAAGAGCCCTGATATTTGGGAGGCAGTTTGCGCAATATCTATGCGCCTTCGAGCGGCTACTCCTCCAATCATATGTCCTCCTGTGGAAGGTCTCTATATATAATAATTATCCTTTATCACGTTCTTGTCAAAAATTTAGCCACATTCTTTTCAATTTCTCTTAGAGTATTTTTTTCATTAGGTGAATACCATTCTATGTAAGGGTTTTTCTTAAACCAAGTTTTCTGTCTTTTTGCGTAACGAATGATATCTTTTTCTAAACCTCGAAGCATTTCGTCTTTCGGTATCTTTTTTTCTAGAAAATATGATAGCCATTTATATTCGAGCCCCAATTCTTTCATTCTTCTTAGGCTAAGACCTCTTTTCTTAAGAGCGCTAGCTTCTCTGAGCATCCCTTCCTGTATTCTCTTTTTTAGACGGATATGTATTTTTTGCTCAAGTTCTTTTTGTGGTAAATCAATACCGATCCATAAAATATTATAAGGCGGTCTCTTTTTTTTAAGTGCAGGAACAGAACCGAGCGTTTTTGCAATTTCAATTGCTCTAACTAGTCTTCGAGGGTTATTTTTATCAATTGTTTTTGCACGTTTCGGATCGATTTTCTTCAAGATCTCAAAGAGTTCGTGAGCGTTCTTTGTTTGAAGTTTTTGTCTTAGTTTTTTATTAGGTTTTACTTCAGGGATTACAATACCCCGGAGAAGCGTATCTATATAAAATCCTGTTCCTCCACAGACAATAGGGATATATTTTTGAGTAAAAATTGATTTGAGACTTTTGTCAGCCTCTTTTTTCCATTCTGTGACAGAAAATTGTTTTTTAGGGTCTGCAATATCAATAAGATGATGAGGAATATTCCGCATCTCTTTTTTTGTGATTTTCCCAGTACCAATATCTAGTCCTTTGTAGATTTGCCGTGAATCGGCAGATAGTATCTCTCCTCCAAATTTTCGTGCCAAAATGACCGCAAGGGCGCTTTTGCCAGTTGCGGTTGGCCCAACAATAGCTATGATTTTCTTTCTCATGAGGTTACTCTACAGAAAAAAGTTAATAAAAAAAGCCCCGCAAAGCTTTTCGCTTTGCGGGGTTTCTGGCTAAACATCCTCTGGTCTTTCGCTTTCTGCGCTGAATCCGTACCACAAAGACAGGAGTTGAGCTCGGATCGGACTTCGGTGTCCATCGAGAAAATCTCTCATGTAGAGAATTTCTCGCGGACTACTCCATCGAATTTCCTCGCCTTCGTTTCCGTGTTCCGATAGCGCAATGTCTCTCGAGTCTTCTTGAAGCTCCACCAGGAAAACAAAAAACTCGTGTGGGCTTGTGCTCGTACGAACTTCTCGAAGCAGAATCTCTCTCCGAAGAGGGGATAGTCTTCGAAGATCTACCCCTGTTTCTTCAAACAGCTCTCGTTGCATGCATTCTTCTGGAGTTTCTTCTTCTTCACGAGTTCCTCCTGGAAGCTTCCAAAGAGGCTCTGTCTTTCTTGGGTCCCGAACAATCGGGACCTTGCCATCTTTCGTAACCACAAGGGCTACGGCGGCAAATCCTCCATGTGTCTTGCGCACAAGGCTAGCCTTAGTTTGGGTGGAATGGATCTGTATCGTTTCTGCGTAAAATTATATCACATTTTGTTAATAAAAGCAAGCAAGAGGTAATTTAGAGCATACCTGCCGAAGTTTATAAGAAAACCTAACAAAATTACACGATCGTGTAATTTTGTTACAAGCTGGACCTAAAGCAGGTTGCTCTACTAAAAATCTAACAAAAGTTTTGTGCCGGGGAGAAGACTCGAACTTCCACCCCTTGCGGGACTCGATTTTGAGTCGAGCGCGGCTACCATTACGCCACCCCGGCAAGTTTTCTTCATCACGGTACTACAAAATCACTCATTTCTCAACAATATTTTGTACTATCGTTATGCTAAAATAGTCTCATGTCACAGTTTTATAATGACTCAATTTTTTGGATTGATGTCGATAAAATCGAACCAAACCCATTCCAGCCTCGGAGAGAGTTTAATCAGCAAGAACTACAAAGTCTTTCTGATTCTATCCGCCAATATGGGGTTCTTCAAGCTCTTGTAGTTACGCGAAAAGAGTTTGAAAAAGGTGATGGAGGTATCGCGGTTAAATATGAATTAATCGCAGGGGAACGTCGTCTGCGTGCATCAAAGCTTGCGGGGCTTATTCAAGTTCCATGTCTTATAAAGACGGGAGATGACACAGATCTCATGAAGCTTGAGCTTGCGATTATTGAAAATATCCAACGTGAAGATTTAAATCCGGTGGATCGAGCCCGAGCCTTTGAACGTCTTGCCAATGAGTTTGGTTTTAAGCATCACATCATTGCCCAAAAGGTTGGTAAGAGCCGAGAGTATGTTTCTAATACTCTACGCCTGCTTTCGCTTCCGCCCGACATTCTCGAGGCGCTCTCTCAAGGAAAGATTTCTGAAGGTCACTCAAGGCCTCTCATGATGTTAAACGATCGCCCAGAAGAACAAACTGTTCTTTATAAAGAAATAATTCTAAAGAAATTAACCGTTCGCGAGGCAGAAGGTATTGCTCGCCGAATTGCATACGACAAGGTCCGGAAGAAAGAGAGAGCGTTTGACCCAGAGATCGTCGATCTTGAGGAACGTCTGAAAGAAGCGCTTGGCACTCGAGTTCAGATTGAACGCAGAGATGTGGGCGGTAAAGTCATGATCGATTTTTTCTCGAATGATGATTTGAAGAGTCTTCTTACCCTTATTCAATCCAATGCTCCGCAAAATCCTCATCAAGCACTTGAGTCTTATGCAGAAAATCACCAAAGTGAAATCCCAGTAGCGAGTGACACGGTTCCACTTGATGACAGGGCACCTTCCGAGATTCTAAAAGAAGAGAACGATGAGGACATTTATTCGGTTAAGAATTTTAGTATTTAACTAAAAATGATATGAACAGGAAAATTATTGTATTTATAATTATTATGGTACTAGTAGATATTTTTTTTCTAGTTTATATTTTTTCTCCAAGAGGAGAATATATCCAGAATTCTGAAGATAACCAATCTCAGATAGATAATCAGACAAAAGAAAGTTCAGTCGCCCAGAATATCTCTTTTGCTTACAATTTTACAGAAGCTAACTTGTTAGACGGAGAAAAGTATGGCGATTTTATTTTTAGAGCAAACCACCCAGATGATGCAAGGTACGATGGTTTTTACGGGCGCTTTTCTGGAGAAGCGATTATCCGTGGAGTAGTATATATTAATGAATCTACTACAAATGTTGGATTATATGTTGATGAAGAAAGCCTAAAAAAACTCCCACAATTCTATTTCTCAAAGATTTATAATTATACAAGATCCTCTTGGAATTATAACCTTCTTTCTTTTGGTTTTGAGTATTTTTTTGGAGTTGATCAAGAAAAACTCAAGGCAACAATGGATAAATTGAGGACGCTTGAAGGAGAAGAGGTTGAGTTAAAGGTTGGGAATTACATTCTTGTCTCAAATGAGAAAGCATTAGGGCCTCACGCTACTGTACTTGAAGTAATCCACCCTGCTCAATAACAAAATTTTACTTGGTTTTTCTTTGCCTCTGAATTCCAGATCGAATATGACGTTTGGCCATAGTAGTTTTTGCAAACTCAAGCCACTTTCGGTTTGGCTGGGCAGATGATTTTGTAATAATTTCTACAATATCTCCGTTATGAAGTTTGGTATCGAGTGATACAAGTTTTCCGTTCACCTTTGCCCCAGACATGTGATTGCCAATATCAGAATGGATCGAATAAGCAAAATCTACTGGGGTAGACTCGATTGGCAGATCAACTACATCTCCAATGGGGGAGAACACGAAAATTCTATGTTCAAAGAAATCTTTTCTTAGATCCTCACGAAATGCATCATGATCTTTTTCTTGATTGTGATGACTGACTAGCTCTTGGATCCAATGTGGGACATCTTCAAATTTACCTTTTGCGCTCATAGCATAGTCGGCCTTTCTTCTTGGCATGAGATGTTCAATCCATAGAAGACTTTCTGGGATTTTTCTATTCTTACCTCCCCCTTTGTATGCAATGTGAGATGCGATACCAAATTCAGAGTCTCTATACATGTCTTCCGTTTTTATTTGAACTTCAACAATATTGCCATCTCCAGTAAAAACGGTGGTGTGAAGAGCTTGGTAGCCGTTAGGCTTCGGAAAGGCAATGTAGTCTTTAATACGACCGGGAAGCGGTCTCCATGAAGCGTGAATTATGCCTAGAGCTCGATAGCAGTCTTGGAGCTCCTTTACGATAATGCGTATCGCTAAAATGTCATAAACCTCTTCGGGGGCCTTCTTTTTTGTTTGGAGTTTCTTGAAAAGACTGTACAGACCTTTTACTCGATACTCTGTTCGCAAGAAGGGGACTCCTGTCTTTGCAAGTTCTTTCTTGATTGATTTTAAGAACTTCTCTAGGCTTTCAAGATTTGTCTCATATCTTTCTTTGCTAACCGCTTGAAGTTTTTCGTACTCTTCTTTCAAAACAAAAGGGAAGGCAAGGTCTTCAAGCTCTCGAGAGAGTTTCCTAATTCCTAAGCGATAAGCTACGGGAGCGTATATTTCTAGAGTTTCTGCAGCGATACGTTTCTGTTTTTCTTTAGGTACGTGAGAAAGTGTGCGCATATTATGGAGTCTATCTGCGAGCTTTATCATGAGCACTCGAATATCCTCAGACATCGCCACAAAGAGCTTGCGAAGGCTTTCATTATGTCTATCAGTGCCGTGATAGCGAAGTTTTCCAAGTTTGGTTACCCCTTCAATAAGAAATAGGATTTCATTGCCAAACTCTTTAGCAAGAGTTTCTGGGGTTACGTTTGCGTCCTCTAATGTGTCATGAAGGAGTCCTGCGGCAATGGTTGTTGCGCTCATATCGTAGAGAGCCAGTATCTTTGCGGTTTCTCCAAGATGGGAAAAATAAGGTTCTCCTGAGTTGCGCGTGTGGTCTTTGTGCGCATCTTGAGCAAAATTATATGCCTTTGCGATAAGCTCCTTATCTGCTTTTGTTGCTGAGGTGAGTAATTTTGTAATTTCTTCAACTGAAACCATGTATATATTCTAATGGATATATAAAAAACACAGACTTGACGTAGGCTCAATATAAATGTATTCTTTGCTTAGCAGTACCCGTTTTTCTCTAACCGAATAAGGAGAGCATGCCAACCAAACGGAAGAAGACACCTCAGAGGCAGACAGCGTCTCAGCGTGCGATTGCTGAACTCGAAGAAAGGATCGTTTCTCTTGAGGCAGATAACACGTCTTTGAAGGAAGCCTTGCTTGCTGCCGGCAAAGAGGCAGAGGAGCGTGTCGCGATCTACAGAGACCGCTGGGTAAATGCCGGGAAGCGTTTGGCGGAAAGTGAAGCAAGTTTGAGAGAAACCCTCAAGCTCCTTGAGCTTTCTCAACGCGATCTGCACAATCTTCAGATACGACTTGAGGAAGCCAAAGAAGAGTCAGGAGAGCGATCGAAAGACACTCTCATGCTTGTGCGACTTCTCCGTCTCAGCGAAGAGACAGAAGCAGAGCTTCGTGCTGACCCGGATTCTCTGAGGCCACAGCCAGGCGTTTCATCTGATGGGCTTCTCGCTTTTCTTTTCAGGTAGGATGACGCACCGCCCCGATTTATGTCGGGGTGGTTTTTTATAGAAAAAACCACCCCTTAAAATAGCGGGGCGGTCTAATTATTTCTCGAGTATTTTACTGCAGAGCGCACATTGGGCGATTTTGCCCCTTTCGACTCGAGGGTAGATGATCTGGCCGCTCGGATGTTTGCAATCAGGGTTACTTGCGATTACTTCAGGGTTCTCTTCCCCAAAAATAATAGAAAACATTTTGCCTCGCGTCTAAAGGGTTCTTGGTTAAGATTCATTTCTTTTTGCTGTTTTTGCAATTATATATTTTTCTAAAGATTTTTTAATTTATGAGGGTTATGATTTGCACAGCTTTTGTTTGAACAGCGCTCAGGAATAGTCTTCGGTCAGGAATATTTTGCTAGTCGTCACTCGCAAAATTTCTCGACCCCGACTCGCGGTTCCGTTTTCTAACGGAACATCGCTCCGTCTCACCAAAACGAGTTGCGTACACAGAATTATCTGCGTACTGCCGGTTCACATCTTAATTTTGTGTGGATTGTGGTTTGGGCACTTTTTATTACTACAACGTTCTGGAATAGTTTTCGTGCCTTCCATCATGAGAGAGTTACACATTGGACACAGTGCGCCAGTTGGTTTTGCCTTTATTGCATTTTTACAATCTGGATAGTTGCTACAGGAATAGAATATTCCAAATCTTCCACGGCGCTCCATCATTTCTCCTTTTTCGCAAACTGGGCATTTAACTCCGGTCATAAGTTTTTTTCTTGCTTCTGGATCTTCTTTTACAAACTTACATTTCGGGTAGCGTCCGCAGGCGATGAATCTTCCATAGCGTCCATCGCGCTCAACGAGATTTGCCTTTGAGCACTCCGGGCATAGTTCGCCGGTGTCTTTTGGGCCCTGGAGCTCTTCTCCTTCGATAGTTCGCGCTCCAGTACATTCAGGGAAGTTACTACAAGAAAGAAATCGTCCAGTACGGCTCAACTTAATGATCATATCTTTTCCACATTTCGGACATTTCCATTTAGGGTCAGCGGTTCCGAGGTTTGTGATCTTATCTATTTTATCTTTTGATTTTATTTCTTTTAGAAACGGAGTGTAAAACTCTTCCAAAGTTTCTACATATTTTCTTTTACCTAGAGCAATATCATCAAGTTTGTCTTCCATCTCGGCGGTGAAAGAGTCGCTAATGTAATCTCCAAAATTATGTTCAAGGAATGTACTTACTACATCTCCTGTGTCTGTAGGCATGAGAGCGCGGTCTTGCTTTACTACATAACCGCGGTCGACAATTGTCTTAATAATAGAAGCGTAGGTTGAAGGTCTTCCAATGCCACGTTTTTCAAGCTCTTTTACAAGCCCTGCTTCCGAGTATCTTCCTGGTGGTTCGGTTTCCTTAGCAAAGCTTTCTAACTCTTTAAGAGTGAGAGGGTCTCCTTCTGAAAGTTTAGGAAGCTCTATGTCATCTTGGCGAGCTCGCGGGTCTGCTAAAAGCCATCCGGGGGAAAGTACGCGTGAGCCATTTATCCCAAAGTTTGGAATCGATTGATCTTTTATATTTGCAAGAATTTTAGTTCTTAGTACTTTTGCGTCTTTCATTTGAGAAGCAACGGCTCTTTCCCATATGAGTGAGTAAAGTTTCTTTTGCTCTTCAGTGTGGCCGGCACTTTTTTTGGAAAGATCTGATGGGCGGATTGCTTCATGGGCTTCCTGCGCATTCTTACTTTTAGTTGAGAAGCGTCTGTGCTCAATTAGGTCTTTCCCGAAGTGTTTTTCGATAGCGCCATCGATCCCTTTGAGAGCTACTGTAGAAAGATTAGTACTATCAGTTCGCATGTAGGTGATGAGCCCTGCTTCGTAAAGCTTTTGAGCGATTGACATAGTGCGAGATGGAGAAAAGCCAAGTCGAGAACTTGCGGCTTGCTGTAGTGTTGAAGTGATGAATGGAGGCCGAGGAGATCGTTTAACCTCCGTTTCTTTTATCGAGACAACACTCCAAGGATGAGCCCGTCCTTTTTCAAGGATTTTCTCTACTTCATTTTCATCACGAGGTTCTTCTTCGCAGGTAAAAGTAAGCTCATCTCCTTTTTTTGTTTTGAATATTCCAGAGATTGTCCAAAATTTTTCAGGTATGAAATTACGAATTTCTCGCTCTCGTTCCATGATAATACGCAAAGCTGGGGATTGGACCCGTCCTGCGGAAAGCCCGTAGCGAACCTTTTTCCAGATAAGTCCTGATAGATCATAGCCCACAAGGCGGTCAAGTACTCTTCGGGCTTCCTGTGCTGTTTTTAGGTTAGTATCGATAGTTCGCGGATTTTTTACTGCGTCTATCACTGCATCTTTCGTAATTTCATGAAACACAACACGCTTCGGCTTTCTGAGGCCTACTGCTTCAGCAATATGCCAGGCGATCGCTTCACCTTCACGGTCTGGGTCGGTCGCAAGTAAAACGTCGTCTGCGCTTCCTGCGAGCTTTCGGATTTCTTTTATTACTTTTTCTTTACCTTTTGAGATTTCGTATGTGGGGACAAATCCTTTTTCTATATCGATTGCTTTTTTGTTTGATTTTGGTAAATCGCGTATATGTCCAACACTTGCGACAACTTTATATTCGCCATCCAAATATTTAGATATAGTTTTTGCCTTTGCAGGCGACTCAACGATGAGTAACTTTTTTGACATACTAGTTCGTACCATTAGTACTACAGGTCAAAAAAGTTTGCAAATAAAAAACTTAACACAGAGTGTTAAGTTTCAACCTTCAGACTTCTTTGGAATGACTCTTTCCATCTTTGCAATTGTCTCTGTCTTTCCAGTGGTCATGTTTTTCCCAAACCCTACTGCTTTCGGGTTTGTTCCATCAGGGAGTCTTTCGTATACGGCGTTTGGATTGTTGAGGAGAATAAATCGTCCCCCGATATCAATCTGGCTAAAGTACATACATTCTCCTGTGGATGTCCGGGATTATTTAAGCATAGTTTGTTCCTTACGTTAATCTTAGCTCGCCCATAGATTCAACAATCAGGCCTTTCATTTCCATTGCGCTAACTATGGAGTTTATTTTCCAGGTTTCAATCTTACTTTTTCTTATGAGTTCATCTCGGGATAAGGGATGAGTGAGTAGTTTTACAATTAGCTGCTCTTCATCTGTGAGATTGAGAATAGTTTGTGAGGAACTTTTTTCTTCCAAATTAAATATCTCAAGGATGTCTTTACTTTTAGTAATAGGCGTCGCCCCAAGGCGCAATAGCATATGAGGGCCTTCTGATGTTCTTGAAAATATAGAACCCGGCACAACGCAAACATCTCTGTTGTATTCTGTTGCAAGCCTTGAAGTAATGAGGGTTCCTGATTTTTGCTCTGCTTCGATAACTAAGACTGCATGAGATATTCCAGCCATGATTCTATTTCTTTTCGGGAAAGCCCATGGAGTTGCCCTAAATGTATTTTCAAATTCTGAAATAAGCGCTCCGCCTGATTGAACAATTTCTTCTGCAAGCCCTGTGTGGCTTCTCGGATAAAGTACACTTTTATCAAGTCCAGAACCTGGAATTGCAATCGTATGTAGCCCTACGCTCAGTGCTTTACGGTGGGCAATAGAATCTATTCCTAATGCAAGCCCAGATACTATAGATATGGGGTAGCCTCGAAGTCCTTCAATAATATGCTCGCATACACTCTTCCCATATTCGCTAAATTGGCGCGCGCCAACAATAGCAAGGAGTTTGTGTTCTTTTGGCGGAAGTTGTCCGGCACAGAATAGCTGTTGTGGAGGGTCGGGAATTTCTCGGATAAGTGAGGGGAACTCTTCTTCCGACATTGTTCGGATTGAGTACGCCATATTTCACTTAAGTGTATCACTTCTGTTATTATAGGAAATCATGCTTGATATAAAGTTTATCCGAGAAAATAAGGATCTCATTACCGAGGCCGCTCGAAAGAAGAGGGTTCAGTTTGATGTAAAAGAGCTTATGGCCGTTGATGACAAGCGCAAGGAGGTTTTATCTCGAGTGGAAACCGCCCGTGCAACACAAAACGAAATGAGCCTTAAGATTTCTCAAGAGGCAAATTCAACTGTAAAACTCTCTTACATTGAGAAAATGCAAAAGGTAAAGGAAGAACTTCAGCGCGACGAAGAGGAGCTCAAACTTGTCTTGAAAGAATGGCAGTCCTTGATGGTCATGGTGCCAAATATTCCAGATATTTCTGTACCTGAAGGAGAAAGCGATAAGGATAATGTAGAAGTTCGTATTTGGGGAGAACATCCACAATTTTCTTTCACACCAAAAACTCATATCGAAATTATGGAGGCTTTAGATATGATTGATCTTGATCGAGGGACTAAGGTCTCTGGTTTCCGAGGTTATTTTCTTAAAGGTGACGGAATGCTTCTTACGATGGCCCTTTGGAATTTTGTTATGGACTACTTTGCAAAGAAAGGGGAGTTTACTCCTCTCCTAGCTCCATCTCTCGTACGAAGAGAACCGTTCATGGGAACCGGGTATCTTCCACAAAGCGAAGAAGATTTATATAAAACTCAAGACGGAGAATATCTTGCCGGGACCGCAGAAGTGGGAACTATGGGCTACTTTATGGATGAAGTTATTCCAAAAGAAAATCTTCCGCTAAAGTTTATCGCCTTCTCGCCTTGCTTCCGAAGAGAAGCAGGAAGTCATGGTAAAGATGTTAAAGGTCTTTATCGCGTACATGAGTTTTTTAAACTCGAGCAAGTGATTTTATGCGAAGCAAGTCATGAAGAGTCTGTTAAACATCATGAGGCGCTCACTTTAAATGCAGAAGAACTTCTTCAGGCACTCAAAATTCCGTATCGAGTTGTTGTGAATTGCGGAGGGGATCTCGGTCTTGGCCAGGTAAAAAAATATGACATAGAGTCATGGCGTCCTGGACAAGGCGCATATGGCGAGACTCATTCCTCATCTTATTTCCACGATTTTCAGACAAGAAGATTAAACATTCGTTATAAGAATGAGGAGGGTAAATTACAGTTTGCGCACTCGCTTAATAACACCGCTTTGGCAACTCCGCGCATTCTTATTTCACTGGTTGAAAATTATCAACAAGAAGATGGCTCTGTTCTCATACCTGAAGTTCTTCGTCCGTACATGGGAGGAAGAGTTGCTATTAATAAAAAATAGTCTAGATGCCTCGTTCTCTTCGATCGCCGGCGCTTATCCGCAAACGTCGAAAAAGGATTTTTTTTCGAGTGTTTCCAATTGTGGCAATTGGTACCCTCTGTATTCTCGGTCCAATTTTCCTTTTACGAGCGTCATTCCTTCAGATTGATAAAATTGAAGTGAGAAGTTCCGGGGGGATTCTAAAAGAAGAAGCAACTTCTATTGTAGAGAATAATCTTGTGGGTAATTTTTTATTTGTTATTCCTCGTAGGAGTATCTTTTTTTATCCAAAACAAAGAATTCGAGACGAGCTACAACAAAATTTTCCGAGAATTGAAAATCTAAATATTGATCTTCAGCGGTTTTCTGCGCTTGTCTTAGAGCTTTCTCTAAGAAAGCCAACTTCTCTATGGTGTCGTGGCACTACGAAGGAGGATTGTTTTTTTATTGACGATCAAGGTTTTGTTTTTGATAAAGCCGGGGAATTTTCAGACGGAATATATTTTATCTATAGGGGCCTTCTTGGGGAAGGATCCGAAGATCCTTTAGGTAAGCAGTATCTAGATACAAATAACTTCGTCTCTCTGAAAGATTTTGTTGGCAAAGCTCGAGACATAGGGCTTCTGCCAAAGGGAATCACGCCTATTGGAAATAATTCCTGGAGCCTTATTGTTCTTGGCGGTAACATTCTATTTTCTTCCGAAGATGATTTTTCTGAAGTACTTGCTAACCTAGGCTCTCTTCTTTCTGACGAAAAACTTTCTCTTGTTAAAGATGGGGAACTCCAAGTTGCGTCTATTGATTTACGTTACGGCAAGAAGGTGATTTTAAAGAAAAAAGAAGAAATCAGGGAGTAATTTTTAACTGTATGGAAAGTGTTTATAGGCGGGGTATACTATATATATGAATGTGATTCTTTTTATTCCTCACTATATACACTGGCATTACACACGAGCGTGGAAGGATTTATATCAGAATATTTCTAATATTCTGAATGCTATCGGTAGTTTTTTCTCGTTTAGCTCTCTACTTAAAACTTTATTTCTTCCGTGGAAACGTCTTGGGGAGGAGTATGAGAAAGGTTTTGATCCTGAAAATCTTCTAAGCACCTTTATCTTAAATACTTTGATGAGAGCTCTAGGGTTTCTGATAAGAGGGGCAGTTCTTATTTTTGGCATGTCTATTATGCTTTTATCTTCTATCTTAGGGATTTTTGTTTTTGCTCTGTGGGTGCTGTTACCGTTTCTTATTCTCTTCTTTTTTGCTCTTTCTATCTCATCTCTTTTTTCATGAGCGTACAATATCTTAAAAAAACACTCGCTCCTCTTGAACCACTTGCTCGCCTCGAGAGATTTTTCCCACATAGATTCCGTAAGATAGTTAGAAAAACGTTCCTTTTTCTTTTAATCATATTGTTTGCTTTAGCCACTGGTATTTTTGGAGAATCTTCTCGTGGTGTGTCCGGTGTCTTCTTCGGCATTCTAGGACTTTTTCTCATTGTCATACTTCTTGATGCATATGCTTATTCGCATATATTTTCACAGAAAGGGGATGGCAAATATTTTGAAGTTGCTCGTACTATTTTTTTTGGGACAAAGAAAGATCATGTAGAAAATTTTATAAGAGGAGATTTTGGCAGACGTATACTTTTTCGTTCTGGCGTTTCTAACGATGCAATTCATGAGTTTGAGAAAGGACGTAGTCTTTCTATCCGAACTGATTCTCTAGTCTTTCCTCAAAAAGAAGACATACTCGAGTCTTACATAGAAGGTCTTTTTGAGGGTGATAAAGATTTCCAAAATTTTCTTTTGGCGCACTCGGTTACCAAGGAAACCCTTTTGGGCGCGGCACGATGGGTTGTTTCTCTTGAGATTTCGTTTATAGATATGAATCGTTGGTGGAGCGAAGAGCGCTTGGATAAGCTTGAGCCTATCGGACGCTCGTGGTCTTACGGAACCGCTTATAAGCTTGAGAGATATAGCACGCCTCTTCGTTTTTCTCGAGAGAAAAAAGTTGAACTTCACCCGAAAGAGATAGGCGTTCTAGAGAATATTCTCTCAAAATCTTCAGGCGCAAATGCTTTGATTGTTGGAGAAGAAGGTTCTGGGAAGATGGAAGTTGTCGAAGGCCTTGCGCGTAGAATGTTTCACCACACTTCTCCTAAAGGTATAGAAAATAGTTTGATTCGAGTTTTGTTTCTTGATAGTCTCGTATCCGCACAAGAAACTAAGAATGGTTTTGAGCGTCTTTTTATTGGGCTTCTTGATGATGTTGTAAAGGCTGGGAATATAATTTTTGTGATTCCAGATTTTGAAGCTCTTATTTACCACGCAGAGTCTCTCGGGTCCGACGTATCCTCTATCCTCTCACCGTATCTTAAATCTCCCGAGCTTCGTATTGTTGCTGTATCTGATAAAGAGCACTTTCATACTTCTCTTGAGTCGAATCGAGAGATTATGAAATATTTTGAAACAATTCTTATCGAAGGAGCAGCTAAGGAAGAAGTATCAAGCCTGCTTCTTGAAGGAGTACTGGAGCTTGAAGCCCTTGAAGGGGTTCTGTTTACTTATCCCGCAATAGAAGAAGCTATTTCTTCTGCAGGGAGATATTTTGTAAGCGAACCATTGTATGCCACGTCTCTCGATCTTCTTGTCGAAGCAGTCCCACACGCTCGATCTCTCTCTAGAAACGTTATCGGGAGAGAGGATGTTTCTTCTATTGTCGCTTCTCGAACGGGAGTTGCAACTGGAGATATAAAAGATACCGAAAGAGAAAAGCTAATTCGTCTGGAGAGCTTTCTTCACGAAAGAGTTGTTGGCCAAGATGAGGCAATACGTACCGTATCCAACGCGCTTCGTCGTGCAAGATCGGGGATTACGAATCCTCAAAGGCCGATGGGTTCTTTTCTTTTTGTGGGACCAACTGGGGTTGGCAAAACAGAGACCGCTAAAGCCCTTGGAGAAGTATTTTTTGGTACATCAGACCTTCTCCGACTTGATATGTCAGAATACGATACTTCCGACGCCCTCAATCGTCTCATTGGAGGCTATGACAGCGAAACCCCCGGAGTACTCTCTTCTCTTGCTCGAGAACGACAGTATGGAGTTCTGCTTTTAGATGAGTTTGAAAAGACTAACGAAAAAGTTCTTGACCTTTTCCTTTCTATTCTTGATGAAGGTGTGTTTTCCGATGCAATGGGAAGAAAGATATCCCTCCGTAATATGATCATTATTGCTACATCAAATGCAGGAAGCGACTCTATCTTTGAAGCACTTGAAAGAGGGGAGAATCTCGAAGAGAAAAGAGGAGAAATTATAGATGAGATCGTGAGAGAAGGAATATTTAAACCAGAACTTATTAATCGTTTTGACGGAGTGATTTTATTCCACGCACTTTCAAAAAATCACCTAGAAAATGTAGCTCGTATACTTTTGAAAAGTCTCGAATGGCGACTTAAGGATAAGGGAATGACCCTAGTTATCAATAATGAGCTCATTTCTTTCCTTGTCGAAAAGGGGATGGATCCAAAATTCGGAGCTCGCCCACTAAGGAGAGCTATACAAGACATTGTCGAAAAAATTATTGCCGACAAAATCATTTCTCAAGAACTCACTTACGGCTCGAAGGTAGAATTTACTGATAAAGAGTTGAGATCTGCTTAGTAAATATTAAAAACTGACTTGCTACATTAATCGTAAGGCTCTCTAGCACTTACTATTTAGAGTAACCCCTAAGAATGTAGCCTCATTATATTTCCTTGACAAAAATATTGGTTATGCTATAATTGTGGAAGAAGGTTAAAGAGGAGGTTTTGGACGAGTAGGGTCACCCCATTCTCACCATTATCCTTCTCAGGAAGGTTCTTTGAGGGTTGTGTGTGTTGCCTTAACGCTTCGATTCGAACACCTGGAGGGGATCCTCCCAAGTGTTAAGGGCTTTCAAAGGTTCTGCATAGGGGACGTTTACAGCCCCACAGTTCCGCGGAAGTATAACGGGTCGCCCCTTGGCATGTGGCCTCGGGGTAACAGAAAAATCCTGGCTCTTTACCTGTTAGGAGCCCAACACTCATTTGCCACCTAGGCTCAGAGAGTCTTCCAACCCCACCTGCTTCGCAGGTGGGGTTCTTCTTTTTATAACTTTTCTCAAAGTAGAGAATCACAGAGGGTAAGCTAAAAACGCAATAAGGGCGTCTTTACTTGGAGAGATCTATTCTTTATTCTTCTTCTATTATGAATTTTTGGGAATCTCTTAAGAAACCTTTTTTTGTACTTGCGCCAATGGCAGACGTAACAGATGCTTCTTTTCGTCGCGTCATTGCTAAATATGGTAAGCCTGATGTTACTTGGACTGAATTTGTTTCAGCAGACGGTCTTGTTCTCGCGCCCCTAGAAGGCAGAAAGAAACTTTTAAAAGATCTCATTTATACAGAAGAGGAACGGCCGATTGTTGCTCAGTTTTTTACCTCTCGGCCAGAAATGATGGAGAAAGCGGCGAAACTTGCGCTTGAACTTGGTTTTGATGGCGTTGATATCAATATGGGATGTCCTGACAAGACTATTGAAAGGCAAGGAGCAGGCGCCTCTCTTATAAAAAATCCAAGTTTAGCAAAAGAAATTATATTAGCTGCAAAAACGGGGGCTGGCCCACTTCCAGTTTCAGTAAAGACGAGAGTTGGTTTCAATACTATCGAACTTGAAACGTGGTTTCCCCATATTCTTGATACAAAGCCAGCAGCGCTAACTGTTCATGCTCGAACCAGGAAAGAAATGTCGAAAGTCCCCGCGCGATGGGAGCATGTTAGAAGAGCGGTTGAGATAAGAAATGAGCTTGATTCAAATACATTGATTATCGGAAATGGAGATGTGGAAAATATTTTTGATGCTCGAAAAAAAATCGAAGAGACCGGTGCTGATGGAGTCATGCTTGGAAGAGCTATTTTTGGAAACCCATGGCTTTTTAGCGGGAGAACTCCTTCTGTTGAAGAGAGACTCAGAGTTTTGATGGAGCATACAGATTTTTTTGAAGAAATTCTCGGAGATACAAAGAGTTTTGCTTTGATGAAGAAACATTATAAATCGTATGTTTCTCAATGGGATGGAGCCTCAGATCTTCGGGCTAAACTTTTTGAAACAAAGAACGCTAAAGAGGTCAGGGATATTGTGGAAAACTATATTCTATCTATAGACAAAGGAAATCTAGATGTGGTATAATAAAAGGGTACTTGAACATTTCACCCTACCGGGAGAAGAAGCATGTCACACCGTAACAGGCGGGGATCAATGCAGGGGACAGAACAAGCTGTGGATTCTATCATCAAGAGAGATCTGCGACTCGGGGCCATCAGAGGGATCGACCCCGATGCGCCCGAACCAGTAACAGAGCACATTCGATTCGTGGGTGACATGATTGTCCCCCAACCTGATTCGGATGTGGCCGAAGAAGACGCGGAAGAAGACGCGCTCGAAGTGTCTCCTCTCTGGGTTTCTGCAGAGCATCGAGTAGCGGCTCCGATCTTCGGTTTCCACGAGCATCGGCCTTCTCAGGAAGAGGCTGAGAATCTGCTCTTCGCGCGCCAGACCGAGGCTCTTCTGGGTCAGTGTTCGCACTGAGGGTAGAAGCAAAGGGCGAGACCATACGGTCTCGCCCTTATACGTAATAAGTATTATCCCCATGTAAAAATAAGGGGATTGATTAATTTTCTATATTTGATACATTTAGGAGTACCCGTAGTTTGGGTAGCTCTTTCACCTCTCACTCCCTACGGCGGAGGAGACACACATGACCAGACGCACCCGGCGGCAGACCGAAGGCATCGCGATGAAGCACAAGGCGGCGGACACCGTGATCACGGCGACGTTCGCGGCGAACATGGCTCCCGGAGCAACCGGCGTCCGGCGCCTCTAGCTCAAGAAGAGCTGGGGCGACCTCTGGTCAGCCCCGTAACTGTACGTTACGGGGCTTTCCTTTTTATAAAATTTATAAAGTGTGTAACTTAGATAAAGCGTAAAACAATAATTCACGATCGTGAATTATTTTTGTATCTCTATAAATCCTATAAACAAAAATCTACAAACTATTTAAAATAGGAATCGATTATAATTTTTGATACTTGAATTGTTAAAAAACAGATTGACATTGTAGGCTCTTTATGGCAGGGTATGTGACGGAACGTGTACCCTGACATTTCTCTACTTCGCATTCATCTTTTCTTGGAGGCACACATGAGGAAGTTGTTTGGATCGTCTCTTGTCGCTCTTGCCCTTGTGGCTTGTAGCGCAAGAGAGATCACCGCTCCGTGTCCGGATCCGGTGGTCTCAGTTTCCATTTCACCTGATACGATCTTTGTCGGTCAGGCGAAACAGCTTGCGGCTGCCTGGCAGCCGAACGACGCCAAGGTCAGTTCTGTTACCTGGACGTCGAGTGCAGTTCAGATCGCTACTGTTTCGAATACCGGCATCATCGCTGGTGTTGCGGTTGGCGAGACGAACATCACTGTCAAGGTAGCCTGTTGTGAAGGGCGTGTTTCGAAGGAGGCTACTGCCAAAGTTGTTGTTAGGGAGCGATCCAAGCTTTCTACGACCATTGTGGTGGCGCCCGATACGATGCGTCTCTACGTTGGCGACAAGTCCCGAGCTTCAGCTGCGGTTTCTGGTGAACCTGGGATTTCTCTCTCTGTCCTTTGGACGAGCGAGACTCCTGCGATTGCGACCGTGTCTAACACGGGCGAGATCACTGGAGTTTCTCCGGGTATCTCTGGTGTTCGCGCACGGGCGGCCGCTGATACGGCCAAGTCTGGTCGTATTGTGGTTGTCGTGTCCAAGGTACCGGATGCGATCCCAAGCCCGACCCTCACCTTCTTTACCAAGCCTGCGCAGATTGTTGTTGGAGATAGTTCGAAGGCCGAATGGTCTTCGGTAGGTACGGCGACCTGTATGCGTACGTCTTTGCCAGCTATCCCAGCATGGTCCGGTGTTTCTGTAACCTCAGGGTCTCAGAATCTCGTCGGACTTCCGGTGGGTCGGTACAATCTGACCCAGTCTTGCACAGGTGCAGGTGGTACGGTTTCAGTTACAACGACTCTTGAAGTCGTTGCAGCTCCACCTCCTCCTGGACCAAGTTCTTCGAGTTCCATCGTTGCCATACCCTCGATCTTCGTGGTAGGCGGTACAACATCGGTAAGGTGGGATTCCCAGAACACTACATCGTGCACGAAGTCGGCAACGCCGGCGATCAGTGCTTGGAACGGAAGCGCTGCAGTCTCTGGTACGCAGACCCTGTCGGGCCTTGCCATTGGAACCTACACGGTCTTCATTGCCTGTAACGGTCCCGGTGGACCAACGAGCGCTTCTACGACAATTCAAGTTGTTGCTACTGCGCCCCCACCTGCACCGAACCCGACCAGTACCATCGTTTCGAACCCATCAAGGTTTGAAGTTGGTGGCACGACCGCGGTGACGTGGAATTCCCAGAACACTACATCGTGCACGAAGTCGGCAACGCCGGCGATCAGTGCTTGGAACGGAAGCGCTGCAGTCTCTGGTACGCAGACCCTGTCGGGCCTTGCCATTGGAACCTACACTCTTCTGGTTACTTGTGTGGGTCCTGGTGGAACGACAAGTGCTTCAACGACGATCTTCGTTACTGAAGCGCTAGTTCCGCCCAAGGAAACCGAGATGGTTGTCCGCTTCGCGGCCAATCGCTCGACTGCGTTCGTGAACCAGGGAGTCTTTGTCTCTGGCGAAGCTCTTGGAGCAAAGTCGTGTTCGGCAAGCTCGTCTCCAGCGATTCCGCTGTGGACGGGTTCCAAGCCGACCGCGCTCTTTACTTCCGAGATCGGTTTTCCTCAGCCCGGACTCTATCGGGTGTCGTACACCTGTGTGAGTACGAACGGATTGCACACCTCTACCAACTCCATCGACATTCGTGTCGTGGAGCGGGAAGAGCCCCCTCCTCAGGACGGGAAGTATGTCCGTTCAATCACCATCACCCCAAAGACCGACACTCTGAAGAAGGGTGAAAGCCAGGAGTTTTTGGTGGTTGTCGTGGCTGACGAAGGAGTCACTAGGGCGTTTGAGTGCGAGAGTACGAACGCGCTCTACGCAAAGGTCACCGTTGCGACAACTGGTTGCAAGGTGGAGATTCTCGCTGAATCGACCACCGCAGATGTAAGGTTCCAGGTAATTGCTCGCACTATTGGCTTAGCCAGGGCAAGTGACGGGCGACTTTTGCCTCTCGAGGCGAGTTCGCTTGTTACAATCTTGAAGAAGTAGAGAAGTGTCGACCCCCATCCTGAGCTTGTCGAAGGATGGGGGTTTTCTTTTTCTTAAAAAACCTTTTCTTATATAATGCTTGTACATGAAAAAGACTGAAGAGAGACACGTCGCCCTTTACCGAAAATATCGTCCGCGAACGTTTAAAGATATTGTTGGCCAAGATCACATTGTGAAGGTTTTGGAAGGAGCAATTAAGCTTGGCAACGTTTCGCACGCGTATCTTTTTGCAGGATCTCGAGGCACAGGCAAAACTTCTATTGCTCGCATTGTTGCCAAAGAACTTGAAACTGCAGATATTGATGTTTATGAAATTGATGCGGCATCAAATAGAGGCATTGATGATGTACGAAGTATTCGTGAATCAGTGCACACTCTCCCGTTTGAATCTCGATATAAGATTTATATTGTTGATGAAGCGCACATGCTTACCAAAGAAGCGTGGAATGCTTTTTTGAAAACTCTCGAAGAGCCTCCAGAGCATGTGATTTTTATGCTTGCAACAACTGAGCTTGATAAGGTCCCAGAGACAGTTCTTTCTAGATGTCAGGTATTTCAATTTCGAAAACCATCAAGAAAAGATCTCAAAGATCTCGCCATCGTAAACGCAAAAAATGAAGGAGTAATTCTTGATCCAAAAGCAGCTGAACTAATCGCGCTTTTAGGTGACGGGTCTTTTCGAGATATGAATGGAATGCTTGAGAAGGTATTATCTTTCAGCTCTGATAAAAAAATATCTTTGGAAGAAGTAGAGCTGGTAACAGGAGCGCCAAAAAGAGAGCTTGTCATCAGGTGTCTTCGAGCGCTTTCTTTAAGTAACGAAGATGATGCCCTCAAAGTTTTACATGAAGCGCTTCATACTGGAGGTGACATGAAAATATTTATTAAGTTACTACTTGAGCAATTACGCTTCGCGCTTCTTCTGAAAAGTACGTCTGATGCAAAGAGCTTTCTAAAAGACGTACTCACTTCAGAAGATATTGATGAACTCGAATCCATTCTAAAAGAAAATACAGGGATATCTTCAGCTCTTCTTTCCGGACTTTTATCTGCATATGGGGAAATGGGGAAGTCCTTCGAGCCCGTTCTTCCTATTGAGCTTTTCTTTATTCGCTTTTTTGAAAAGAAAGTTTAAGTACGGTGCGGGGTTCTTTTTTTGCGTTTCTTTTGATAA
The DNA here is from genome assembly GCA_964450705.1 of uncultured Candidatus Saccharibacteria bacterium. Taxonomy (GTDB): domain Bacteria; phylum Patescibacteriota; class Minisyncoccia; order Phycocordibacterales; family Zambryskibacteraceae; genus CAYVDB01. The sequence goes on along the minus strand of CAYVDB010000009.1, from coordinate 1,255 downwards.
GCTAACTCAAATAATTTGCCGGTTCGTCTAATGGTAGGACACCTCCCTTTGGAGGAGGGTATTGGGGTTCGAGTCCCTGACCGGCAGCCAACTCGTGCAGCGCTCGAGACGCACAGTTTTAATAAAAATAATTTAAATTTATATGAGTCAAGAAGGAATGATGGGGATGGAATCAAAACCAGATTTTAGAAGCCTTGTTGAGAATCTTCTAAAAGGAAGCGATTTGTTCCAAACTATCCAAATGAGAGCAACTTTAGGTGGAGAATGGACTGATGATGAGAAAAAGCAATTGTCGGAGGACAGAACAGCAGTTTTGGAAGCAATTGAAAATAATGATCTGTCTCATTTTATAGAAACAAGATTTGGAAGTCGACCTAATAATAATGTCTTGGATGCAATACATTGTTTAACTTCTATATACGACGAAACAAAAAAAGAAAACCCTGACCAGGATTTCATAGAAGAAACTACAGAACAATTAAAAGGATACCTGTAATCTTGTTCGCCCGAGACCCTTCGTTCGTAATTCCAAAAAAGTGTTAAAATAACCTTACTCCGTAATGAACCACACAGTTCTAACACGAGACGGCCAGCAAGCTTAGATACCCCTCGGAATTTTTCGATCCGAGCGGCGCGCTCCGCGCGCCGCTCGACTCCGAGAGTCATTTAGTTCTGCTGTGTTTGTTAGAAAAAGTTCGAACATATTTTCGCGAGAACCCCGATGCGGACTGAACGCCCAAGCGCCTCCGCTTCGCTCCGGCGCTCCGCCCTCGCCCTGTTTCTGCCCCCATGCTTTTTCATATTTTTTTGGGGGGATTTTTTTTGAATTGAATGTGGAAACGGGGCTCGGTCGGGCAATCTAATTATATGGCAATTTGGAATAATACACAATGGAATATTATTATATGTGTATATGCCAAGAGCGATTTATCAGGAAGATCATAAGAAAATAGTAGAACACTTGAAAAAAGCACGTCTTGACGCTGGTTTAAGTCAGATTGAGGTCTCTGAAAAGCTTGGGAGAACTCAATCCTATGTTTCAAAAATAGAATCCGGACAGAGACGCTTTGATGTTTTGCAACTCAAAGAGTTTGCAAAACTTTATAAAAAATCGCTAGATTTTTTCGTTAAATAAAATGACAAAGACACCCGCTAAGAATAAATACGACTTAAGGGAGCCCCGCTCGCATCCCTTTCGTCCTTGCGAGCGGGGTTTTATGCGCACGCGAACGGGAGTGTGGGTCAAGTGTGCTCT